>CADDZM010000005.1 GCA_902812345.1 Chloroflexota bacterium | reverse complement strand
TGTTGTAAGTCGAGGCTTTGGTGCACCACCAACGCCTCATGGACCTTTTGACAATGCTGACCGGCCCGGTCGCGCCAATCGGCGACGGTGCGTTCGTCCAGCCCAAAAGCGGCGACGATGGCCTGGATGGGACAACCAAAGGTGAGTAATGTAACCACCACAAGAATTAAGGTCTGGGGCTTACGCAACCCTTCGAACACGGTGCCGGTGCGTTCGCTAAAGGTTTTACCACAGACTTTACAGCGGTAACGCTGGCGCACTCGGTCGTGAATGGTGATGTTACCTTGCTTTTTCAGTCCCCTTTTGGGACAATGCTGGTAAGAGCAGAATTGCTCCCCAGCGTTCATCGGTATTGGTTCTTTTGTATTCATAACCAAATTTTGCCAGATGAACGCTTTTATTTCAACTTTTCCTGTTTTTCACCGTTTAATGGGGTGCTACCCCGCTTTCAGGCCGGGCTGATAATCAAAATAAACCAAAACGGCGAACCCACAAGACTTCAAGGTTCGCTGTTTTATTAAATACAGGATTAGTTTTCAGCTTATCACGTGCGCACGTAGCGCATGAACACAACGCCTGACGGTAGGGGTGTGGATTCGACCAGGCGAAGATTAACCCGCAAACCCTCAGGAAAAAGCTTTTTGCCGCCGCCAAGTACAACCGGGTAGACATGCAGGTTATATTCGTCAACCAGGTCATTTTCGGCCAGGGTATGAATCAGGACGCTACTGCCATCAATCATGATGTTTTTGCCAGGTTGCGCTTTCAAGGCGCGGATTTTCTCGACAACATTGCCGCTAATCACCGTTGAGTTGCGCCAGGCCGAAGGTGTCGTCAGTGTGGTAGAAACTACATATTTCGGCATTGAATTCATTATATCGCCAAAGCTGTCCCCGGCGGGCATTGGTTCAAAGGCACCGCCGTGGATTTGCCAGGTTTTGCGTCCTAGAAGCAAAGTATCACTCTGCGTGATGGCTTGAAAGAAGTGCGCGCCAATGTCATCATGCCAGTACGGCCAGGTCCAACCGCCCTGGGTGAAGCCGCCTTCGGTATCTTCCTCCGGGCCACCAGGCGCTTGAATGACATTGTCTAACGATACAAATTCTGATACAACGATATTTCGCATGATTTCCTCCGTAGTGAGCCACAAATCAAGGCTTTTAAAAGTTTAACTGCGCTTATATTATCGAGCAAATGAAGGTTTGGAACCGTCGATCTCCCCCAAATTTCTCTCGAAGCAGGGGAAATTAGGGTTTTCTTATAATAGGCTGGGGCATGGATTAACCGAGGGGCAGGCGCGCTTCGAAAGTCGCGCCCTTTCCGGGCCGGCTAGCGGCGGTAATCGTTCCCCGGTGCGCCTCTACCACCCATTTGACTATCGAAAGACCAAGCCCACTACCGCGCACCCGGTCTTCGGCGGCGGTTGAGGGAGGGGTTGCGGTGCCGACCAGGGCCGCTGTGCGAGAGGGGTCAGCCTGGTAAAAGCGGTCGAACAGGTGCGGCAAATCACCGGGTGCAATGCCGGGGCCGTTATCGCTAACCCGCAACCAGGCCCACCTCTGCCCGGCAGCCGTTTCAGAACCAGTCGCAATCCGCACGGTATCACCCGTCCCGGCTGTATATTTGATGGCGTTTTCGACCAGGTTCGCCAGCATCTGGGTCAGATAGTGGCGGTCCCCCCGCAGCAGGATTTCGGGTAACTCCCCGGTTAAGAGGTGAATTCCCTGCTGCTCGGCCAGCGGTTGGAGGCGTTCCGCCACTTCCAATGCGAGGTCGCTCAGGTCCAAAGCTTCGGTCTGCAAATTAACCTGCCCGGCATCTGCCCTCGCCAGGACCAGCAAATCTTCGACCAGGTGCGTCATATATTCATTTTCGACCTGGATAACTTCGAGAGCTTTTATATATTCGCCCGGCGACCGGGGCCGAGCCAGGGAGCGGTTGACTTCCAGGCTTATTATCGTCAGGGGCGTGCGCAATTCGTGGCTGGCGTCGGCGGTAAATTGGCGCTGCCGCTCGAAGGCTGATTGCAACCGGCCCAGCATCTGGTCGAAAGTCCCGGCCAGTTCGCCGATTTCGTCCTGGCGCGGGTTGTTGAGGCGGCGGCTTAAATCGGTTTCGCTGATATTGCGGGCAGTCCGGGTAATGTCGCTGACCGGGCGCATGGCCTGGCTTGCCAGCCAGTAACCCCCGGCGGCAGCCAGGGCCAACGTGATAGCCCCGGTTAAGAGCAGGGCAATAAGCAGCACCCGCAGGGTTGCCGCTCCTTCCCAGGGTAAACCCACCACAATTGTCCCGCTTACGCCGTTGGGCTGGCTCACCGGGAAAATATAGACCCGGTAATCCTCGTCGGGCTGGCTGCTCGATTGGTCGCTGCCGGGCGGCGCGGTTACGGTATAAACCTCAAAGCTGGCCCTTTTTGAGTGGTCAGCTACAAATTGTTGCAACCTTTCAAGCTGGCTTTTATCAAATGCGCCCAGCGATTGGGTTACCTGGCCCTCTTTATCCAACAGAGCCAGTATATATTTTCCCTGGAAAAGATTTGAAATAAGAGGAATACCCTGTAACTGGCTACGGACCGGTTCAGGTATCGGCAAATTTTTTTGCCCGAGAATCTGGTTCAAAATTTGGGTTATCTGCTCGTTTAGCTTAAAAGTGCCGGGGTCTGTAGCTAAAGCCTGGGGTATTTTTTCGGTGACAAATTTTAACTCCGCATCAATTTCACCTGTTAAACTGGCCGCCTCCACCGAAAAAATAACGACACCAAAGATAATCAATACAATCGCCAGGATAACCACGTACCAGAGGCTCAGGCGAAAACGCACGCTATGCAGCAGGCGGGCTAGCCGTCCGTTAAAACTCTTCCGGGTTGTGGGATTCTTCGTGTTTTTCATCTTCGCCTGGAAAGCCTTAATTGTTTATAACGATTGGTCATGCCACAATATAAAAAGTAAACCCTGCCGTCAAGCCTTTAACCCGCCAGTTAGAATTTAACACCTGAAAATGACATTTAGATGACAATTTTTATTTGCTTTTCTCAATTTCAAGGGCGCGTATGAACTCCCGGGTATTTTGCGTGCTTACTACTGCCCATTAAATCGCCGGAGTTATTGACATTTAGCCAGAAAAGAGTAAAGTTAGTCCATAGAACAGTCAGTCCCAACCTTGCCAACACCTGGCACTTGAAAGGTGAACCTTTTATTTGAGGGAGCTTTTCTGATAGCGAACTTGCTCCGAATCTTTCCACGTAAATCCTTTTAACGTCAGTTTTTTAATTTATTTTGTAATAGTGTAAGAAGCCATCTGCCGCCTCCTTTTATCTCCCATTTCTTTAGAAGTGTCGGTTTTTGGCCCTGAAGGAGAACTACCCACATGACTGCGCCTGTCGACTCTAAAAATAAACCTGCTACACTTGGCGAACTGCGCCAGAGCGGCTATCAACCGCTTACCGTCAAAGAAGAGATGCGCAAGAACCTTATTGAGAAGATGAAAAAGGGTGACGATATTTTCCCCGGCATTATCGGATACGAGGAAACCGTTATCCCTCAGATTGAAAACGCTATTCTGTCCGGCCAGGACATTGTCTTCCTGGGCGAACGCGGCCAGGCCAAAACCCGTATCGCTCGCAGCCTGATAAACTTGCTCGACCCCGAAGTCCCGGTCGTGACCGGAGGCGACCTTAACGACGACCCCCTGCGGCCTATCTCGGCGCAGGCCCGGGCGATTATCGCCGAGCTTGGCGACCAGACCCCGGTGGAATGGCTGCCTCGCGAGCGGCGTTACGGCGAAAAGTTAGCCACGCCCGACATTACAATTTCCGACCTTATCGGCGAGGTGGACCCGATTAAAGTTGCCGAAGGACGCTATCTCTCGGACGAACTGACCATTCACTACGGCTTAATCCCGCGCACCAACCGGGGCATTTTCGCCCTGAACGAACTGCCTGACCTGGCAGAGCGTATCCAGGTTGGTATGCTAAACATCATGGAAGAGCGGGATGTCCAGATTCGCGGTTACAAAATCCGCCTCGACCTGGATGTATTCGTGGTGGCCTCGGCCAACCCGGAAGATTACACCAATCGCGGCCGGATTGTAACGCCGCTCAAAGACCGCTTCGGCAGCGAGATTCGGACCCACTACCCGCGCACTATCGAGCATGAAATCCGCATCATTGAGCAGGAAGCCATGCAGTTCAAGACCGAGGGGATTGAACTGATGGTGCCGCAGTTCATGAAGGAAATCATCGCCGAGATTACCCACGAAGCCCGCCGCAGCCCGGACATCAGCCAGCGCAGCGGTGTGAGCGCCCGCGTGACCATCAGCAATTACGAGAATATTATGAGTAATTCGCTGCGCCGGGCTATCCGGTTGGGTGAGCGAGCCGCCTCGCCGCGTATCGCCGACCTGCACGCGATTGTCAGCAGCACCGCCGGGAAAATCGAGCTTGAAACCGTGGGCGACAACAAAGAAGAGCGCGTGGTCGAAAAGCTGATTCAAAAGGCTATCGTCACCACCTTCAACCGCTACTTCAACACGGTCGAGTTCGAGCAACTCATTCGCGGTTTCGACGCCGGGCTTAACATGGAAGCGTCCGAACTGATGCCTTCAATGGAATACGTCCACCAGGCCGCCGAGGTCGCCGAACTTAAAAAGGCCGTCGCCAAGCTCCACGCGCAGGGCAGCCCGGTCACGGTAGCATCCGCGGTCGAGTTTATCCTGGAAGGTTTGCACCTGAACCGCAAGCTGAACAAGGACCGGGGCGAAGGCAAGGCCCGCTACCGCCGTTAGACAAACTTTTAAAAAGTTGGAAAGCAGTAAACCAAATGCTTTATAGATATTCGCGCTGGGACGGTACGCAACAGGTCTTGCCTTTCGACGCTGACGAGGTCATGGACGCTCTTAGCGAAGACCTGATGAACGACAATTACAACGACCTGATGAGCGCCATGCAAAAGCTTTATCGCTGGGGCTTTAACAACCAGATGGGCGACCGCATGGCCGGCCTGCAGGAACTGCTTGACCGCTTGCGCGCCCGCCGCCAGGCCGAGATGAACCGCTACGACCTGGATTCGGTGATGCAGGACATCCGCGAGAAGCTCGACCAGGTGGTACAGCAGGAGCGCAAGGGTTTGCAAAAGCGGCTGGAAGAGACCGCCGATAGCGACCAGAAAGAGTTGCGAAACCTGCTGGAAAAGCAGGTCAACAAGAAGCAGCAGTATCTGGACAAGTTGCCGCAAGACCCCGGCCAGCAAATCCGCCAGCTCAATGACTACGAGTTTATGGATAATGACGCCCGGCAGCAGTTCCAGGAGTTGATGCAGCAAATCCAGCAGCAGATGCTCGGCAGCTATTTCCAGGGGATGAAGCAGGCCATAGAGGGCATCACGCCCGAACAAAAGGCGGAAATGCGCAACATGGTCCAGGAGCTAAACCAGATGCTCCAGGACAAAGCCCAGGGCAAAGAGCCGAAATTCCAGCAGTTCATGCAAAAATACGGCCACTTCTTCCCGCCGGGCCTCAACAGCCTGGACGACCTTATCAAGCACCTGCAGCGCCAGATGGCCCAGATGCAGTCGCTGATGAACAGTATGTCGCCGGAGCAGCGCCGCCAGCTTGAAAGCATGATGAACGCCATGCTGCAAGACGACCGCCTGCGGATGGACCTGGCCCGTCTGGCCGCCAACCTGGAGCAGCTTTACCCGATGCGTAACCCCATGGGCCAGCGTTACCCGTTTCAGGGTGACGAAAACCTGGGCCTGGGCGAGGCCATGGACCTGATGAGCCGCTTGCAGGAAATGGATATGCTTGAAAAAGACCTCAAGGATGTCCAGTACGGCAATAAGGGGTTAGGGCAGCTTGACCCCGAAAAGGTGCACGATTTGATGGGCGAAGAAGCGGCGGCCCAGGTCGAGCAACTCGGCGAACTGGCGAAACTGCTGGAAGACGCCGGGTATATCGAGAAAAAAGGCGCCCGCTACGACCTGACGCCGCGCGGCATGCGTAAAATCGGCCAGAAAGCGCTCAAAGATATCTTCTCGCAGCTTAAGAAAGATAGCTTTGGCAAGCACAAGACCAGTTTCACCGGGTCCGGCGGCGAGCGGACCGATGTCGCCAAGAAGTACGAGTTTGGCGACCCCTTCCTGCTCGACCTCGAAAAGACGGTGATGAACGCGGTCTTCCGGGAAGGCCCGATGACCCCGGTGCGGATTCAACCGCCGGACTTCGAGGTGTACCGGACCGAGCTTATTACCTCGTCGTCCACGGTTCTTATGCTGGACATGAGCCGCTCGATGATACTGCGCAACTGCTGGGCCGCCGCCAAGAAAGTCGCGATGGCCCTGAACCAGCTTATCCAGTCGCAATTCCCGCGCGATAACCTTTATATCATCGGGTTTAGCGACCGGGCGCGGCGCATGACCGCCGAAGGTTTGAACCAGGTCCAGTGGAACGAACAGGTCTACGGCACCAATATGCAGCACGGCTTCATAATGGCCCGCCAGCTTCTTGGCAAGCACAAGAGCGGCAACAAGCAAATCATCATGATTACCGACGGCGAACCGACCGCGCACCTGGAAGAAGATGGGCAGGTGTTCTTCTCATACCCGCCGACCCAGCGTACGGTCAGTGAAACTCTCAAAGAGGCGGCCCGCTGCACGCGAGAGAACATTGTTATCAACACGTTTATGCTGGAAAAGAGCCGCTACCTGGCGAAATTTATCGAGCAATTGACCCAGGTAAACAAAGGCCGGGCCTTCTATTCCAGCCCTGAAAGCCTGGGCGAATATATCCTGGTTGATTACGTTTCCCAGAAGCGCAAGCACGTGAAGTAATCCAGTGTACGGATAAAAAGCCCTCTCCTTCCCTGAAAAGAAAGAGAGGGCTTTTTTTTATGTAAAGAACAAGGGAAACTAAAAAGGCGGGCAAACTCCCGCCCTGGTCTTATAAATGTTAGATTAAGCCTGGATAGGCGTATCGGGTGGAAGTTGCTGGAAGCGCATGGCCTGGTCAATCGCGGCCTGTTCTTCAGTCGAAACAGTCTGGGTGGATTGACCCCGGCGGACCGTCTTGGCGTAAACCCTGGTCGCGGTGCGGCCGTGCAGGCTGCTCAGGACGAAGCCGTTACCGTAACTATCTACGATGGAGAGGGCAAAACTCTGGTCGCCGCCCATATCGGTAAAAGGATTAAAACGGACCAGGCCGACTGATTGGAAAGACTGGTTCTGGCGCAATTCGAGTTCGCGCATGGCTGTTTGCATCACGTCGAGCATCGCGGCGTCCCGTTCCAGGCTGGTGAGCCGTTCGAGCAATTTTTCCAGGCCGCCTTCGCCATTAGAACGGAGCAGCGCGTCAAGTTGCTGGTAGTCTTTACGATAATGGGTCTGGAAACGGTAAAACGAGTAAGCCAGGCCCAAACCCAGCAACAACAAAATCAACCATAAATAAGGGCCATAATTCTGGAAAAATTCCTGAAATGGGGTCATGCCAAACGTATTCTCCTGTGGATACCTGCAAAAAATGCCGCAAAATGATTAGGAAGCGCCGGAGCCATTATCCGCGCCGGGTTGGGCTGATTTTACGCGAAGATAGCCGGGCTGTCAATCGGTTAGAGGACATTAAAGGCGGCCCGGCGGCAGGAAAATGTTAAGGCGTGCCCCGGAATGCTAGACACAATACCACGCATATGCTATCATGAAAACACGAGAGCCTGGTTATTTCAAACCAATTCCGAAGGGACAAGGGTTTTCAAAAAGCTGGTTCATAGCCTCAGAGAAAGCAACATATCGCTTGAAAAGTTTAATGCTCAAGGCCACCCGACAGCCAAAAAGCACCAAAGCTCTTGCTGCTACGGTACACCCGGTCTTTAAAACTAATTCCACTGTAGCCCGGCTGGTTTTGCTGGCGGTCTTGCTGGTGCAACTTGCCGTCGGTCTGGCAGTCTTTAGCCCGGCCCGGGTCCACGCCGAACTCGCCCCACCCCAGGTAGCGGCCCCGGCGGCTATTGCCGTTGACGTGGCTTCCGGTCGCATACTTTACAGTAAAAACATTCACAAACAGATGCCGATGGCAAGCACCACCAAGATTATGACGGCGCTGACGGCTTTTTCTATTCCCGGCACCAGCCTGAGTGAAACATACAAGGTCGTAAAAGAAGACCTGGTGGGCGAGGCCAGCATCCCCCTTTCCGAAGGCGAGGTTATTACCTTCCGGGATTTGTTGTGGGGAACCCTGATGAACAGCGGCAACGACGGCGCGACCGCGATTGCCCGTTACGCCGGGAGCAAAATTGCCGGCGCTGGCGACCCGGTCGCCAAGTTCGTCGCCCGCATGAACACTTACGCCGCCCAACTGGGGATGCGCAACAGCCATTTCACCAACCCGCACGGTCTCGACCAGGACAACCACTATTCGAGCGCCTTCGACCTGGCTATCAGCGGCTGGTACCTGCTGAAAAACCCGACCCTGAAACAGATTGTCGGCACCCAGACCGCTACCGTAGCCGGACACCCCCTCAACAACCTGAATAACCCTTTCCTGAAAGCCAATCCCGGAGCCAACGGCATCAAGCCGGGCAACACCGATAACGCCGGGCTGGTAATGGTGGGCAGCGCAACCAGGGACAACACTACGGTAATTACGGTCGTGATGAACGAACAAACGGAAGGCTTCCGGGCCGACCCGACCAACTTGCTCAATTTCTCGTTCGCCCAGCTAAAAGACCCGACTTATCTGCAAACTATCCAGCAAGGCGCTTCCGCCGCGACTTCCGGCGATTACATCGGGCGGCCCGAAGGCGATAAACTTTTCGTGTTCAATGTCCGCGATAACGGTGTTATCAATGCCCAGGTAAACCAGGCCGGTACTCCGGGCCCGACCGCCAGTAGCGGCAGTAGCGGGGCCGGTGCTGATGACCCAAATTCCAAAAAAGGCGGCGTTAACATCTTTACGATTTTGCTGATAATTTTAATTTTGCTGGGCCTGGTCTACGTGGTGCTGCGTTTTACCCCGCTGGGCGGCGACCGGGGACGGCAGATTGCCTTTACCCTGGAAGACGGGGCGGCAAAAACTCTTTACGGCCTGCGTAAGTTCTGGACCTATCTTAAACCCGGTTCAAATGATGACGAGCCGGACACTCCAAAACCGCCTAAAACGACCCCGGCCCTTAACAGCGCGCCGGACCTGCGCTCGCGGCTGTCTCAGGGCGGAACGGGCAAAGGGGCGACCACTCGCAATCCCCAAAACCCGCTGAGCGAAACCAGCGCTTACCGCCCATCGGGGTTAACCGAAAACCAGCGGGTCTTTGGCAGCGGAGAAACTCATAACCTCGACCTGAATAACCAGGATGAGGGCAGCGCTTTTGGCACCGGTAAAGGCGACGCAGACCTGAATTTCGACATGAACAACCCGGACGACCTTGATCCTGGCAGATCAGCGCAGCCGCCGCGCCCACTTTCGACCCGGCCGGGGGCAGACCCACTGGTCCGTCCGACTTCTTCGGATTTGCCGCCATTCAAATCTTCGACTTCCGGGCAGCGCACACAGCCAATGGTGAAGCCAATAAACCCATCGCAACCGACCCAGCCAACCGCGACCGGCGACACGATGGGGTTCGGGGCGGCCAGTACACCCGGCGCCGGGAGTGCAGGCCCGGGTATTTCCGGCGGTTCTGGTACGGGAAATAGCGGCGCATCAGGGACAGGTTCGAGTAGCGGTTTTGGGTCAAGTCCGGGCGGCTTTGGTTCGGGTAGCGGCAGTTCGAGCGGGTTTGGCGCGTCTTCGGAAAGAGGCACAAACCAGGCCGGGAAATCTTCGTTTAGCAACTCGCCCGGCGGTTACCAGAGCCCGCCTCCCGGCGGCAGCAACCAGGCCGGGACAGGGTCAGGCGAAAGTAATATTGCCCGGGGTCAGGGGGCAGCCTCCGGTCAGCCCGGAAGCGGCGACAACCTGGCGCTCCACGCCCGGCAAGCCATTGACTACGCCTACGCCGGGCGGTTTGGCGCGAGCATCGAAGAGTTCAAAAGAGTGGTCGAGAAAGACCCGCTTTTTGACTTTGCCTCGGTCGAGGAATTCGAGCAAATGCCGGTGCTGGGTTATAAGGCGCTGGCGACCGCCTACCGGGAAGCGGGCAAACCAAAATTTGCCGTCTTATTGCTGGATATGGCTGTCGAAAACTTTCCTAACGAGCTAGAACTGCGCAATATGCTCAAACACATCCGGCGAGACGTCGAACAGTAAGTTTATAGCCGGGTAGCCGGGTCAGAAAAACTGCCCTGGCCGGCTATAAACTACTTTATAACACCGGAGTTCCCGGAAATAGTTATTTTGGCTGACTTTACAGCGTTGCTAATTTCGAAAGCAATCCATATAATAGATTGGTGCTGTTAAGAGCTAATATTACAGGTTAGACAAGCTGTTTATGACTATTGAGGAAGCTCCTTCAGGCCGCGTCTTAATTATTGATAACAATGAAGATAACCTGGCAGTTTTGAGCCGCATACTCAAACGCGAAGGTTATTTTGTTACTATCGCACCCGGCGGAGCCAGCGGCCTGGAACAGGTGTATGCAACGAACCCCGACCTCGTGCTAGCTGATGTCACGGCGGGCGGGCTTAACGGGTTCCAATTAACCCGCCGCCTAAAAGCCGACCCTAAAATCAGTTTTACCCCTATCATCCTCATCACCACCGATATTGCCGACAAACTGCGCGGCCTCGAAGCAGGGGCCGACGATGTGCTGGTTAAACCAATCCAGCACCTGGAAGTCATCGCGCGGGCCAGGTCGTTAATCCGGCTTAAGAAAAGCACCGATGCGCTGGTGGCGGCGGCCGAAGAAAAAGCCCAGCACTACCAGGAGTCCGAACGCCGGGCTGAAGAACTGAGCAGGCTGCACGACACGGCCATGGCGGTGGGCTCGCAACTGACCCTGGCCGAACTGCTTAACCTTATTACGGCCAGAAGTTGTCAGCTTATAAAAGCGCAGTCCGCTTACCTGTATTTGTGCTATGAGGAAGAGCAAAAACTGGTCGTTATGGCTGAATATAATATCCCGCCCGCCGCTTCTTTTATCGGCCGTTCGCTCGATTACGGCGAGGGCGCCGCCGGGCTGGTAGCCGTGACCAACAAGCCTTTCCGCATCAATAATTACGCCGAGTGGAGCGGTCGGGCCAGGAGTTACCGGAACAATGGCAGCGTTACGGCCCTTTTGAATATCCCGCTCTTTACCGGCGGGCGCGTGCTTGGCGTCCTGGGAATTATGGACGACTACAAGAAACGCACCTTTAACGACGATGATGTGCGGCTCTTGAATTTACTGGCGCCCCAGGCTGCTATCGCTATCAGTAACGCCCTGCTCTACGAACAGGTTATGCAGGAGCGCGACCGGATTGAAGCGGTGCTTAACTCGGTCACGGATGGCATCTTGATGCTCGACAGCAATTTCCGGGTAGTGTTGAGCAATCCGCGTTTCACCGAGATGATGCTTTTAGAGCAGGAACAGGTGCTGGACCAGCCGATTGAAGCGGTCGCGAACATGCTCGGAGAGGCTTTTGAGAGTGAGCCGCAATTTAGCGAAGAACTGGTTGGCCGCATTTTGCGCGAATTGCGGCGTAAACCGGACGACTATATCCAGCGCAAAATAACGATTGACGACCCTAAACGGCGCTATGTGGACTGGGCTATTGTCCCGGTGCGGGACCGCGCAGCCCGGATTGTGGGCTGGCTGAACGTCTTTCACGACACGACCCAGCAGCGCGAACTCGAACAACTGCGCGATGATTTTATCAGCATGCTCGTCCACGACCTGCGCAGCCCCTTAACCTCTATTATCGGCGGTATCGAACTGGTCAGCAGCCTGATGGAAGAAACCGAAGCCGTTGGCGAGAACGCCGAAAGACAGCGCGAGTTCATGGAACAGGTCTCGCGGAACTGCTATAACCTGCTTGACCTGATTAACGCCCTGCTGGAAGTCAGCCGCCTGGAAGCAGGCCGGATGCCGCTCGACCTTGAAAACATTAATCTTGAAGAACTGATTACAGGCAGCATTTCGCAAATTATCATTACAGCCCATGAAAAACAGGTCTCTATTAACGTGGATTTGCCTGTGCAGCCGGTGAATATCCGGGTAGATAGTGAAAAAATGCGCCGGGTTATCGTCAACTTGCTCTCGAACGCCATCCGGTTCAGCCCTGCCGGGACCGATATTGAAATTTCGGCGCAGATCGAAGAAGTTATCCGGCGGCGCGGTACCACTACCGCCCTGGACCCGAGCGTATTGCGGCGCGGTTCGACGGCTTTCCTGCGTGAACAGAGCAGAGCAGCCGAAGCGGGCGGCGGCCAGTTGAAAGCCTTGCTGGTAGCTATCCGCGACCAGGGACCGGGCATCCCGGCAGCCCAACTCGACCGCATTTTTGATAAATTTACCCAGTTGCCGACCGTTTCCAAGAACCGGAGCGGCACGGGGTTAGGGCTGGCCCTGTGTAAACTGGTGGTCGAAGCGCAAGGAGGGCGCATCTGGGCCGAGAGCACGCCGGGCGAAGGCAGCACTTTCTACTTTTCCATCCCCTGCGTCCTCGCCTCCGGTAACTAGAAGGGCTTTTCAACTGTCATGCGAAACCTTAATTTCCGGCTGGATGTGGGTGAGCTATACCTGCGGCTGCTGGAAGAAAAAGACATTCCTGACCTGCTAAAGCTTTACGTGGATAACGCGGAATTTCTAAAGCCGTGGGAACCCGCCCGCAGCCCCGGCTTTTTCACGCCGGAAGGCATCGGTTACATCATCAGGGCCGACCAGGAAGCCTCTCGGGCCGACGAGGCTTACGCCTTTGGCCTTTTCCTGGCCGAAAACGACCGGTTAATCGGGCGCTACCGCCTTTCCTGGATTATGCGAGGGTTTGCCGAATCCTGTAACCTGGGCTATTTCCTGGCCGAACCGTTCAACGGGTGCGGTTATTCCACCAGGGCGGTCAGGCGGCTTGTCCAGTTCGCCTTCGAGGAGTTAGGGCTGCACCGGGTCGCAGCCGCAACCATGCTCGAAAATATCGGGTCGCAGCGCGTCCTGGAAAAGGCCGGGTTTCACCGGGAAGGAATGGCCCTGCGTTACCTGAAAATAAACGGCCACTGGGAAGACCACTTTCTTTTCGCCATCACAAAAGAAGAATTCCTCAGCTAACTTTTTTACTTTCTCTTTTTTCTCTTTTTACTTTCTCTTTATCTTCACTGTTTCATCCGCTATCCCGCCTTCACGCCTTTTCAAAGCACGGTATAATATTGTGGCAAATTCTGGGTTTGCGAAAGAAAGGATTGGTGCCGTGAGGAAAGTCCAGGCCAACCGGGTTTTTATGTTGACCGCCTTCGGGGTCTACTGCTGGATTTACCCGTCCTCGGTCATTTTAGTCATGCTCGACCGCGTCCCGGCAGGCACCGAATGGATGGCGAGTTTCATGCTAATAGTGGGCGGGCTGGTGGCGGCAAGCTGGGTCACGCTTAACTTTGGGCTGCGCTGCGGCCTGATAGCAAGTTTTGCCCTGTTCGGCCTGGGCCTTGCCGTGGAGGCGGTGGGGGTGGCTACCGGCTTTCCATTTGGCCGCTACAGCTATACAGACGTCCTTTCGCCCAGGCTGCTCGGCGTTCCTATTGGCATCATCTTTGCCTGGCTGATGGTCGTACTGTCGGCCTTTTTCACGACGCGCCATCTGCTGGGCAGGCTGCGGCCCGGCTGGAACAAAGGGGTCTTGCTGGGCATTTCGGCGGCTCTCGCTCTCGCCAGCGACTTTTTAATGGAGCCGGTCGCAGTCTATATTCAGAACTACTGGACCTGGTACGACCGAGGCCTTTATTACGGCGTGCCGGAAGCAAACTTCGCAGCCTGGGGCCTTATCAGCCTGTTAATGGTGTGGCTGCTCAACCGGCTGACTATCGCGGGTGTTCCCAATCGAAGCGGCGAACGGCTAAAGTTTCTTTTCATCCCCCTGGCGCTCTACCTGATGAACCTGATGATGTTCACGCTGGTAAATTTCAGCCATAACAACTACCTGGCCGGGTCTATTGGCCTGGTGGTCGGCCTCGCCTGTTTTTCCCTTATTGCCGGGGCGGCCAGGCAAGGCCCAAAGGCCAGACCTGCGAAAGGGTCGTCTGAAATAGTCCCTGACCCGGCCTTTTCGGCTAATGATTAAGCCGGGTTTCGAAAATAAAGAGCCGTTCACAGGTTTTTATCTAACATCTACCTTAAAATTGACACAGAAAAGTGAAAATTAAGCTAAAATAGGGAATAGGAAACATTTTAAGGTACAGTAAGATTCAAAATAAAACAGGCCTTCGCTTTGACCCTGAAAAACCAGGGGATACGAGAAAATCAAACTTATTATAGTTGTCTCAAGCGAAAGTCCTATCAAGTGGAAACGGAGCGAGCAGCATGGACAAGAAAACGATTGAGGATGTAGACGTAAAAAATAAACGCGCCCTGGTGCGGGTTGATTTTAACGTGCCGCTGGATAAAAAGACCGGCGAAATTACCGATGACACCCGCATAAGGGCCGCCCTGCCGACTATCAACTATCTTATCAAGCACGGCGCGAAAGTAATTTTGATGAGCCACCTGGGCCGCCCTAAAGGAGCCGACCCCAAACTGCGCATGAACGTGGTGGCCGAGCGGCTGGAGAAACTGCTTGGCAAGAAGGTCCGCAAGATGGACGAGGTGCAGGGGTCGGCCCTGGAGCAGGCTACCCGCGACCTGCATAACGGAGAAGTAATGCTGCTGGAGAACGTGCGGTTCCCGGCCAAGATGGACCCCAATAACGAGAAATTTAAGTCGGACGACGAGCGCAACGATACAGCCCTTTCCCAGAACCTGGGCCGCCTGGGCGACCTCTTTGTAAATGACGCTTTTGGCACCGCTCACCGGGCCAACAGTTCGACTGAGGGCGTAACCAGGTACCTGCAACCGGCGGTGGCGGGGTTCTTGATGCAAAAAGAGCTGGATTACATGGGTAAGGCTCTCAACAACCCGGACCGGCCTTTTATCGCCATCCTGGGCGGCGCGAAAGTTTCGGACAAAATCGGGGTTATCCAGAACCTTTTGGACAAGACCGATAAGCTGCTGATTGGCGGCGGCATGGCGAACACCTTCTTTAAGGCCCAGGGCTTTAACGTGGGCGAATCGCTGGTGGAAGATGATAAACTTGATGTCGCGCGGGAACTTTTCGAAAAAGCCGGGAGCGACAGGCTGGTGCTGCCGGTGGACGTGGTAATCGCAGACGCTTTCTCGGCGGACGCGAAAACCCAGGTGGTTAAGCCGGACGCGGTCCCGGCGGGATGGCGTATCCTGGACATCGGCCCTGAAACAGTCGAGCATTACCAGGAAATCCTCAAACCGGCCAAAACGGTTGTCTGGAACGGGCCGATGGGCGTTTTCGAGTTGGCCCCGTTCGCTAAAGGCACCCTCGGTGTGGCCCAGGCGCTGGCGAAAGTACACGGGACGACGATTATCGGCGGCGGCGACAGCGTGGCGGCGGTCGAGCAGGCAGGGCTCGCCGGTAAGATGACCCATATCAGCACGGGCGGCGGAGCCAGCCTGGAATTCCTGGAAGGCAAGACTCTGCCGGGTGTGGCTGCCCTCAACAACAAGTAGCCAAAAAGTCTCGTTAAACGTTGAACGTAAAACGGGGAACCCCAGAGCAAAACAAGTAGTTTTAAATAGGGCGGGCCGGTTTAATAATTCGGCAAGGACCGGCCCGCTCAACCGACAGGTAAATGGCCTGGAAGATTCAGGAAATTTATGAGTGATACAAGCGAACAGAACCAGCGTTTCAAAGTGGTCGTTTTAGGCCCGGACAGCCCCAAAAGCCAGCTCGACCATTTTGTAGAAATGATGCAGCGTATGTACGAATACCACGCCACCCTGCACACCGATTGGCAACCCCGGCCAGGCTGGCAAGAGGGCAGCGCCGAATGGCTGAGCGGCGCGGCCGGTTCGTCGAACGATTATTTCTTTGCTGTTGCCTATCCCCTGGCCCCGGATGGCCGGGAACTATTGGACCATCCTGCCGGGTATATTATCGGCTCGTTCCACTACGAAGCGCCTCTTTTCGTGCAGCACCGGTTTGGCTATATCGCCGACTTGTGGTCCGAGGAAGCCTACCGGACTGCCGGGGTGGGCAACCAACTCCTGGCTAAAGCCTATGAGTGGTTCAAGGAGCAGGGAGTCAACCGGGTCCAGATTGAGGTAGACGTAAAGAATCCCGGCGGGCAGAAGTTCTGGGAGAAAGCCGGGTTCGAGCCTTTTGAAATTGTCATGCGCAAGAGCCTGGATTAAAAAAAGAAGAAGCTAGCCAGAAAACGTTAGAAAGAGAAATAATGAGCGAGGAAACGAAGCAGACCGGCTTAACCCTTCATATGGTGCCGCTGGAATATTATGAGGCCCAGCCAGCGTACGAAGATTACCAGCCGGAGCCGGTGCGGGCCGGTCGCGAGAAATTTATTCACTGCACCGATGGGGCGCAGAACCTGGCCGATACCGGCAACCGCTTTTATACCTCCGACCCCCGCGATTTCGTGGCCCTGGTGATAGATAAGGGCCGGGTGTCCTCGCCGGTTATCTATGAAGACCCTGACCATATCTTTCCCCACATCTACGGCCCGCTCAACCGGGACGCTATTGTTGATATAAAACCATTACCCCGCGACCCGGGTGGCCGCTTCTTGCCGCTGGAGTAAGCCCTACTTTTTGAAATAAGGGGGATTTTTAGCTTACCCGGGCGGCTTTCAAAAGTTTCTGGGCAGCGAGCTTACCGCTGGAGACCGCGCCTTCCATCGAGTCGTAAAACTTCTGGTGAGTGTAGCCCCCGGCCAGCCACAAATTCTTGACCGGCGTTTCCTGGCTGGGCCGGTACTTATCAGTGCCGGGCGCCGGGTTGTAGACCGACCAGGGAATGCGCACGACGACCGCTTTTTCGATTTTGGCGTCACGGCTGCCGTCCGGAAAGACCGACTGCAAATTGCCCCAGACCGTCTCGATAATTTCTTCATCGCTCTTTTTGATAAGTTCTTTGGCCGGGGCCACGCAACAGTGGAAGCGGCTTTTGCCGTCGTGGGAATATTCGGGGTTGGAATTGCCCATGTCCGTGTAGACCGGGATAAAGCCGTCCGGCGAGAAAAGCAAGTTGTCCTCGTAGCTGACCTGGCGGTCAAGCCAGAGTTGGACCGAGATAACCGGGACGCTCTGGATATTTTTCAGGTTGGCAAAGAACGGCTCGGTTTCGTAGAGTTTTTCAGGGATAAGCCTTTTAAGATTGTGCATGGGCAGGGCAAATAGATAGTTATCGGCGGTCACCTTCTCGCCGTCTTCGAGGACAATTCCGGCGATTTGGTGGGGGTCGGCTTCGTCCAGCAAAACCTCTTTTACTTTCGCCCCGGTCCTGACGACGCCGCCTTTTTGCCGGACAAAATCGGCAATTGGCCCGGTCAGGAGTTCGGTCGGGGAGCCTTTGAGCAAACCCATGCGGCTGGCTTTGTTCTGGCGCAGGAAGATGCCGATTACGTCAAGGACGATTTTGGCCGAGATTTCGTCAGGTGGCAAAAACTTCAGGGCCAGGGCCATCGGTAGAAACATCTTTTTGAGCATGCGCTTGCTGATACCCCAGCGAGTGTGCCACTGTTCGTAGGAATATTTATCCTGGCTGGTGAAATATTTAGCCGTGCCAAAGAGCATCGGTCCCAGGGCTTTGACCAGGGTCAGGCGTTCGGCCAGGGTAAAGTAGCGGTTCTTAAAAGCCGCCGGAAGCAGGTGAAACGGGCTTGGCAAATTGACCGTGGCGAAAGAAAAACGTTCGCCGCCTTCAAGGGTATAGGTCAGCACATGCTTTTTCCAGTCAATGTGCTGGTAAGTGCCAAGCTCGCGCATAAGGGTATAGATTTCCTCGTAAGCGCCAAAGAAAGCGTGCAGGCCGGTTTCGATCCAATCGCCCTCGGCGTCTTTCCAGGCCGAAACCTTGCCGCCCAGCACCTCGCGTTTTTCCAGCAAAGTGACGCCTAACCCGGCCTCGGAGAGATATTTGGCGGCGGTTAGCCCGGCCAATCCGCCGCCTACCACTAAAACGGTTTGCTTCTGGTTTTCCCCAGCGGTTTTATTCTGACGCGCCAACGTTTCCATTCGACAATTCCTCTAACTTTACCAAAATTCGACTATAGACAGCCTTTATTATAGACCAAAGCGGCCCCTAAAGGATAGGTAACGAATTAGGAACCGGTAAAGGATGCGTTACAAATCAGGCAAAATCCTTTAAAAGAAGGCAAAATGCAGGCTTTAAGGCCGGGCGGCTAAAACCGCTTGCAGGCCGTTTCCTGTATAATATCCATATCAGCAACGACCAGAAAAAGTGGCTCGAATCCTGAAATTCACCGATATTTTATAAAAAGCTTTAGAGTAGAAAGTAAAAAGAAAGTAGAAAATGAAGGTAACTGCCGAGCCGGTTTCCCGGTTGATTGATGAATTGAATAAGCTGCCGACGATTGGCCCCAAAACGGCCTCCCGGCTGGCTTTTTATATTTTGCGGGGTTCGAAAGACGACGCCGAGGCTCTCGCCCAGGCGATTATTGATGTAAAAGAAAAGATTGTTTATTGCTCGGAGTGCTTTAATTTGACCGAGCAAGACCCCTGTCCGGTCTGTTCGAGCAAAGACCGCGACCGGCAGGTGCTGTGCGTGGTCGAAGAACCGCTGGACGTGGTCGCGCTTGAAAAGACCCATGAGTACAACGGGCTTTATCACGTGCTGCACGGTCACATTGACCCCATTAACGGCATCATGGCCGACGACTTGCGCATCCGCGAACTGGTAAACCGGGTGAAGCTGGGCGACGTTAACGAGGTCATTCTGGCGATGAACCCAAACGTGGAAGGCCGGGCGACCGCCAACTATATCAACCGCTTGCTGGTGCCGCTGGGCGCGACCATCTCGACCCTGGCAACCGGCCTGCCGGTCGGCGGCGACCTGGAATACGCCGATGAAATCACTCTCTCCAACGCCCTTAAAGGCCGCCGCCTGATTTAGCCCTTGTCAGGTTGTAAGGGGAGCGGGGTCGAGGGCTTCGTGCAGAACCAGTTCAAGCGGGTAGATTTTGCCGCCGCTGACGCTTTTATAAAGGTCTTTGAAGGGCGTGGAACGTAACGTTACCGCGTCCTTTTCAATTTCCGAAAGCTCCAACCAGCGCCCGCCTGAAATTTCGCCTTCGCGCAGTTCCAGGACGTTGCCGTCCTGGCCCGACCGCAACTTCGCGGCAAAACAGACAAACAGGTTAGGGTCTTCGCGGTGACCGCTGCGGATAACCCCGACAAACCCGGTAAGCTCAACTTCAAGGCCGGTTTCCTCGCGGGTTTCCCGCACAGCCGCGTCGTGCAGAGTTTCACCCATGTCAGGTTTGCCGCCCGGCGGACCCCATTTTCCTGGCTGGCGGCGGCTGCGGGCCTGCTGCACCAGAAGATATTTTCCTTCGTGTTCGACCAGGGCGCTGGCAACCAGGGTAACTTTCAAAATTATTCTCCTTTTCAACCTCTACCTGATAATTTTGCCAAGTTTACTCTCTTTAATTGCCAGTTCGCAAACCTTCCCTCCAGGCTAGCAAAATGATTGTCACATGAAAAGAGACGGACTTGAATCCGTCTCTCTCTTTTATCAAATTACCTGGGTTTTACTGGTCCGAATCCGGGTTCGGAACCTGCGGAATAAGCGGTGGCCGGCCGGGGTTCGGGTCCGGCATGGTCGGGTCCGGGCTGGGTTCCGGGATAATGGTCGGTTC
Organism: Chloroflexota bacterium; assembly: GCA_902812345.1. Classification (GTDB taxonomy): domain Bacteria; phylum Chloroflexota; class Chloroflexia; order Chloroheliales; family Chloroheliaceae; genus 54-19. The sequence goes on along the minus strand of CADDZM010000005.1, from coordinate 23,370 downwards.
CGGCACTACCGGGTCCGGGTCGGTTGGATTGGTCGGGCCAGGGCCGCCGGGATGCGGCGGCAAAACCTGGGTTACGATTACCTTTCTCTCTAAAGTTAGCATCCCTGGACTCCTTTCGTTGAACGTAAAACTTTGAACGTAAAACGTGATTAGAAGTTTCTCGTAAAATCAGAGGCTGCCTCGGTTCCTTTAAAGACAGCCTTAATGGCAAAATAGTTTAAGATGTCTTTTACGAATTTAATCCGAGGCGCTGGAAGGCCGTGTCAATATGCTTGAGGTGGTAGGCATAATCGAAGACACCTTCCAGTTCCTCGTTGGAAATCCGCGAGGTGATTTCCGGGTCCGACTGCAAGCCCTCGATAAAGCTGGTACGTTCGCGCCAGGCTTTCATAGCGTGCTTCTGGACCAGTTTGTAGGCCACCTGCCGGTCCAGCCCTTTTTCGACCAGCTTTAAAAGAATTTGCTGGGAAAAAGTGAGACCGCCACTCGATTCCAGGTTGTACATCATGGCTTCCGGGAAGACCACCAGGCCGTCCAGAATCGCGGTCATTTCGGCCAGGGCATAGTCAAGGACCAGGCAGGCATCCGGGAAAATCACGCGTTCGGTTGAAGAATGGCTGATGTCGCGTTCGTGCCAGAGCGGGACATTTTCCAGGGCCGTCAGGGCGTATCCCCGCAAGAGACGGGCCATCCCGGCAATACGTTCGGAGCGGTGCGGGTTGCGTTTGTGGGGCATGGCGCTGGAACCCTGCTGGTGTTCGCCAAAAGGCTCCTCGACCTCGCGCACCTCGGTCCGCTGGAGGTGGCGAATTTCAGTCGCGAACTTTTCCAGCGAAGCCCCGACCAGGGCCAGGGTTGTAATATACTGGGCGTGGCGGTCGCGCTGCAAAGTCTGGGTCGAGACCGGGGCGGCCTGCAAGCCGAGGGTCGCGCATACATCATCTTCCAGGTCGGGCGGGACATTGGCGTGGGTGCCGGTCGCGCCGGAGATTTTGCCGACTGCCATGTTCTGGCGGGCTTCTTCAATGCGCAGGCGGTGTCGCCGCATTTCGTCCACCCAGACCGCCAGCTTGAACCCGAAGGTAAGCGGCTCGGCATGCATGCCGTGGGTGCGGCCAATCATAACCGTATCTTTGTATTTAACAGCCTGACGTTGGAGGACTGCCAGCAATTTCTCTAAATCTACGCGAATGAGGTCGAGCGCTTCCACCGCCGTAACCGAGAGGGCCGTATCAACTACATCGGTGCTGGTCAGGCCCAGGTGGACAAACCGGACATCCGGGCCGATGGTTTCCCCCGCCGCCCGCAGAAAGGCGATTACATCGTGATCGGTTTCCTTCTCAATTTCGAGCATGCGCTGCAAACTGACAGTGCCCTGCCGGATGGCCGGGAGAGCCGATGCCGGGATGGCGCCGCGCCTGGCCCAGGCTTCGCATACGGCCTTTTCGACGGCCAGCCAGGTGTCTATTCGGTGCTGGTCCGACCAGATTGCGGCCATCTCTTCCCGGCTGTAACGGTCAATCATCTAAAAACTTTCCCCCTCTTTTAGCTTTCTTTTAGCTTTCTTTTAGCTTTCTTTTAGCTTTCTTTTAGCTTTTTTTATTATTGGTAATAGCGCGATTTATAGCGTTATTTATTCTTTCCTGGTAAGGACACCCCATAACTCGTCCCCGTTGCGCCGGGAGTGCCAGCGGCGGACCGGGGCAATCTGTTCGATGGTAAAGAGTGGCGAAAAAAGGCTCCGGACTTCTCCAACCGAGGTGCGGTAAGGCGGGCCGCCTTCGCGGGAGTGCGCCCAGAAAACCGCCCACAGTTTTCCGCCCGGTTTGAGTATATCATGGATTACCCGGGCGTAGTGGGACCGCAAGGATGGGTCAATAGCGCAAAAGCAAGTGTGTTCGACGGCGTAGTCAAAAGCAGCATTGAAAGAGGCCGGAAGCCGAAATAGGTCGTGCTGTTCGAAGTAAGCGCGGTTGTCCAGACTGCGGGCGCGAGCTTGCTGGCGGCAATACTCGACCGCCGAGGGAGCAAAATCAAGGCCGGTTACTTCAAAACCGTGTTCGGCCAGGAGCAGAGCTTCGTGGCCGCGCCCGCAACCTGGCACTACCACGCTACCGCTTGAAGGCGCCTGGGGACTTGCCAGGAAGTCTACCAGGGGCGGGGCCGGCTCACCTAAATCCCAGTTTGTCTGATTATCCCGGTATCGCCCTTCCCAGAACCGGGCATTTAATCTATCTTCCTGGGTCATGAACCCCTTTCCTGGAGTGATTGTATTTTAACGGAAGTATTTCCCCTGGAGCGTATAAAATCATCCAGGATAGCGACTACCTGGTCAATGACGGTCTGGTTATAGGTCCAGAAGCCTTCAAAATTGCGGTAGATAAGGCTGGCAGCGCCGCGTAAGGGGTTTTTGGCGCGGGGCAATTCGCGGGCGACCAGGGCCATTGACACGAACCTGGGATTGTTCAGCACGACGAACCAGTTATGAGTCAGACTCGGCTCATCCAGGGAAGGAACTTTATCCAGGGTAATCGCGTGCAGGTTCGGTTCATCCGGCCAGGGTTGAATATCCGGGATACCAAAAATATTAACATAGTTTCCGGTCTTACAAAGGTTTTTATAGCGTTCTTCCTGAGGCAGAAGGCGGGAGAATTTCTGGAAACCCGTATAAAAATTAAAGCTGCCGCCAATATTTAGAGCCTGATCTTCAATGACGTGGCTGATGGCTTCCATACCTAAAACCGAGGTGGTAAAAAATAGATTTGCCGCCTGTAAAGCAGTACCGAGGTTGGCCTGGTTCTCCTGGTCAAAGGAACGATACCCGCTTGATTGAAAATCGGAGCGGCGGCTGGCAATTGCGATAAGCTTATTTAAATCCTCGGCGTGGTTCATAATACTCCTGTCAAATGCAATCCAGGTTTGGATTGGAAAATATTGCGAAAATATTTTGAAGGAAATTCTACTTCAGGCAGCTAACCTCAAATTCATCTCAATAATTTAGCAGATTAATAAATAATATTCAATGTTTTCCCACTCAGGGCGGAAATCAAAGCAGGCCGGGTTGTTCGAGATAAAATCTTAAAAAATCCCACAACCTTTCCAGGCTGGGCGACCTTTCGATGCCGGGCGCGACCAGGCGGCCCAGGAAAATTTCCCTGGTAAGGTCAAACCCTGATTCACCGGAAGGACTGTCCAACCGGACCTGGGCATAACCGACCTGCCCGTTGTGGGCGAACTGGCGGGTAATTACCTGGCTGGCAAAGCCGATACCAAGCCCGTGCTGGGCGGCCAGGATAATACCTTCCACGCTATCTATTTCGGCTACCACGTCCAGGTCGTTCGGGCTAAGACCGGCGGCGCGCAGCACAATTTCGGTGCGGCGGCGGGTTTCCGAGCCGCTGGCCCGCATTAAAAAAGGCTGCCCTTTAAGGTCGGCCAGGCTTACCTGGACATTGTTCCAGGGATGGTCGGGCGGCAGGACCAGCACCAGTTCATCAGAATAGAGCAGCAAAGTCTCGATGGATTTCTGGCGAGGCGGGCGGCTTAAAAGGGCCAGGTGCGTTTCACGGTCCTGTAATTTTTCCAGGGCCGTTTCTTCCCCGGTCTGCGATAGGGAAAACCGGACAGCGTCATAACGGCGGTGGAACTGGGTAAGCATTTCGGGCAGGATATACAGCCCGGCAGCGGTGTTGCGGGTATAGATTATATTTATCCGGCCTCGCACCTCGCCCAGCCCGGCGTTAAAAGCTTCTTCGAGTAAAAGAGCCTGGGCTATAAGGGGACGGGCCGCTTCCAGCAAACGGCGTCCGGCCTCGGTAAGCTCGATGCGGGGTCCGTTGCGGTTGAAAAGTTTAACCTTGTAGGTATCCTCAAGGCCGCGAATATGCTGGCTGACGCCGGGCTGAGTCAGTTTAAATTCTTCCGCCGCCGCCGAAAAGCTGCCTCGTTCCCCGGCAGCCACGAAAATCATAAGCTGGTAAAGGTTTACCATTAAAGTTTTACCAAAAGTAACACTTAACTGGCCGGTTGGCCGGGCGCGTTCTGGCCCCGGTCAAAGCCCATGCCCTCGAACATTTCGAGGGGGTATTTTTTGCGGTTTTTTGCCATTGTCTTCTGGAAACACTCTTCGACGCTGATACCGTAAGCCTCGGCCACTTTCAGGACGTGGCAAAAAACGTCACCCAGTTCGATTTTAAGCTCTTCCAGTTTTAAGACTTCGGCCTGGCGGGTCTGCTGGACCTCGGCCCGACGGCTTTCGAGGTGGGTTATTACACGGGCCATTTCGCCGAGTTCTTCCATCATATGAATGGTGGTGTAGTAGCGGCCCTCGGTATCGCTCGGATACCAGCCGCGTTCATCCAGGAACTGCCGCAAATCAGCCTGGGCGGCGTTAATGGTTATTGGCTTTTCCAAATTGTTCATTTCTTCCATAGGGCTTTTACCTCGTTTTCAAGGCCGGTTAAACAATACCAAAAAGGCGGCGGACGTTCCGGCCGGTCTGCTCGGCTACTTCCTCGTAAGTGACCCCTTTTAACTCGGCTATCTTTTCCGCGACCAGGCGCACGCGGGCCGGTTCGTTGCGCCTACCCCGGAAAGGATGCGGCGTCAGGAAAGGGCAATCGGTTTCGACCAGCATACGGTCCAGCGGCACCGTGCGCGCTACTTCGTGCCGCTCGAAGGCTTTGGCAAACGTGACCGGGCCGGCCATCGAGATAAAAACATCTTCACCCAGGGCGATACATTCGGCGGCCTCGGCGGGCGTGCCGGTAAAGCAGTGCATCATAATTTTGCGGCCGGCGGCCTTTTGCTTCAAAATCGCCAGCAAATCAGGCATAGCATCCCGGCAGTGAATGACCAGGGGCAAATTTAGCCGGGCAGCGAGGTCAATTTGCTTCTCAAAATAAATCTTCTGAATATCCGGCGGCACGTCTTCGTGGTAGTAGTCGAGGCCGGTCTCGCCCAGGGCAACCACCAGGCCCGGATTTTCCGTCACAATATTTCCCAGCCGTTCAAGGGCCGCGTCGGGGTTGCCCGCCCGTAAAATGTCGGTCGGGTGCAGGCCAAGCGCAAGATACATATAGCCGGGATAGCGCCGGGCCAGTTCCAGCGAGGAGTTCCAGCGCGGCGGGTCAACTCCAACGTTCAGAATACGCTCGACGCCAGTCTGGCGGGCGCGTTCGATGGTTTCGGCCCGGTCATCGGCGTAATCTTCCAGGTCGAGGTGGGCGTGCGCGTCAATGAGCATCGGAACTCCCCTTTTTACTTAATGCCGGTAAAACTTCTTCTTGCGGCAAATAAATCTTTTCCCGCTCGATGTAGCCGATAACTTCTTCCGGCAGCAGGTAGCGGATAGAAATATTCTGGGCGAGGCGGTGGCGGATTTCGGTCGAGGAGATTTCCACCAGGGGTACATCGAGCAAAATTAGCCGCTCGTTCAGGTCAATCTCCGGCAGTCCGGCCTGGAGCTTTGCCACGGGGAAATCGAAACCGGGCCGGTTTACCACGACCAATTTTGCCAGCGTCAACACCTGGTCCGGCTCATTCCAGCTTAACAGGTCGGCGGCGGCATCCACGCCGATGATAAAGTAAAGGTCGGTAGCTTCGCCATAATCTTCTTGCAAGGCCCGCAAGGTCTGGGCGGTGTAAGACAGGCCGGGCCGCTCGATTTCAATAGCCGACACCTCAAAGTGCGGGTTGTCCTGGGTCGCCAGGCGAACCATTGCCAGGCGGCAGCGGGCCGGGGTAATATAGTGGTCCTGCTTGTGGGGCGGGTCGCCGGTCGGGATAAAGACCACTTTATCAAGTCCCAGCCGCCAGCCTGCCTCGTTGGCAATCAGGAGGTGGCCGTTGTGGATAGGGTCGAAAGTGCCGCCCATGAGGCCCAATTTGCGGTGTTTATGCGGGTTCGTTTCACTCGTATTCATTAAAAGCTTTCGTTAAACGTAAAACATTGGATGTCGCATAGCGCACGTTGAACGTAAAAGACAAAATAAGCCCCGACATATTTCTAATTGAATTACAGATTGGTATTATAACGGTAATTCCCGTTTTAGGTTGTTTCGCTCAACATTACACGTTCAACGATTCTGGCTTACTTCGCGGTAGCGGGTGAGGCGGCGGCGGCAGTAACGCCGGTTACTTCCATTTCAGGTATACCTTTAACCAGGGCCAGTATAACATCCGAGGCCGTGGTTGTGGGGGCGGATACCGGACTCCACAAATCCAGCTTGCAATTAAAAAGTTTGGCCACGACGGTCTCCACGAAGACCTGTGGGGCTGGATCCTCGCTTACTTTGGCCTGGTCGAACTCACCCACGATAGTTTTAACCTCTCTGGAAAATTCCTCAAAACTCTTGCCTTCGAGCGGCATAGAAAACCGGATAGTGGTCAGGCGGTGGCGGTAGGCCGTCCGGTTGGTCACGATTTCCGCGAATACAATACTGTTTGGGATAAAAATTTGCACGCCGTCATCGGTATGGATCTGGGTGGTGCGAATTTCAATGTTTTCAACCATACCTTCCACGTCGCGGACCTTTACCCGGTCACCGATGCTAAAAGGTTGCTCGAGCAAAAGATAGACCCCGGAAACAAAATTTTTGAGAATGTCCTGGACCGAGAGGCTGATTGCCAGACTTACCAGACCGAAAAGGGTTAGCAGGGTCGAAAGACCGGCCCCGGTATAGATGCTAAGGATTGCCAGGACCGCGACTATTATCATAGCAACGTAAACCAGGTTGCTCAACAAAATCGGCAGGTTGGCGTTACGGCTGGTCCGGTTTACCACCCGGCGGACCATATTGCGTAAAACCCGGCCCAGTACGATAAAGAGGGCCAGGACTATCAGGCTCAGGATAGTTTTTCCGAGCAACTCAACAAGCTGGTTTTCACCAATCAGCGTTAAAAGGCGATTCCACAAAGTGTCCAAAAAAGAGTTTTCCTCCTAGCGTTTCAGTCCAACAGCCACCGTTCAGGGGGTAGGGGTAGGAGAGGCCAGCGGGGAAGCAGGCGTAACGACAGCCTGGGGAGTCGTGTATTGCGGGGCAACAATCTTAAAGGTATCCGACCAGGAATTATGACGGTCCGAGCAGTCATCAATGGTCTGGCCGCCTGAAGGGCAAAGCAGGTAATACTGGATAAAAATCCGGTAATTGCCGGGGATATTCCAGTCTTCGCCGGGGTAAGGGCGAGTTTTTTTGGTGTCGAAAGGAAAAGAGGCGTCGGCGTTCGCGCCCGGCGGAATCTGCACTGCCTGACGGCCTGTTACCGGCCCACAAGAAGGATAGCCGCCGGGCGCGACATTAACCCAGTTATTTAAATCAGCAGTCTGGGTCTTGTCGGTCACGTCGGAACCGTTAAAGCGTTGCAGGACGGTGCCATCGCAATTGCTGACGTACAGAGATTTTTCCCTTTTATTATTGATATAAAAAGTCACTTTTTCGCCCGGAATGACCGGGACGTAATCTTTGATGCCGTAAATAACCAGGTCTACGCCAAAGTCCGAACCGGGCACGATGGTCGGCCCGGCGGTGAACCCGGTAGCCGCCAGGGCGGTAGCGAGAGCATCATTCTGGTCGCGGCTATCAGGCGCGCCCTGAGGCTGGATTGCCAGGAGGACGAAAAGGACTACGATTACCACAAGGGCCAGCCCGGCCAGAGCCTTTTGTTGCAGGCTGATACCGCGTTGGGGCGGTGCGGCCTGGTCAACGGGCGCGTTTTTACGACCTGCCCGGTCGACTGAGGCTAGCGGAACCCCGCCGGGTTTAACCGGGCGGGTCTTTGCCGTGGAATGAGACAGGGCGGTCTTTTGCGGCGGTATAACGGGCGGCCTGGGCCATTGTGGCAGTTGCTTCATAGTCCTTCTAAAATGTCCTTCTGAAATCCTGCAAAATAAATCTAACTGGTCAGTTCCTTGACTACTTCGTTAATCAGGCGGCCATCGGCCTTGCCTTTTAACTCTTTGGAGGCCAGCGGCATTATTTTGCGGAAATCCTTGCCCTCGCGCTCGACAAGCGGGGCCACGGCGGCCATGATTTCTTCCCGGCTAAGCTGGCGCGGTAGATAACGCTCCATAATTTCCAATTCGACCCGCTCTTTGTCGGCCAAATCCTCGCGGCCGCCTTTTACGAAAGCGTCAATCGAATCGCGGCGCTGTTTGATTTCTTTCTGGACCACCCCAATATAATCGTTCTCGGTGATTTCGGTGCCATAGTCAGGATTCTTGCGGTCGGTCCGGTCTACTTCAAGGCGCTGGATAGCGGCCCGCAGCAGCCGGATAGTATCAAGCCGGGCGGTCTCCTTGCTCCTCATAGCCGACTTCATATCTTCCACTAACTGCTCTTTCAGACCCATTTTCGTATCTCCGTTCTGTATATTCTCGTTTCTCGACTTTTCAAAAGGTTAATTTCCAGAGTTTAACGCCACAAACTGCCTCGAATTATAGCACGTTAGCGGAATAGTAGTCAGTGGTCAGTTAGAATCCTTATTTGGACGAGAAGCTCAGACTCTTGTCATTCTGTAAGCCGCTGTAGAAACCCGAACTGTCGTATGTTGGAAGGGTCGAAATTTAGAGCGGTAGCAATTAGAGTGTAACACCAGGTTTGCCACCCCGACAATAGGAGAAAAAACCTATCATGGGGGGGAAAGAAGAAAGAAAAGGGATAAAAAAGGCGGCTCTTACAAGCCGCCATTGTTAAAGGTTAAAAATGTGAACAGACTTATTTCCAATAAAACCAAACCCTTTAAGCAAATCCTCGAACCTGAAACCGCATGTCAATCGCTCTCCCGGGCCGGTGGGGCGGCCTGGGGTGAGAGCGTTTTGTTTTTGGCGGGCCACTGTTCCTCAACGGCAGGCATCGAGCCTTTCTTGCCGGTTACCTGCTCAAGCTCGATACAGTAGACCGATACAGCGTCCAGGCGCGGGTAGAAACTTTTGGGACGGTGCCAGGCCGGGCTGGCGTACTTCTCCATAAAGCGGTCGAAGAACCAGGCTTTTCGGGCCGGGGCGTCTTCAATTCGGACCGTGCCATAGGCGATAACGCTGGCGTAACTCGCCGAGGTGTCGCACTCAAACTCACCATACGGCCAGACCTGGCCGATTTCAGCTACTTCAAAGCAAATGCGGGGGTTCGCCTCAATATTGTGGCGGAAGTGGCCGCTAATCCTGGCATTGTGGGTGTAAATCTTGCCGCCCTCGTAGATGAACAGGTTCGGCACCACGTAAGGCTGGCCGCCTTCGCCCGAAGTGGCGAAATGGCCGACTTTAGCGGTCTTTAACAGTCCCTCAATTTCGACCTCCGGCATGGCCTTGTCCTGGCGGCGAATAGTTCCCCGGCTCATGGCTATTCCTTTCCGGCAAGTTCAGGGGCAGCCAGGCGAGCTTCCAGGCGCTCTTTAACTAGGGGCCATTCGGGGTCAATGATGCTGAAGTAGACCGAATCGCGAATGTAGCCGCTTGGATAAATTACGTGCTTGCGCAAGACACCTTCTTTTTTAGCCCCGATGCGCTCGATAGCGTTCTGGGAGCGCCAGTTACGGCTGTCGGTCTTTAGCTGAACCCGGATAGCGCCCTGGTCCTCGAAAGCGTGGCTTAGCAGGAGATACTTGCACTCGGTGTTAATAGGGGAGCGCCAGTAAGCCTTGCCCAGCCAGGTCCAGCCAATCTCGACCCCTTTATTTTGGGGTTGAATGTCCAGGTAACTGGTGCTACCAATCGCTTTGCCGCTGGCTTTATCAATGATGGCGAAGGGTACGCGAAACCCGGCAAGCTGCTGGCCGAGCGCGCCCTGGATGAAAGCCTGCATTTCCACCAGGCTATCCGGTTTCGGGAGCGATAAGAACTGCCAGACCTCGTCATCGTTGCCCGCTTCGTATAAATCGGGGGCGTGGTCGAGGGTAAGCGGTTCGAGTCTGACGTGCTTTCCTTCAAGGACTACCGGTACTATTTTCATGGACAACCTACTTTTCGTTTAATTGTTATTAATGACAATATTGACTTATCCTCTTTGATATGCTAATGTAATAATAACAAAACAATACAATTTGTCAATATGGGGAAAAGTTTTTGGTTTTTAGTGATTGGTTTTTAGTAGTCAGTAAAAATAGGACAAAGGGACTTTGAACAGGTTTTTAGGCCTAAATCTTTGCCCGCTTTATGCAAGCGAATTTGAAAAACAAAGAGAAATAAAGGGAAAAGTTGGATTTCGCTAAAATAAAACTGGATAAAGCGGACAGCCAGCCGCTGTACCGCCAACTGGCCGCGTCTTTAAAAGAGGCTATCCGGCAGGGGGATTTACAGGTGGGCGAGAAATTGCCGCCTATCCGGACGTGGAAGGAAAAGCTTGGCATCAGCCTGGTTACAGCGACCCAGGCTTACGAGGTGCTGGCTGAGGACGGCTACGCGGTCGGGCAGGTCGGGCGGGGCACCTTTGCCCGCTTGCCCCAGGCTAAAGCGCCGCTGTCCTCAACCGCAACCCCGGTTAACCAGCCCGAAACCCCGACAGGGTCACGACCCGCTTTCCCGGCTACCTCGTTCAGTTTCCCCGATTATTACAAGTCCAGCCGTTCCGTCCTGGTCCAGCGCGCCCTGAAAGCGTCGATTGCTCGCCACCAGAGCATCGGCGGTAGCGACCTGATTATCCTGACCAGTGGCGGCCCCGCCGAGGAGCTTTTTAAAATTGACCGCTGGAAAAGCGCCATGCAGCAGGCCGGGGAGAGTTTTGAACGCGAGAGCCAGCTTTACGGCAACGCCCAGTTTCAGTACGGCTCGGCCCTGGGCGACCTGGCGGCCCGCCAATGGCTGGCCGGATACCTGGTCCGGTTCGGCTTTCAGCCCGACCCAGACGAAATTTTGTTAACTACAGGCAGCCAGCAAGCCCTGGATATGCTCAGCCGAGTGCTGGCTGGCCCGGGCGACAATATGCTGGTCGAAAGCCCCTCATATGTTTCCGCCCTGGAAATTTTCGAGAACCGGGGCGTGAACTGGCTGCCCCTGGCTATGGACGACCAGGGCATTTTGGTCGAGCAGGTCGAGCGGTTGTCCGAACGCTACCGGCCCCGCCTGCTCTACACCATTCCAACCGCCCAAAGCCCGACCGGGATTACCCTTGCCGCAGAGCGGCGAAAAAAACTGGTTGAACTGGCCGACCGCTACAACTTCTGGATTATCGAGGACGATACTTGCAACGAGTTTTATTACGAAAAGGACACGCCCTTACCCGCTATCAAGAGCTACGACCAGGCCGAGCGCGTCATTTACCTTAAAAGTTTTAGCAAGCTAATTTTCCCGGCGGTCCGTTTTGGCCTGGTAACAGCCCCGAAACCCCTCATGGACCGGCTGGCTGAAGCTAAAGCCGTTTTCGACCGGGGAATTTCCCTGCCCCTGGCCCGCGCCGTTATGAAGTACGCCGGGACACCTGTTTTCGAGCGTGAAATTAACGCCGCCCGCCAGGTCTACCGGGAGCGCCGTGACGCTTTGCTGGCCGGGTTCAAGGCCGAGTTAGAGCCGCTGGGGTGCCGTTGGAGCAAGTGCGAGGCCGGTTTCAGCCTGCAATTGACGCTGCCCGAAGATATTCGCTCGGAAGATTTCCACCTGGCCGCCGCCGAAAACGGTGTGGCCGTGCTGCCCGGCCCCATTTATTACCCGGTGATGAACGAAAGCCGCCTGAATACGGTCCGCGTCAGCTTTGGCGATAATTCGCCCGAACGATTGCGAGAGGCCTGCCGGAGATTGGGAATGACCTTAAATTCCCTGCGAGGAAGGGCTTTTGTGCCATCCGGGTCGGCTTTTATCACCGCAGTCTAACCCCATTTTAATATTTTTCAGATTGACATCTTTTAGGTTTACCCATAATATTACTTTGTGCAGCAATATCTGTGAGAAATTCACAACTTTTTTAAAGGCCAAACGTTAAACAGTTAGCGCGGACTGTTCAGGCGGGCTAATTTTATTATGCTCATTTTGCCACCGGTCCTCTATAGTAGGTTTGCCACATTTCGGTTGAGCCAATATAAAGCGCCATTTTTATAGGAATTTTCTTATTTATAGACACTATCTTGAGGTTCTGAATGTTCTTGAAAAGTAAAAAGGCCGGTGCAGCTTTTTTTATCTACCTGACTTTACCCATGCTCCTATGTGCTTTTACTATCGTTCCCGAAACAGCGAGCGCCCTGGCCGCACCCGGTACGGCTGCCCAAAGCGCCGGTCCCGGTGATTCTTTTGGCGCGACCCAGTTCTACCAGACCTGGCAGCGGACCGACCAGCCGATTGCCGCCCAGCGCGCTTCCCGGAGCTGGTACTGGGGTCCTTCACCGAAAGCCGGGGCGATTTACGAGGATTACGACCAGGCTCCCGCCGGAAAACGCCTGGTACAGTATTTCGACAAGGCCCGTATGGAGTTGACCCAACCGGCCCAGGGCGCGGTTAGCAACGGCCTCCTGGTGGTCGAAATGATTACCGGCAACCTGCAACTTGGCGACAACTCTTTCATGAACAAAGGCGCGGCGGCGGTCCCGATTGCGGGTGATGGCGATAACGTCTACCCGACCTACAAAGACTTGAACCCTTACTACAACAAGCCCGGCAATGCCCGGACCGGCGACTATGTGAAAGCCCAGCTTACTACCGACGGTCTGAATTTCATCAACACCTACATCAACGACCCGGCTACCAAAGTGGCGACGGTGCGGAATAACTTCAGCATTCCAAAAGCTTTCTGGGATTACTTCAACCGCCAGGGGGTCGTCTTCAACCAGGGCAACTACACCCAGGACACCGTCAGCAACTGGCTTTTCGCGGTCGGCAATCCTATCACCGAGGCTTACTGGACGAAAGTGAAAGTGGGCGGTGTGGAAAAAGACGTGCTGGTGCAGGCTTTCGAGCGTCGCCTTCTGACCTATACCCCAACCAATTCGGCAGAATACAAGGTCGAAATGGGGAACGTCGGCGCGGCTTACTTACAATGGCGTTATGACGGCAAGACGCCGCAATTCAGCAACCCGCTTGAAAGCATCTTCGTCAGCCCGACCCACCAGTGGTACGCCTCGACCGATACCTTGAACTTGCGAACCGCCCCAAATTCGGCGGCTCCGCGCCCGACCAACACGAAGGAAATGCCTTTCGTAACCCAGATGCAGGCCGGGGACCATATCCAGGTAATCCGCTCCGTGGCGGGCGAAGAAGTTGTCAAAGGCAACAACGTCTGGTACCAGATTTACGAAAAACCGGATATTTTCGTTTATTCGGAGTATCTTAAAAAGCTGGATATGCCAGACTACCCGGCGGTGCCGCGCACACACCCCGGCATCTGGGTTTCGGTTTCTGTCGCCAGGCAAGCTATGGCGGTCTTTGACGGCGACAAGATGATTTACCATACGTTAGTGGCAACCGGCATCGAAGGCGGCCCGATAGACCACTCAACGGTCAAGGGTGTCTTTGCCGCTATCGGCGGCTACCGCCCGCTGACCCAGACCATGCAAGGCGGCAACCGGGCCGCCGCTAACGATTACAAGCTGCTTGATATTCGCTACGTGACCTATTTCTACGCCGATTACGCCATTCACGGCAGCTACTGGCACACCAAGTACGGTATCGCCGAGCAGAGCCACGGCTGCGTTAACGCGACGGTTTACGACGCGAGTCTCATCTGGCAGTTGCCGGTTGGGACAGTCGTGGACGTGTCCTAGCCCCGGCGAAGACGAAAAAGAGGGAGAGGCCGAAAAACCGCTCCCTTTTTGTTTTATAAAATGCTCCTAAAAGAAAGATATTAAGATATTAAGATATTAAGATATTAAGATATTAAGATATTAAGAAAGAACCTAAGAGAAACGGGAGGGTTTGCAGAGTCACTGAATTATATTTCTACATGAAAATGCTGCAAATGAAATTAGAAAAAATATACTGATTCGTCAATTACCTATTGACAAGAACCCTTGTTCTTGCGTATAATTGTTCTAACAATTGTTAATAGACATTACTCACGCCATAGGCGATTAAAACGGACCCTTTGAAAAGCTAGAACCCGGAGTTAGATACAAAATGACGATAGCATCGGCTTCCAGGAAAAGCGCTGGCCGGACTGGTAAGAACAGTTTAGAAAGCGCCCCTAACATGGCAAGAGTTATACCCGCCGCTGGAGGCCGGGGCAAAGCGCCGGTGAGCGCTGAAGTTCCGGTAGCAGGGATTGTGGTAGTTGAACGTCCTGAACCGGTTGGCGAAACCGGGCGCGGGCGTTCAGGAGGAAGACGCAAAATGAACCAACTCTCTAAAAAGCAACAGGACATCCTGGATTTCATTGAGCGCTATATGGACGAGAACACCTGGCCGCCAACCGTGCGCGAAATCCAGATGGCTCTCAAAATTAGCTCTACCTCGGTGGTAGATTACAACCTGGACGCGCTCGAAACCAAGAATAAAATCACTCGCAAGAGCGGTAAGTCCCGCGCCATCGAACTGGTGGACCGCCGCCGCAGCAACAGCGAATTCGTGCCTTTGCTCGGTACGATTGCCGCCGGGCAACCTATCCCGGACCGTAAGGACGCCGACCCCGAAGATCAGATGGAAGTTCCTTCCTACCTGTTCAAAGGGCGCCCCGGTCCCGATGTCTTTGCTTTGCGCGTCAAAGGGGAATCCATGATTGACGCGTTGATTGCCGATGGCGACATTGTCCTCATCCGCAGCAGCGAGACTGCCGAAACCGGCGAGACTGTCGCGGTGTGGTTGGAAAATGAGGGTGAAACCACTTTGAAGAAATGGTTCCCCGAACCGCAGCACAACCGGATTCGCTTGCAGCCCGCTAACAGCACGATGCAGCCTATCTACACCGGCATGGACAACGCCCGCATCAAGGGCAAACTGGTCGGCGTTATTCGCAGCATGGTCTAGCCTGTCCTGTAATTATCTTCTTCCTCCACAAACCTTTCCGGGCCGGTCGTCAGGTATGACCGGCCCCTATCGGTTTTTTTCTTTTTCCAGTCTTACTCCTGGTTTGATTTGGCATGCCCGAACATATGTTCGTGATGGCATGCTTCTTGCAAAAGGAAAATTGGGTTCAGAAACCAGTTCCTAACAAAGTTACAAAGCAGTTTGTAACAAGTTTTGCCCGGATGTGGCTCAAAGCGATTCTTTTCGAGATACAACGCATAGACTGCTCCTCCCGACAACTGTGGGCAGCCAGAAATGGGGAATGCCTTTATGGACCACCAATGGGATAAGCCGGGAAAAACCGGCAAGACCCGGCCGCAACAATCGCAAAACGAAACGCCGCACCCGGACCTGGATGATACTATCGCGGTCTGGGACTTTGAGCGTCCCGGCGACGCTGCGAGCGAGGCGGCTTTTAATTTCACCCGGCGACAGGCTGCCGAACCGGGCTACCGCCTTATCGGTGAAGACGTTGAAAGGGCTGCCGCGAACGGTGGGCAGCACCGTCCTGCCGCTACTCTTTCCAGCAAGACCGAAATCTTATCCCGGCCCAACCGCTATAACAGTGGGGTCAGGATGGTGGCCGGGGACAGCGGTCCCGCGCCCTGGGATAACTGGGACGAAGTGCCTTATCTTAAAATGCCGGTCATCGGTGAGGTTGCGGCGGGCCGCTACGATGTGACGGTGGCTTATCACGAACCGGGCAGCGATGTTGACGCGGATTTCGTGCTTGTCAACAGCACCGAGGTAAAAGTGAGCAAAACGACCTTTGCCCTGCGGGTGCGCGGCCAGTCTATGATTGAGAATGAGATTGACGATGGTGACGTGGTTATCGTGCAGGCCCAGGACTGGGCCGACGACGGCGATTTCGTGATTGCCTGCCTGGCCGATTCGAGCGATTCCGCCGGGTTCGTGACTCTCAAGCGGTTCTACCGGCACCGCCAGGCCGACCGGGTGGTGTTGCAACCGGCTAACCAGAGCCTGAACCCGATTCATATTCTGCCCCATAAAGGTGACGCCGCCAGCGAAGACCTTGACGCGGTGAAAATCCAGGGCCGGGTTACAACCATCATCAAGACCAACGGTCTTTATAAGTAAATTCTACTGAGAATTTTACGGAGTTTCCAAGAGGCTTGCCGGAAAGGGCAGGCCTTTTTGGAGGGCGCTTTATGATACCAATGCCTCTCCAATACCGCCGGATTCCCAACTTTTAGTGGCCGTAAACCTGCAAAATGTGCCGAATGAGGTCGGTGGTGGAGTGACCGGGCAGGAAAGGGATAAAGACAATCTGCCCGCCGTAAGAGCGTACAGTTGCCTCTTCGGGCAAGGGCTTGGCGGTGTGAACGGCGGCATCCGAGAGGGCATAATCGCCACCCTTGACGTAAATTTCAGGCCTTAATTCCAGGAGAGTATTGTCAGCGGTCAATTCCTCAAAGATTACTACGTGGTCAACCGGGCGCAAGGCGCTCATAAGCTCAGCGCGTTCCTGCTGGCCGACCAGGGGACGTTGCAGCCCTTTTAGCTGCCGGACCGAGGCATCGCTGTTGAGGCCCAGCACCAGCACATCGCCCAGGGCGCGGGCCTCCTCTAAATAACGGACATGACCCAGGTGAATCAGGTCGAAACAGCCGTTGGTAAAGACCACTCGCTTTCCGGCGGCTTTCCATTCAGCGGCTTGCTTCGCCAGTCCGTCTCGCGAAAGTATCATAAACCCAGCTTTTCCAGTTCTTTTTGCAATTCAGCCGTTTCGATAGTGACGTTACCCTGCTTGCGGATGACCACCCCGGCGGCGGCGTTTGCCAGTTGGGAAGCTTCTAACAGGCTCGACCCCACCGCCAGACCGAGGGTTAAGAGAGAAATCACAGTGTCCCCAGCCCCGGTTACATCAAAAACCTCGCTGCGGTTGAAGGCGGGCATGTGGTAAATGTGGTTCTCGGTGTCCAGGCAAGAAATACCCTCGCCGCCACGTGTCAGGACTACCATCTGCACGCCCAATTCCTGTTTAAGGTCGCGCATAGCCTGTTCAAAATCTTCATCAGTTCGCAGGTCGCGCCGCAGATAGTCGCGGGCCTCGGCATCATTACACTTGACCAGGGTGCAGCCCTTGAACTTGTCCAGGCCGCCCTGCGAGTCAACCGTGATGAGTTTGCCGGAAGTACGGGCGATTTGCAGCCCTTCGGCAATCAAACGGTCGTTTACCACGCCGGTCTTATAGTCGGAGAAAAGAATCGCGTCCACGTGCGGGGCTACCATGTGCAGGAAATCAACCGCCTGCTGCTCGACCGGGCCGTTAATCGGGGTGCGGTCCTGCCGGTCCACCCGGGCGACCTGCTGGGGGAAGATGTGCTGGGCCTCGGCTACAATCCGGGTCTTGGTGGTGGTAGGCCGGGACGGGTCCAGCACCAGGCCGGTGCTGTCCACCCCGCGCGCATTTAGCATTTCAACCAGTTCGCGCCCGGCGGTGTCCTGCCCGATAACGCCTAGCATGTAAGCCTGACCGCCGAGCGAACGAATATTGCAGGCCGGGGCAGTCGCGCCGCCCGGCACGTTACGCTGTTCGCAAAATTCCAGCACCGGGATAGGCGCTTCCCTGGAAATGCGGCTGGGCCGCCCGATGATGTACTCATCCAGGTAAAGGTCGCCCACCACCAGCACTTTGCGGTCTTTGAAAAGGGGCAGGTATCGGGTAAGTGACATTCTTCCCTATCTTTTCTTTATCTTTTTCTTTATCTCTTGAGTTTGAATACGGCGAAGGCGATACCGATAACCCAGAAAATCAGGATACCCAGGCCGTTGCCGCCGAGTTGCTGGCCGATAGTGTTGAAAGAAACCGTTAGCAGGCGGTCAAAAGGCGGGAAGCCGCCGTTAACCGTGCTGAAAATCCGGGCGCCCACCGTCATTACGCTCACCAGGATACCGGCTGCTACCGATAACCCGGCGATAATTTGCAGGCCTGGCCCGACCCGGTTCCGGGTAGCGCGAGCAATTGCTTCGCCTACGAGCGCGCCCAGGATGATTTCCGGTATCAGGTGAATCGAGGACTGAATCGAGCCTATTATCTGGGCCACCCAGACCTGGTTAGTTTCCAGGGCACCCTGGAAACCGCCGCGGGGTAATCGCCCGGCTATGCGGGTAGCGTCCAGCAGGAAGCCCCAGACCAGACCGAGCGTAATGGCGGTAGCGAGTCCAGCCAGGATTGCCAGGATATAGTGCCGGGCGTAAACCTTCTGGTAAGCCTGGCCCTTGCTCCAGTAGTTGCGAAAGCCGGTGTTTTCCTGGGGCGGTCTCTTACCGCGCGCAGCGGCGGCGGCCCTTTCCGCCTGGATACCAATTGTCCGCTGGGGATTGGCTGCGCAATCAGGACAGCGAATCCCGACTCCGCTATGGACCATACAACGCGGGCATATCGGCGTGTCGCACCGGCCACACCGCAACATGGTCTCGACATTTGGATGGCGGGCGCAATAGGTCGCCACCGGTTCGGTAGCGAAATAAGCTTCACGGGCGGCGTCCTGCCGGGTGGCATCGGTCCCGGCGGGCAGAATAACGCCTTCCACCACCTGCCGGTCCTGACCCCGGTTGCCGGGGGCAAAGCCGTTATTTATGGCGGCCATGCAGTCGGGGCAGCGCGGCCCTTCGCCGGTCAGGGTCATACAAATGGTACACATCTGGCTGCCGCAATCGCCGCACATCATGGGGGCTTCTTCGTTGGGGTGGCGGGCGCACCGTAAAAGCTGATTCGTGGACACTTCTAAACTCCTGGGTCTATTTTCCGCAAAACCCGCCGCAGTCTTTCTACCAGAACTAAAAAGGCGAATTGGGGAAGGGCTAACTGGCGGCGCCAGCGCCGGGGTTCCCTGTACAGGCGGTAGGCCCATTCCAGGCCGTATCGCCGCAAGCGAAGCGGGGCTAAAGGCACCCGCCCGGCTTTGTAATCAAGAACGCCGCCCACTCCAAGGGCGACAGCCGCGCCGGTACTGTTTAAATTACGCACCGACCACCAATCTTGTTTCAGCATCCCGTAAGCGACCAGGATGATTTCGGCTTTGGAGCGCCGGATGCGCTCGACCGCCCCGGCGTCGCCCTCCGGCCCGGGTTGTCCGGCCCACGTCCCGGCGATTTTTAGGGCCGGGTATTCCTTTTCTAACTTCGCGGCGGCTTCCTCGGCCACGCCCGGTTGCGCGCCAAGCAAAAAGAGGCGCGGCCCGTCCGGTTGGGCCGAAAGGGCAAAAAGTTTCTCGCAAAGAGCCACCCCGGTCACACGGCCCTGGAAAGGCGTTTTCAAGAGCTTCCCGGCCAGGATAATCCCAGCGCCGTCGGCTGTAACGAGGTCAGCCGAGTTCACGACCTGGCGGAAGGCCAGGTTGCGGCGGGTCGCCATGACGTATTCAGGGTTAAGAGTAACGACCAGGCGGGCCGGGGAAGTTGCATCCAGGCGGCGTTGCTTGACCCAGTCGAAAACCAGCCCGGCGGCCTGGTCGAGGGTCAGGTCGTCAACCTGCACGCCCAGCACATTTATTCGGCGGCGAGGACCGGCCTTAAAGCCGGAGGTTGGTTTGTTTTTCTGATTGGTTGATTCGTTCACGCCGGTATTATACCACTCCGACCTTGCTTTCACGCGGTCGGGGTAGGATAATTTGTTTTCAAAACAAGACAGTTTATTGCCGTCTGAAAACATGCAGAGGTAAATTTAGAGAATTATTAATAGAGTTGGAAACTACATTTATGTTAAATGAACCGGGTGAGATTTTCCCGAACTGGCTGCTGGCACAGGTCAAAACCAGACCGCAAAGCCTGGCAGTGGTGGCTGGAACGGAAAGTTTAAGCTTTAAAGAATTATACGGGCGAGTGATGGACCTGGCCGGAAAGCTGCGGACGAGCGGCATCGAAAAAGGCCACCGGGTCGCGGTGCTATTGGGGAATAGCCTGGATTATGTCGAAACGGTCCATGCCCTGATGCAGTTGGAGGCGGTGTTAGTGCCTTTGAATTTGCGCCTGACCCCGGCGGAACTGGGCTGGCAGCTTGCCGACGTAGGGGCCGATTTTCTCCTGACCGGCAGGAAATATCTTTCGCAGGCCCGCGAAGCCAGCGCCGGGACAAAGGCCTGCCTTTTGAACCTGGACAAGCTAACCCGCCTGCCCGCTCAACCCGAAATAACGCCGCCTGAGAGTTACCAGGCCAGCGATTTGCACACCTTGATTTACTCGTCCGGCACTACAGGACAGCCTAAAGCGGTGCGCCTGACCTACGGCAACCACTACTTTAACGCCTACGCCTCTTATCTGAATTTCCCAGCCGGAGAAAACGACCGCTGGCTGGCGGTGCTGCCGCTCTTTCACGTGGGCGGCCTGGCAATTATATGCCGCGGCCTTTTCTATGGAATGGCGGTAGTCGTTCACGAAAGCTTCGACCCGGCGGCGGTCAACCGCGCGATTGACCACGAGGGCGTGACGGTTATTTCGGTGGTGACGAACATGCTGGCCCGGATGCTCGACCAGCGCGAGGGTAAAAGTTACCCGGCCACTTTGCGCTCGGTCCTGATTGGTGGCGGACCGGTGCCGCCGCCCCTGCTCGAACGCTGCGCCCACGCCGGTATCCCGGTGGTGCAGACTTACGGCCTGACCGAAACAGCGTCCCAGGCCGTGACCCTGGCGGCCCACGATGCCCTGCGCAAACTTGGCTCAGCCGGGAAACCGCTGCCCGGCGTCGAGCTAAAAATTGCTCCTAAAAGTGATGGAGAGCCAGCCAATGGCGGGCATGCGGATAGTGAAGGCCGGGCCGGGGAAATCCTTTTACGAGGCCGGAACGTTACGCCCGGTTACGAAGGCCGCCCGGATGAGACGGCCCGGGCCTGGCAGGACGGCTGGTTTCATACCGGCGACATTGGCCGGGTAGATGAGGAAGGCTACCTGTACGTGCTGGACCGCCGCAACGACCTGATTATTTCGGGCGGCGAGAATGTTTACCCGGCCGAGATTGAGGCGGTCTTGCTTTCGCACCCTGCCGTCGAGGAAGCGGGCGTTATCGGGCAGCCTGACTCGCAATGGGGCCAGGTTGTGGTAGCTTTCGTCAAAGCCCGGCCCGGCGCGACCGTGACTGAAGGCGAACTGCTGGAATATTGCCGCGAAAGACTGGCCCGCTACAAGCTGCCGCGCCGCATCATTCTGGTGACGGAGGGTCTGCCCCGCAACGCCACGGGCAAACTTTTAAGGCGCAGCCTGCGCGAGATTCTAGCCGAATAGAGGAAATGAAAATATGACGCCAACCGCTTACGGTGACATTAATCGCTTGCTCGCGGATTTACTGGTAAGGATGCAGGCGATTCTGGGCGAAAAACTGGCCGGGTTGTATCTCTATGGCTCGCTCGTCTGGGGCGATTTCGACCCTGACATAAGCGATATTGACCTGCTGACGGTCACGGACGGCGACCTTGACCGGGAGGAATTCGAGCGGCTGGAAAAAATGCACCTTGCATTGTTGGAACAATACAAACAATGGGATAACCGCCTGGAAATCGCCTACTACGCGGCCCAGGGTTTGCAAACCTTCAGAACCGCCCGCCGCCAGATTGCGGTTATCAGCCCCGGCGAACCTTTCAACCTGAAAGACGCCGGGTACGACTGGCTGATTAACTGGTACGTGATCCAGGAGAAAGGCCGGAAACTTTTCGGCCCTGACTTTAAAACCCTTATTGAGCCGGTTTCAAAAGAAGAATTTGTGCAATGGGTAAAACAGCAGGTGGAAGAGTGGCGCGAATACGTGACACATACCCGCTATTCCCGGCCCTACCAGGCCTATACCATTCTGACCATGTGCCGGGCCTTACGGGCTTTCGAAACGGGCGAACAGGTCTCGAAACGGGCGGCAGCCCTGTGGGCGCAGGCGCGTTTCCCCGAAAAAGCCGGGATTATCCGGCAGGCGCTCGAATGGCGGCAGGACTACCGCAACCAGGCGATTGACCACGAGGCGACTTATGGAGAAGCGGTCAAATTCGTGGGATTTACCGCTGACTTTATGAATAAAAACGCTTTGTAACTAAAATTAAATAAAGGCCGGCCCCGGCCTTTTTGCCGGAAAGCTCGGTTACACCCGTTATAAAAGTAAAGATGTAATTTTTCTCCAAAGAGAAAAATTACATCTTTACCGATCTATTCCCCTCCCCAGGGAGGGGTAAGGGGTGGGGAGTTCCCTGAAAGGGAATTTAAGGGTTTTAAGACTGCTTGTTACCGGCCTTTTTATCCTCTTTCGGTTTGGGAGGTTTTTTCTTCTCCGGTTTGGGCCGGTTGCCTTTAAGTTGCATGGACATTTGTGGTACTCCTTTCGGCTGTGAAAATTGTGACCGGAAACCCGGTGCTAAACCAATAAAAGATAAAGTGCGCTAGCCGCCGCCGCCCCTATAACGGAACTGCTGAAGTTAACCGCGTCATTGTTCATAAAAGGCCAGCCGCGCCGGTAAGTGTTAGGCCGGTTCTGGCGGTCGAATTTTTTCTCGGTAGCTTGCCCCGAAGCGGCCCCGGTGTACATGGCCTGGATGGTAGCGCCCAGCAGGCTGTCCGCCAGCGACCCGACCAGCCCGGCAATAGCCCCGACCGGCAAGACCCACCAGAACCTGGCCCAGTCCAGGCCCGGTTGCAGCCATGACTTTCCAATGAGCAAAGCCCATACCGTCAGGCCGATGGCAAAGCCGCCCAGGAGGGTTGCCAGCGTCCCTAAAGCCGTAACACCCCCACTGGTGCCGGGCGAAACTTTGCACCCGGTTGTAATCAGGCGCGGCGCGGCGCGGCTTAAAACTCCTAGCTCGGTCGCCCAGGTATCGGCGTTGACGGTCGCTATGGCCCCGATAAACCCGGCGAAAAGCCAGCCGCTATCCGGGCTGAAAAAGAAAAGCGCCGCCAGGATTGCGCCCGCGCCACCGTTCGCCAGAGCCTGGCCCAGGTCGCGGCGGCTGCCTTTCTCAAACTTCTCGGCGGCGACTTTTTCCTTCTGGCGTTCCTTGAAGCGGGATAGCAGCGTCCCGTAGATAAAGAAAGCTACCAGGGTTAAGCCCCAGACCCAGCCGCCAAACCCGAAAATACAACTTCCCGTCCCGATTGCGCCAATCACGCCGCTACCGGATAAAGCTTGCTTGCGATAGGCTACCAGGCCAATGAGGGCGCTCAGGGCCAGCCCGGCGACCAGCCGCCAAATTACTGAGTTCATATGATAATTTCTAAAGCCGGTAATGCCTGAAACCTCAAATTTACTTAACCCCTGGTGATGGCAATTTTACCCTAAAGTGAAGCTAAAATAAAACGGTAGCGATTTCGGACTCGTTAAATCAAGATTAGCGGTTACGGCGGCTCTTGAACCGGCACCTCGGCGGAAATTACTCCCCCAGGAGCGCACCTGCGTGCATGACAAAGGCTGGTAACGGGTTTAGCCGGGCTTTTCTCAGGGCCGGGCTTATTTTAAC
>CADDZM010000004.1 GCA_902812345.1 Chloroflexota bacterium | reverse complement strand
GCCTTATGTCATAATGGTGGTCGGGGTAAACGGCAGCGGCAAGACGACCTCTATCGCCAAACTGGCCGCTTATTACCAGAGCGGCGGGGCCAGCGTGGTGCTTGGCGCGGCAGATACCTTCCGGGCCGGGGCGATTGAACAGCTAAAACTTTGGGGCCAGCGTATCGGCGCGCCCGTGATTGCCCGCGAGTTCGGCTCGGACCCGGCCTCGGTGGCTTTCGATACGGTCAAGTACGCCCAGGAACACGGCGCGGACATTGTTATTATTGATACGGCAGGCCGCTTGCAGACCAACTTTAACCTGATTGCCGAGATGCAGAAAATCGAGCGCACCATCGAGAAGGCCCAGGTCGGCGCCCCCAACGAAATCTTGCTGGTGCTGGAGGCGGTGACCGGCCAGAACGGCCTTTCCCAGGCCAGGCATTTTACCAACGCGGTCGGCATTGACGGCATCATTTTGACCAAGCTGGACGGCACCGCCAAAGGCGGTATCGCCTTCGCGATTGCCAACGATTTAAAAATCCCGATAAACTATATCGGTACGGGCGAAAAAGTGGTAGATTTTGCCGAATTTGAGCCGGAAGCCTATGTAAACGCGCTCTTTGCGCGCAACTAAAAATTATTTGTATAGTTCAGTCTAAATGCCGGTGTCCCAGTAATTATTCACAAAACATTCTAAAAGGACAGGAAAAGCTAGATGTTTGAGACTTTATCTGAAAGATTGGAAGGCACTTTCCGTTCCTTAACCGGGCGTGGAAAGTTGACCGAGGATGATATTCGTAAAGCGATGACCGAGGTCCGCCGCGCCCTTCTGGAAGCGGACGTAAACACGATTGTCGCCGAAGAATTTGTCAAAGATGTAACCGACGCCGCCCTAGGCTCTAAAATTCTCACCAGCCTCACGCCCGGCCAGCAGGTTATCAAAATCGTCAATGACAAGCTGACCGAACTGCTTGGCGGCGAGACCGAAGAAGGCGAAGGTGTCGGCAACGAACTGAATATTTCCAAATCCCCGCCCACCGTCATTATGCTGGTTGGTTTACAGGGTTCCGGTAAAACCACCACCGTCGGCAAGCTGGCCCTGGCCTTACGCCAGAAGAAGCACCGGCCTTTGCTGGTCGCGGGCGATGTTTACCGCCCCGCCGCCGTGGACCAGTTGCAGACTCTCGGCCGCCAGCTTGATATTCCGGTCTATAGCGAAGGCACCACGGTCGCTCCGCCGGTTATCGCTCAGCACGCTATCGCCCAGGCCAGGAAAAATAACAACTCGGTCGTTATCGTGGATACCGCCGGGCGTTTGCAGATTGACGAGCCGTTGATGGAAGAATTGCAGCGCATCAAGGCTGAAATCAACCCTCACGAAATCTTGCTGGTAGTAGACGCGATGGCCGGTCAGGAGTCGGTTAACGTGGCGATGGAGTTCAACCGGCGGGTTGGCATCACCGGCCTGATTATCACCAAAATGGACGGTGACGCGCGTGGTGGTTCGGCCCTTTCGGTCCGGGCCGTCACCGGCGTGCCGATTAAGTTCATGGGTGTCGGCGAAAAGCTCGACGCGCTTGAAACTTTCTACCCCGACCGTATCGCCCAGCGTATCCTGGGTATGGGCGACATCCTGAGCCTGATTGAACGCGCCCAGGCTACTTACGACGAGGAAGAAGCCCAGAAGCTTCAGGAGAAGATGCGTAAAGGCAAATTCGACCTGGAAGACTTCCTGAGCCAGATGCGCAACCTGAAAAAGATGGGCCCCTTGAGCGGTATCCTGGGAATGTTGCCGGGTATGGGCAAGCAGATGAAAGAGATGCGCAATGCCCTGAACACGCCCGAAGCGGAAGCGCAACTGCGCCGGACCGAGGCGATTGTCCTCTCGATGACCAAAAAGGAACGCCAGGAACCCGATATTATCAACGCTAGCCGCCGCCGCCGTATCGCGACCGGTAGCGGTACGACCGTCGCCGACGTGAACGAGCTTTTGCAGCAGTTCCGGGGCATGCGCCAGATGATGCAGATGATGGGCAAAGGCGGCGGCATGAACATGGCGAATATGGGGTCAATGCTCGGCCAGATGGGCGGCGGCGGAATGCCCGGCATGGGTGGTATGCCCGGCATGGGCGGTGGCGGCGGCGCGCGCAAGCAGGTCCAGGCTCCCCGCGACCCGCTGGCCGAATTCAAGAAAGGCCCGCGCCCGGGCGGTCCTAACGGCGCTCGGCCTGCCGGAAGCGGCAACGGCGCGCCCCGTCCTGCCGGTGGTGGAGTGCCGGTCCGCAGCGGCGTTCCCGGCGCAGGCGTGAATCGTCCGCCTAAAAAGAAGAAAAAATAGTTTATAAAAATAAAAATCCGGGCCTGGCCCGGATTTTTATTTCTTACTTTTTGATGTAAATCTTGCACTCGCTGGGGCCAATAGTATCTACCGATTGGCCGCCTTCGACTTTGTGGTCGTAATTGAAGACAAACTCGTGCCACTCGCCGTCCGGGAAGTTCGGCACGGCGTAATCGCCCAGGGCGTTATCGCTAAAGTTTGCCACGACTGCCACGACTCCGCCGCCATCGTCCCAGCGTTTCCAGGCCAGCACCTTGTTTTTTTCGTCAAGATGGAAAAATTCAATATGTTCGGTCTTTAGGGAATTGTTGGTTTTGCGCAAGAAAATCAGGCCGCTGTAGTAGTGGAACAGGTCGGAATTTTCCTTGTTTTCGAGCAGTCCCCAGTGAAGCGGGCGCGGCTCGATGCTTTTGTCCCAGTATTCGCCAAATTCCTCGCCCATCCAGATCAGCGGCACGCCAACCGCTGTCATAGTAACGGCGGCGGCCAGTTTGCATTTTCTGAAGGCTTTTTCGCCGGTAATATTGGCTGTGCCAAGCTCAAACATCAGGCGGTTGTGGTCGTGGTTGGAAATATAGTTGACCGCTGCGGTAGGGCCAATGATGCCTTCCCTGGCCGGTTCAATAGCGTCCTGGGTTTTTGCCCAGTCGAAAGGCTGCCAGCCGCTAAATTCGCTCTCGCGCAGATTGGCGGTCATTTGCCAGTAGAAATAATCGTGCCAGAGACCGTCCATCGGCTTGCCGAAACCCACGATAGCCGGGTCCACCGGCAAATGTTCGGCTATGAGGTAAAAAGGTTTCATGCTGTTGGCCTGTTTGACCGCGTCACCAAGCCAGTGGAGAAAGTCAAAGTTATCAATAAGGGCCGTAGCGTCGAAACGAATCCCGTCCAGGTGAAACTCGGTAGCCCAGTGAAAGGCGACCTCATTCATAAACTTCCGGGCCGGGAAAAGCTTTAAGTTATCGTCCCAGTGGTTGTAATCGAACTTGGGACCAAACTGGAATTGGTCGGTATTATTTTCTTTGAACCAGTAATTGTGGTCAATCTGGGCCAGGGGCGTTTCGTCCTGCCCGTGGTTCGCCACCAAATCCATTATCACCCGAATACCCCGGCCATGACACTCGTCAATCAATTTTTTAAGGTCATAGCTCTTGCCATAGCCGGTTTCGACCGCGTAAAAATGGCGCGGATTATAGCCCCAACTTGTTTCGCCCGGAAATTCGCTGACCGGCATAAGCCCAATTGCGTTCACTCCCAGGCTGCTAAGATAGTCCAACCGGTCCACTACACCTTTTAAACTGCCTCCAAAATCCTTAACGTGCAGCTCGTAAATAACCAGTTCCACATCGGGCGGTAAAGGGTCCATAGAGTGCCGCCACTCGTACTGGTCAATTACAATTTTGCCATTAAGAACATGGACAACCGCGTTATCGTTGTTCATCTCGTTAATCTCGGTTGCCATCGGGTCGGTGACGCAAACCCATTGACCCAGTTGCCAGGGGCTGTTAGATTCCACCCAGAATTTATACTCATAATCGCCGTCGGCCAGTTCAAAGGTAGCCCGGAAATAACCGTCATCACCTTTTTCAAGTTCCTGTTCTTTCCACTCGGAAAAGTCGCCCTGGATGGCCGCCCGCTTGATGTAGGGCGCGAACAGTGAAAACTCAATCGGGGCTGTTTTTTCTTCCTCGCCCCGCTGGCGGGTGTGTTTGGCCGAACGCCCGGTGATATAAGGCGGCGGCACTTTATCCAGCACTTCTACTCCGGAACTGATAACCTTATTTAAGGATATTTCACTTTTGCCTTTTTTAGCGTTGACCACTTCATCCGCCATCTGGCTTTCCAGCTTCTGGCGGCTTCTTTTATCAAGTTTATCCATGCTCTGTAATCTTTCTAAATTGTTTCAACTAAATAGCCTGATTTCGTTGTGTAATCCATCCCAAAAATTTCTCTTAGGATTAAAAGAGAAAAGGATTTTGTAATAGCCACTTTAAAGGGTAGATTTGTTCTGGTAAGGAAAGTATTTCCCGTCGCCGGTTTTTTTATTCTTTTTTACGCAGGAAACCATCACTTCCGGTTTACATAAGGCAAAAACCGTGCCAGTTTATAACCGGCATAGCAAGTTTAATCCAAGCTTTACTTTTTGTTCGCTATATCGCTGAGAGTAGCGGTTTTCTGGTAGGCTGCGTAGACCGCTTTGGATAAAATGGTGCGGACGCTCCCTTTTTCTAACTCGTAAAGCGCTTCGGCGGTGGTGCCGTTGGGGGAAGTAACCATGTTGCGGAGTTCGGCGGGATGAGCGGGGGTTTCCTTTGCCAGCAGGACCGCACCGAGCAGGGTTTGTGTGACCAGTTCGCGGGCATCGTTGCGGCTGAAGCCGAGGTGGACCGCCGCGTCTATCAGAGCTTCCATGACCAGGAAGACATAGGCCGGGCCTGACCCGCTGACCGCGGTCGCCATGTCAATAAAGCGTTCTTCCTCGAACCACATTTCTTTTCCCAGCGCGCTAAAGAGCGCCCGGACCTGGCTGCGCTGCCGGTCGGTTACGGCAGGCGTGGTAGTCCAGACCGACATGCCGTAGCCGATGCGGGCGGGGGTATTAGGCATCGCCCGCACCACTGCCGGGTGGTTGAGCATTCGGCCCAACATTTCGGTGGTCGCGCCGGTTACGATAGAAATAAGCAACTGGCGGGGTTCGATATTTCCCGCCAGTTCTTTCAAGACCGGGTTCAAACGCTGGGGCTTGACGCATAGAATAACTATATCGCCTTGCCGGGCCGCTTCGAGGTTGGAAGTCGTGGATTTAACCCCCAACCGCTCGGCCAGTTCGGTAGCCCGGCGCGAGCGGGGATGGCTGGCGATGATTGCGTCGGGGCGGGCCAGTTGGCGTTCCAGCACCCCTGCAATCATAACCTCGGCCATTACCCCACCACCGATGAAAGCCAGTTTTTGATCGGCCAGGGCTGCCCGCGCCTGTTGTTCGTGGGCAACCTGGTCGTCCAAATCTTGCGAATGCAAGTTATTTTTGCTCCTTCTTGTCAGCCTTGTGGCCGCGCCCAGTCAGGAACAGGCCAAAAACTCCCAGGCCGCCGCTAACGATAGCTGCCAGTACCAACCAGATTACCGGGGTATCCTGGTTGTTTTCCTGGCCGGTACCGGTGGAAGGAACCTGGGAAGGCACCGGCGCCGGAGTGGGTTTTCCGCCACCCTGGCCGCCCGTACCCGTATTTGTACCGGTACCCTGGGGCGCTGCCGGGACGATATCGGTCAGGCCCGGTAAGCCTGGAATACGCTGCTGGAAAGCCTGGCTGCGGTTGAAGCTGCCGCTTACAAAGATGCTGCTGCCGTTCAGGTTGCCGCTCGGCGCGTCAATTGAAAGCACAATGTTCGCGCTCTGCTTCGGACTCAGCGAGAAACTGCCCCAGCGCACCGTATTATTGCTGGTGACTGACACTGCGCCGAGGGCCGAGGTGGCCGAGGTTACAACGGCCCCGGCGGGCAGGTTTATAATTACCGTGTCGTTCAGGTCAACCGGCGAATCACCGGCCAGCACCTTTAACACCACGGCGAAATGGGTCGGGCTTTGCTGGGTCGAAGCAACGCAGACGCGGAGGACCGTTCCGGCCGGGATGTTACAGTCCGGCTCGGAAGCCGGGGCGGTGGTTGTGACTGCCGGTGTGGTTGGGGCCGGAGTATTTCCGGTCGCGGTAGTGGGCGCAGCCGTGGTCGGGGCTGCCGTCGTGGCGGTAATTGTGCTAAGGCTAAAGGCGTTATTGCGTGAAGGGTTAACTCCGTCAAGGGTAATTTTTCGCGTGTCCGGGTCGTTCGCCCTGTATTTGCTGTGGTCGTATTGCAAGCTGAGCTGGTAGTTGCCCTGGCACAAATCGTTAAAGTAGAAGTAGCCGCCTTCACCGATTGTCACCGAGTTATTAGCCGGGCCGGTCAGGTTTACCACAATGCCCGCTCCAGGCTGCCCGTCAATCAGCACGTAGCCTTGAATCTGGCTGCCGCAGGCCGGTTGTGAAGCCCTGGTTGTAGCCGCGACTGTGGTTGTAGGGACAGCGGTAGTTGGAGGAGCAGTTGTAGGCGGGACAGTTGTGGTAGGGACAGTTGTGGTAGGGGTGACCGAAACCTGGGCGACTCCAACCCCCGTTAAATTAACGGTGCTGGGAGTCTGGGCCTGGACCTCGTTTGTTGACGGATTTGATATTGTCAGGCTGGTAAGGCTGCCATGAGAGCCGTCTGCCGCGGAATTTGAACTATTCCCATTCACTTGTCCGAGAGCAGAATTATAATCAAAAATGACTATGTCATTCTTCTGGCCTGTACTCTTGGGTGAAAAAACGACACTTACCGAACAGCTTTCTTGTGGGGGAACAATGTTCCCGTCACAGCCATTATCTCTGATACTAAAATCTGTCCCATTTTCCAGGCTGGCGCTTACATTCATTGGGATTTCAGAGTCGTCATTTCTAAAGGTAGCTGGTTTAGGGCCACTGGGCGTATTTACAGGCTGATTGCCAAAGTTAAGAGCGTCGCTTGTAGTCTGGGCGCGTGCGGGGGATAGCTGGCTTAAGCCTAGAGCGAATAAAGCCAACACGGCCAGGCCTATAAGTAAAATAAAAAGGAACTGTCTTTGACCGGCCCGGTTATCAAGACCGCTTCCCGGTCGATGCGCGGAAGGTTGCTTTGCCATAAAAATTTTCTCCTGGGTTACTTGGCATTCAACAAGGCGAAAACTTTTCACCTCAACACAATATCAAATGCGCCTGTTAAGGGTTCTGGAAGGGAAGTTTTCACACGAAAACTCAAACCTTTCCTGGACGTTTACTAGCATAAACGTTAGATAGAGCGAAATTTTCAATTGTACTGTACCTTTGAGCAGACCGAGGATGAAAAGAAGCTGAACACGTTCCTTTTCGGACTTTACATAATTGCAAAGCGGTAACATTAATTATAGGCCCGTTTTATAAGGAAGTCAATAACTTCAGGTTCTAAGAACAGTATATTCAACCCTTTAACCTGATTTTTAACCCTTTAAAGGTATTCTTAACCTCGTTAACGTAATCCGGCCAGCGCTTTGTGTTATAATCTGGCTAAATTGATAGTTATTTAAAGCAAAAAGGAAGAACTTTTAACCTTTATGGCAAACCATAATAAATCCCGGCAGGCCTCTAACCCGGTCCAAAACGCCGCTACTAACCTGAAAAATAGTGAACAAACCGCGGCTCAAAACCGCTCTTCTACCACCAGACCATCTAATGGCGGCAATTCGGCCACCCGAAAACTTACTCCCCGGCAGGAAGCCGCCCGCAAGCGGGCCCAGAAACGCCGCCGGACCCAGCTACTCATTACCGGGGCAGTCGTCCTGGTTGTCGCCGCCGCTTTAATTGTCCTGGGAATTTCGCTCACCCAGCCCGTTAACTTCAATAATATCCCGGCCACCATTACTACCGACGCTGTGCCTTTCCAGCTTGGGCCTTCCGACGCTAAAGTAACCGTGGAGGAATACGGCGATTACCAGTGTCCTTTCTGCGCCCAGTTCCACAAGCAAGATCAGCCCCAGCTTATTAGCGACTATATTACCAGCAACAAGAGTGTAAGATTTATTTTTAAGCCGTTCCCTTTTATTGACCAGAACAAAGGCAACCGGGAGTCGCATACCACCGTGGAAGCGGCGTATTGCGCGGTCGACCAGAAACGCTTCTGGGATTACGACAACGCCCTTTACGACAATCAGAAACCTGAAAATTCCGGCTTCTGGACCAGTGACCACCTGAAGGCGCTGGCTAAAGCCTTGCAGCTTGATACATCTGCCTTTAATAGCTGCCTGGACAGCAACAAGTATAAAAACCAGGCTTCCGACGATGCCACAGCCGCCCAGAACCGGGGCGTAACCGGCACGCCAACTTTCTTTGTAAATAATAAGCTGGTTAATTACACCGATTACAATTCGCTGAAAACGGCGATTGATGCGGCTCTCGCTGCGGCCAAGTAAGCCGGAAGCGGGAAAGTTCAGGCGAAACATGGCTCAAAGTTTAAACTCTAAAAAGATAAGTGAGCCAACCGGGGCCGCCGGGTCCGTTACCCGCCCCAACCGGTTGGACCTGGTTTTCGTGGCTTTAACGGTGGTCGGGCTTGGGATTTCAGGCTATTTGTCCTGGGCCCACCTGACCTATACGCCGATTATCTGCACCGCTGATTTAAGCTGCGACACGGTCAACCGGAGCGCTTACGCCTATTTCCCGCCGACCTGGGGTATCCCGGTTTCGTACCTGGGGCTTGTGGCCTACCTTGTCCTGTTCGGGCTGGGGGTCTGGCGGTTAAGGCTGGGCCGGCAGGTCATTGTAAGCGGCGCAGAGGGCCGGATGCTATCCCGGCTGGACCTGGCGTTGTTTATCGGCGCGCTGCTCGGCCTGATTTTTTCGGCCTACCTTACCGCGATGGAGTTGTTTGTTATTCATGCAATTTGCTGGTGGTGCGTCGGTTCGGCTACGGTCATAACCCTGCTCTTTGCCATAACGGTTACAAGAGTCTGGGTTGGAGACGATTACCAGGCCTAAAACGTTAAACGTTAAACGTACCCTGGGTTTTCCGGGAGGTAGAAAACCTAAAACCTCTTTGAAATGTCGAAATTTGAACGAAGTTTCTTTATGCGATTACGGTTCAGCGAAAAAGGAGAAAAGGGAAAAATGGTTTTGATGCGGGACGAGGTGCGAGAGCAGCCTAAAGCGGTTGAAAAAGCTCTTAAAGAAGGGCTGCCGTTTATCAGAAATATTGCCCGGCGAATTAATGCTTTTCAGCCGGACCTGATTTTTATCGCCGCGCGCGGCACTTCCGACAACGCCGCGACCTATGCCCGCTATCTCTTTGAAGCTTTTACCGGCTTGCCCGTTTCGCTGGCCGCGCCTTCGCTCTTTACCCTGTATAACCGCCCGCCCAATTTGAAAAAGGCGCTGGTTATCGGGGTTTCGCAATCGGGCAGCGGTGAGGATATTGTGGCGGTCCTTAAAGAGGGTCGCAAACAGGGCGCGATGACCCTGGCCCTGACTAACAAGGCTGATTCTCCGCTGGCCCAGGCCGCCCAGGACGTGGTGCCTTTGAATGTAGGGCCGGAGCTTTCGGTCGCGGCGACCAAGACTTATACCGGCGAACTGGCTCTTTTAGCCCTGCTGGCGGCGGAACTTTCCGACGATAACGGCCTTCGAATGGGGTTAGACCGGGTGCCGGGCGCGCTTGACACCGCCCTGCAATTGGAAGACGGCCTTAAATTCCTGGCGAACCAGGAACTTTACACCAGCGCCCGCCACTGCCTGACCCTGGGGCGCGGCTACAACTTCTCGACTGCCCTGGAAGTTGCCCTTAAACTTAAAGAGACCAGCTACTTTTTCGCCGCCCCCTACTCTTCGGCTGACTTTCTGCACGGGCCTTTCGCCCTGGCCGAACAAAGCCTGCCCGCTATCCTGATCGGGGCGAACGGCCCGGCTATACCGGGCCTGTTGGAACTGGCCGAAAAGCTGACCGAGCGAGGCGTGGAACTGCTCTGCATCGGTGACGACGAGGGGCTTTTAAAACTGGCGACTTCCAAAGATGGCGCTTTCCGGCTTGATTTGAGCGGCATACCCGAAGCCCTCAGCCCGATTGTGAGCGTAGTCCCCGGGCAGTTGTTTGCCATGCACCTGGCCCTGGCTCGCGGCTATAACCCTGACCAGCCGCGCGGTCTCCATAAAGTTACCAGTACGCGTTAAACATTCAACGTCGTTTTGAAGTAAATTAGAGAATGTGTGCAGTAATAACCAGAAGTTTTAAAATTTAAATTAAATACGTTTAACGAGAAAAAGATGTTTGAGCAAAAAATCGAGTTAAAGGGACATATAGTAGACAGCTATATCCTGCCGCAGATTATGGATACGATTATGGACCTCGGCGGCAACTATGTCTTTGAGCAATTCGACATAGGCCGCACCAAAGACGAGCCGAGCTATTGCCGGATGCGCCTTAACGCGGGTACTCAGGCCGCCCTGGACGAAACGCTGCGCCTGGTCCAGCGCCTGGGTGCGACCATCCTGGAAGACCGCGACTGTGAGTTTAAACCGGCTCCTCGCAATGGGGTCTTCCCGCTGGATTTCTATAGCACGACCAATCTCCAGACTTTCGTACGGGCGCAGGGCAAGTGGTTCCCGGTTGATAAGACCGAAATGGATTGCGGAATTATTCTGCGGAACGCGGACGGTAAGTTGAACGCTATGTGTATCCCGGTTACGCACATCAAAAAAGGCGAGATGGTGGCGGTCGGGCATACCGGTATCCGGCTTGAACCCATGGAGCGCGACCGAAAACGCGAGGTCTTTGCTTTTATGGGCAGTTCGGTCTCGACCGAACGGCCAAAAGAACTGGCTATCGCGGGTCTGGTAAACGAGATGCGCGAGGCAAAGGCCCGCAACCGCAAGATTTTGCTGGTGGGAGGCCCGGCCATTGCCCATACCGGGGCGGCTAAATACCTGAGCAAGATTATCGAAATGGGTTACGTGGATGTGCTTTTCGCCGGGAATGCCCTGGCGACCCACGATATCGAAACGGCTCTCTACGGCACTTCGCTTGGTAT
Source organism: Chloroflexota bacterium (assembly GCA_902812345.1). Lineage (GTDB taxonomy): Bacteria > Chloroflexota > Chloroflexia > Chloroheliales > Chloroheliaceae > 54-19. The sequence goes on along the minus strand of CADDZM010000004.1, from coordinate 32,445 downwards.
TTCGCTCAATACGGGCCTTAACGAGGAAGAAGGACACCAGCACCATATCCGGGCCATTAACACCATCCGGTTTTACGGCTCGATTCAGGCCGCGGTCGATGCCGGTGTTTTAGAGTCGGGCGTTATGTACACCCTGGTCAAGAAGAATATCCCGTTTGTGTTGTGCGGCTCCATTCGGGATGATGGCCCGCTGCCGGAAGTTATTACCGATGTGCTGGAGGGGCAGGACGCTATGCGGGCGCATATCGGCGACGTGGATATCGCGATTATGATTTCGACAATGCTTCACTCAATCGCGGTTGGCAATTTGTTACCGGCACGAGTGCGTACCGTCTGTGTCGATATCAACCCGTCGGTTGTGACCAAACTGGCCGACCGGGGCAGCCACCAGACGCTTGGTATTGTGACGGACGTTGAATCATTTTTGCGGGAACTTCAGCTGCAACTTGCCGCAACCGAGAATAATTAAGCCTTTGGGCTTGAATAAGATTTAACAGGTTAAAAAGCAGAAGTTAAAAAGTTAAAGGCAGCTAAAAAACAGGAAATAGAGTAGAAAGAAGAAATGGCTCTCACATTAGGAATTATCGGTTTTCCCAAAAGCGGTAAAACTACCGTTTTTAACACCCTGACCCACTCGAACGCTGAAACCAGCGCCTATGGCACCAGTTCGTCCCCCAACATCGGCACGGTAAAGGTGCCGGATGCCCGCCTGGCCAAGCTGACCGAGATGTTTAACCCCAAAAAGACGACCCCGGCGACAGTTGAATATACCGATGTTGCCGGGATGGCGAAGGGAGCGGGGCAAACCGGCGCGCTCCCCGGCCTGAACCTGATCCAGAAGGTCGAAGCGCTGGTCCACGTGGTGCGGGCTTTTGAAGACCCGAATCTGCCGCACCCTGAAGGCAGCGTTGACCCCATCCGGGATATTCAAACGATGGACCTGGAACTGGCTTTCTCGGACCTGGCGGTTATCGAGAAACGCCTGCCGCGCCTGGACGATTCAATCAAGAAGACCAAACCCGGCCCGGAACGCGAGGCCCAGGCTTTTGAAAAAGAGGTCATGGACAAGCTTAACGAAGCCCTGACCAAAGATATCCCGTTGCGCGACCTCGATTTGTCCGAAGACGAGTTAAAAGCCATTCGAGGCTACCAGTTCCTGACCCTCAAACCGCTCCTGACCATTCTAAACCTGGGCGAAGAACGCGCCGATGACGCGGGCAAACTTCTGGCCGAGGCGAAAGCCGCCGCCGGGGGCCACCAGAAAATCGGGTTCGCGGCTTTGCGCGGCAAAATCGAGATGGAACTAAGCCAGCTTGAAGACGATGAAGCAGCCGAGTTTATGCAAGAACTTGGCATCACCGAGTCAGGTCTTTCCAAGATTATCCACGCGTCATACGACCTGCTCGGCCTTATGAGCTTTTTGACAGCCGGGGAAGATGAAGTGCGCGCCTGGACCATCAAGAAAGGCACGCCTGCTCTCAAAGCGGCCGGGGAAATCCACAGCGATATTGAACGCGGCTTTATCCGGGCCGAAATCGTCAGCTTTGACGACCTGATGAAGGCGGGCGGTATCCCCGAAGCTAAAAAGCTGGGATTGTACCGCAGCGAGGGTAAAACCTATATTATGCAGGACGGCGATATCGTCAACTTCCTCTTTAATGTAAGCGGCAAGAAGTAGAACCAACGTTAAACGTTCAACCTATTCAGGACAAAACTAAAGCCTCGACTTTCGGGTCAAGGCTTTTAATTTCCCAAATAAATTGTTGGGGCTAGTTACAAAGGTTCCTGCGTTTAACGTTGTTTGGTTTAACGTTTTCAGTGTCCCTACTTTTTGTTCTTCTTTTCCATCTCTTTTTTAAGTTCGTCTTTAGCCTTTTTAACCGCTTTGTTCTCGGCGGCTTTCAGGCGGCGCTGCTCGGCGGCTTCCCCGACCAGTTCGACCCGCCGTTCTTCCATGCGGGCTTCTTCTTCTTCGGCAGCCTGTTTGCCGCCTTCGAGTACTTCATCAATAACCCCACGCAGTTTTTCAACTGTGGCCTGGCCGTCGCGGGTAACAATCAAAGTGGCGACCGTAGCGCCGGTAGCCGCTCCCAGGACCACCCCAACCAGGAACTTGAAGATGCCTACAATTGCGCCCATGCTTTTCGTATCCTCCTGCTTTGCTGTCTAAAGAGATTTCGTTTCCGGGTTGTTGCTATTACCGCTCATAGTATATCAATTTTTGGGCCTGTAGCAAAATAGAGGTCGCCCATTTCCGAGAAATCATGTTTAAGAAGAGTGGGGCGGGCCGGTCATGGGGAAGGAATGCGGGAAGCGCCTCCCAGAACTATTGAGGTATTCTGGAGGCAATTGTAAAACTTCCCGCATTCCTTCCGGGGTAGAGCAAGCCTTAGTGGGCCAATTCGTCGCAGTTTATACCAGGGCCATAAATTTAAGACCCTGGCAATTGGGCGGATAAGAAGCAGGGTTGTTCTTTCCGCCCCTAAAACTGCCCTGGAAAACCGGTTTAGCCCTGAGTATCAAAAGCCCGGTCTACCTCACCCTTACTGACCCGGCGCGTCAAATAATTCCAGACCTGCTCGGTGGTCTGGTGGTCCCAGCCGTAACTGTCGGTGCGATAGCCAAAGCCCTGGCGGTCGTTCGAGTTGGCGTGGCGTTCCAGTTCGTCCATTTGAGTGCTGCTCAAATTGTTTAAAACGGCAGGCCGCTCAGTAGTCATAGTTTGGCCCGGTTTATTTGAGGCTGAGTCCTGGACGGTCCCGGCATAGGTGGCAGCATCACCGCTAGCAGCCGAGCTTGAGGCGTTATTGCTCTGCGTGGTGTTTTGCGAAGAAGCGCTGGCGCTGGCATTAGCGTTGTTGCTGGCTCCGGCGCCGATTTGCTGACTGCCGCTGTTCGCGCCGCTCTTGACCTGGATGCGGCGTTGCGTCGACTGCTGCAAGCGCGGCAGGCTTACTTTCAACACGCCATTTTCCAGGGAAGCGTCAACCTGCTCCGAATTTACCTGGTCCGGCAGGCGGACCGCACGCTGGAACGTACCGGCGTGGCGTTCCCGGTAAATGTAATTACCCTGCTGGCGTTCTTCGTTCTGCTCGGTGCTGCCCCTGATAGTTACCACGTCCTTATTTACGCTGATTTCAACGTCTTCCGGCTTCACGCCCGGCAGGCTGGCGGTAAGCTCGTAGCCGTTCTCGGTTTCGTGGACATCTACGGCCAGGCTTAAATTTTGATTGCCCGACGATGATGAGCCCAGATTATTAAAGCCGCGCTCGTCCATCCAGCGGTCCATGGCCTGGCGCATTGATTCAATTTCCCTGAAAGGGTTCCAGCGTTCCATACTCATAAAATATGCCTCCTTCTTTGGGTTCAAGTCTGGTTTCGGTTTAGCGCATGCCTTTATTAAGGCAAAATAAAAGGCGGCATAGACTGTGCCAGTAAGCCGCCTTTAACATTTACGAGTAGTTAGAATATTGTGTGTATTTTGAATTACCCCGGCACGTTCTCCTTTAGTTCTTCCAGCCAGACCGTCGCCTCGGAATCGCTGGGCGCCCGCCAGTCGCCGCGGGGCGAGAGTGAACCGCCCGACCCGACCTTAGGCCCGTTTGGCATGGCCGACCGCTTGAACTGGCTGATTTTGAAAAAGCGGAAGACAAAAACTTCCAGCCACTTCTTAATGGTGGCCCGGTCGTATTCGTGGCGGCGTTCTTCGGGCAAACCTTCCGGCCACAGCCCTTTATTTTTGTCGTGCCAGGCGTGGAGGCTAAGGAAAGCTACTTTGCTTGGCCGGAAACCGTAGCGGGTGATGTAGTACAGGTTGAAATCCTGCAATTCGTAGGGGCCGATTTTCGCCTCGGTACTCTGAGACGGTTTGTCCTTGTCATTCTCGTCCGCCGGGATGAGTTCGGGCGAAATCTCGGTATCCAGGATAGACTGCAAAATAGCGTTGGCGGTCTCGTCGAACTGCTTCGTGCCGATGACCCAGCGAATGAGGTACTGAATCAACGTCTTGGGGACCGACGTATTGACGTTGTAATGCGACATCTGGTCGCCCACGCCGTAAGTGGCCCAGCCGAGCGCCTGCTCGCTCAGGTCACCCGTGCCCATCACCAGGCCGTTATGATAATTCGCCAGCCTGAAAAGATGGGAAGTCCTTTCACCCGCCTGGACATTCTCAAACGTGATGTCGTAGACCGGTTCGCCTCTGGCGAAGGGGTGGCCCATGTCCCGCAACATTTGCAGACAGGACGGCCTGATGTCAATTTCCTCGGCGCTAACGCCCATGGCCCGCATCAGGGCGTGCGCGTTGGTCAGGGTCGTGTTGCTGGTAGCGAACCCGGGCATGGTATAGGCTAAAACATTCGTGCGCGGCAAGCCGAGCCGGTCCATCGTTTTAGCGGCGACTATCAAAGCCTGGGTTGAATCAAGGCCGCCCGATACCCCGATTACCAGCCGGTTAATCCCGGTGCTTTGCAACCGCTTCATGAGGCTGTGGACCTGGATATTATAAGCCTCGTAGCACCGCTCGTCCCTTTCCCTGGTATTGTGCGGCACATAAGGGAAGCGTTCAACGGCCCGTTCCAGGGGAATTTCACCGCCGGGAATTTCAAAATCGAAATTTACCCGCCGGATATTTCGCACTCCCTCCAGGTGGACCCCTACCGCATCATTAAAACTCGACAACCGCATGCGGTCCTGCGCCAACCGTTCCAGGTCAACATCGGCTAAAATTACTTGCTCGGCGTTGGGGAAGCGTTCGGCCTCGGCCAGCATTTCGTTGTTTTCGTAAATCAGGGCGTGACCGTCCCAGGCCAGATCGGTGGTGGATTCACCGGGTCCGGCGGCGGAATAGAGGTAAGCCGCCACGCACCGGCCTGACTGCGAGGAACACAAATCGCGGCGGTACTGGGCCTTGCCTATCGTAATATTGCTGGCCGATAGGTTTGTTAGAACGGTAGCCCCGGCCAGGGCGGCATAAGTGCTGGGCGGAATAGGGGTCCAGACATCCTCGCAAATCTCGGCGTGAATAGTAAAATTGGGTAAGGTCGTCGCGTTAAAAATAATATCGTTGCCGAACGGGACGGTTTGCCCCAGAAATTCAACTTCCCGGCTGACCGCGTTGCGCCCGGAGGTGAACTGGCGTTTTTCGTAAAACTCGCGGTAGTTGGGAAGGAAGGTTTTGGGAATAAGCCCCAGGACTTTCCCCCGGTAAATCACGACCGCGCAGTTAAATAACTTTCCTTCAAAGCGCAGGGGCGCTCCCACCAGCAGCACCGGGTTCAGGTCGCGGCTTTCTCGGGCTAAATTCTCCAGGCTGGCAACCGTCGCGTCCAGCAGGGCGTCTTGCTGGAATAAATCTTCGTTAGAGTAAGCCGAAATCCCCAGTTCGGGGAACAGGGCAAGAGCCGCTTTGCGCTCCGAGGCTTCCCGAGCCAGTCCGATTGTTTGTCCGGTGTTATATACCGGGTCGGCCACCTTTACGAAAGGAATACAGACCGCGACCCGCACAAAGCCGTGTGAGTAAATTGAGTTGAAAGGCTGACGCATTTTCTGGCACACCTCCAGTTGTCCTTGACCGGTTTTCACAGAATTAGCCTAAACTTTCAGGCCAGATTAGTCAAGTCCGTCCCCTCTTTCGTCGTTTAACCTTATTTGTTATCGTGTTACAATAATTGCCCGGTTTAATGGATTACTAAAAAATTATAGGAAAAGAAAATATGACAAGCCCCTTGACTATTCAGGAGGTCGCCAGGTATCCCCGGCCCGGCACCGAAGGCCCGCGCCGCTTTGAGTTTACGCCCGCTAGCACGAGCCTGCTCTATCTAGACAGCCCTTCCGGTTCCCTGGTGCAGCAACTGTGGTCCTACGACCTCGCTTCCGGCGAACGCCGCCAGCTAAGCGAAATGGGCGGCATCCACCCGGCCCCGCTCTCCCGCGAAGAAGAACTCCGCCGTGAACGCACTCGCACCCGGGAACTCGGCATCACCGATTTCCACGTGGCGAGCCAGCCCGACCCGCTGGCAATCCTGGTTTCGCTCGGCGGCTGGCTTTATTTCAAGCTGGGTGATGCCCCGTTTCGCAAGCTGGCAGGCACCGAAGGCGCGCTTAACGCCCGCCTCAGCCCGGACGGCCAGCAGGTCGCCTTTGTCCGTCAGAATAACCTGTACCTTTTAGAACTTAATGGAACGTCTGAACCGCTGGCCCTGACCACCGACACCCAGGAAGGCATCACTAACGGGCTGGCGGAGTACATCGCCCAGGAAGAAATGCACCGCCTGGAAGGTTTCTGGTGGAGCCAGGACAGCCGCCGGATTGCCTTCGAGCGGGTTGATAACCGCCACATTCCCGTTTACACCATCCTGCATCAGGGCCAGTCCGCCGGGACGGGCGAAATCGAAGAGCATCGCTATCCCTTTACCGGTGAGGCCAATGACAGGGTTGAACTCGGCGTTATTAACCTGCCGGAACCCGGTTCGGAGCAGGTTTCGCCTGCGACTTTCTGGCTTAACCTTAATTTGGGCGTTACCGGGGCTGAGCGGCCTGCTCCGCTCGAAGACGGCTACCTGGCCCGCGTGAACTGGCGGCCCGACGGCCAGGTGATGGTCCAGCTTGAAAGCCGCAACCAGCAAAGCCTCAAACTGGTTGCCTTTGACCCCGAAGAAGGCAGTTTTCGGGTTATGCTGGAAGAACAAAACCAGCCCTGGGTCAATTTGCACGACCTGACCGGCTTCCTCAAAAGCGGCGAAACCCTGCTCGGCAGCGAACGGACCGGCTACCGCCACCTTTACCTTTACAACAAAGGCGAAACCCGCCCCCTGACCTCCGGTGAATGGCTGGTGACCGGCGTTAACCGGGTGGACGAACAGAACCGGGTAGTTTATTTCACCGGGACCAAAGATAGCCCGCTCGAAAGACACCTCTACAGCGTTTCGCTCGATGGCGGTGAAATAACTCGCCTGACAACTGAAGCAGGCTGGCACACCGCCGAGGTTTCACCCGATGGTAAATGGCTGGTAGACCGCTTTAGCAGCCTGGAAAGCCCGGCCAGGGTCACGCTTGGGCGGATAACGAACGGTCGTACGGTTGAAAATGCCGCTACTTTATACGAAGATACCTCGGTTAGCCCGGCCTCGCTGGGTCTGAAACCGCCCGAACTGGTAAATTTCCCCGCTGAGGACGGCACCCTGCTTTATGGGGCAATTTATCAGCCGGACAACCTTGCCGCTGCCAAACCCTACCCTTTAATCATGTCGGTCTACGGCGGGCCGAGCGCCCAGCGGGTCCAGAACAACTGGGAACTGACCGTGGATATGCGGGCGCAATATCTGGCCCAGCAGGGGTTTGTCGTTTTCAAGGTGGATAACCGGGGCAGCGCCCACCGGGGCTTGAAGTTTGAAAGCGTGCTGTACAAACGCTTCGGGGAAATCGAGTTGCAGGACCAGATTGCCGGGGTTAAATTCCTGACCGGACAGGGTCTGGTCGACCCCAACCGGGTTGGGATTTTCGGCTGGAGTTATGGCGGCTACATGACCCTTATTGCCCTGCTTAAAGCGCCCGAAATCTTCAAGGTCGGCGTGGCGGGCGCGCCTGTTACCTTCTTTGAGGCTTACGACACCCACTACACCGAGCGTTATCTTTCCACGCCCCGGGACAATCAGGAAGGTTACCGCCTGACTTCGGTGCTGCCGCTGGTCGGAAATCTTAAAGGAAAGCTGTTCCTGGTACACGGCCTGGTGGACGAAAACGTGCATTTCCGCAATTCGGCGGCCTTAATCGAGCGCCTGGCCGAGGAAAACAAGCGGTTCGATTTGCTGGTCTTCCCGGAAGAACGCCACATGCCGCGCAAACCGGCCAACCTGGTCTACCTGGAACAGCGTGTAACCGGCTATTTCAAAGAGAATCTTTAAGGTGAACCTTTAATGCTAACCGGCCCATCCTGTTACACCGGCAAGGCGCGAAGGAAACCGGGCAGGCTACCGATTCAATTTGAATATAATTTTCCTTGAATAATAGCGCAACCTAACCGCCCCCGATTCGTTATAAAAGCGGAGGTTTGCAGCGGCCTGCGGAAACAAAAGCAGGTCCAATGTAGGTACCAGGCTTAATGTGAAAACCATTTTGCTGTGGTAGATAGTTGTTTCTGACCCAATATATTGTATAATGTCTTGGGACCACAAGTTTATTTTTGCAGTAGAATTTCCTGGGCTTCGAATACCTGCATTGTTGATTTTCTTTCAGCTATAACCACAGCAGGAATTTGTTATACCCCTGGCCCAATGATGGGTCAGGTCTTAACAGACCCGTTTACAGTGCATTCGAGCAACAGAATGGAAGGATTACGGCACGATGAAGAAAAAGTATATCTTTGCGGCCCTTTGCGCTATGGCGCTCATCATACCAATGATGACGATGATAGCGCAGGCTGCTGATCCCACCTTTGGTAACGAGTTATTCAAAAACAAGTGGATTGAGCAAGACCGGTTGGTTGGCTCCCCCGGAGTTGCCCGCCCTTACACCTGGGGTCCCTCGGTCCCGGAAGCGCCGGCGGCCCGGCTTGAACCATATTCCAGTTCACCCGGCGGCATGCGGCAGGTTCAGTATTTCGACAAAGCTCGCATGGAAATCAACAACCCCGCCAACGGTATTGTAACTGCCGGCCTGGCGGTTAAAGAGCTGGTGAGCGGTTTGCGGCAGGATGGCGATACCAAATTTACCCAGCTTGCCCCGTCCAAGACCCAGGTTGCCGGTGACGCGGTTTCCGTTAACCCCAACGCCCCGGTTTACGCTTCATTTAACCAGGTCGTGACGCTTGCCGGCCCCGATAGCAAGTCCAAAACCAGCACGCCGGGGGCTACCATCAACGCTTATATCGCTAAAGATGGTACTGTAACAACCATTACCCCACCGGAAGCCATTACGGTTGGCGCTTATGAGGCCAATACCGGCCATAATATTGCCAAGCCTTTCTTTGACTTTATGAACCAGGTCGGCCCTACCACCGATCCGATTACCGGCAATACCATCCAGAACACCAAGATTTACACCAACGACCCCACTACCAACGTTTTCGGTCTGGCTATCAGTGAACCTTACTGGGTCAGCACCAAGGTTGCCGGGGTTGAACGGATGGTCCTCACCCAGTTGTTCGAGCGGCGCGTCCTGACCTATAACCCGGCCCTGACTACTTCCAAAGTGGAAATGGGCAACCTGGGCCAGCACTATTACCAGTGGCGTTACGTGGAGTCTCAGACTACGACTCCGCCGACTACTACTCCGCCCACCAATGGCGGCTCGGCCCTGGCCTACAGCCAGTTGCGCTATCCTTTCCTGGGAACCGGCACCCCGACCGGGAACTTCAACGGCGCGACCGGTAACGTCAATTCTTATGCAGCCGGACCTTCCAGCAATTCTTCCCCGGTCTACGACCCGGCTAACAAGCTGGCTATCGTTGGCACCGCCGGTTCCGGCGTGGTCGCGGTGGACCTAACCGACTTCGTTAACCCGAAGAAAAAATGGAGTTACCCGGACCCGTTGACGGGCGTCAACTTCAACAGCAACGTAATGCTGGTCAATGGCGTAGTCTACATTGGCGGCGGCGACAACCGCGTTTACGCTATCAATGAACTGACCGGCGCCCTGGTCTGGAAGACCGATGCTGCGGGTGGCCCGATTACATCCGACGTGCTGGTAGATTCCACCGGGGTCTATTATGTATCCGAGGATGGCAAGCTCTACGCGGCGAACCTCAGCGATGGCAAAATGAAATGGACCGACCCGGTGGAGGTTTCGGACACGGTTAAACTGATTACCGCTCCGATCCAGGATACCAATGGCATCCTTTACGTTGGCGGCTCGGACAGCAAAATCCACGCCTTCAACAAGGACGGCTCGGTAGTGGCTTCCTTCACCTCCAACACCCTGGACGGCACGATTTCGGCCCGCCCGTCTTTCGCCAACGGCCACCTGTATGTGGTTACTTCCACCGGTAGACTCTATTCGATGAACACCGATGGTTCCACCTTGCCGCCGCACGTCTTCACCAACAACATCGGGATTTACACAACCCCGGCGGTTGTAACCGTCGGCTCCAGGACGATGGTCTTTGTCGGAACTGATGACGGCCTGGTTTATGGGGTTGATGCTAACAACGTTTCCTCCACCCAGTTGTTCGCCTTCGTGGTGCCGGGCGCTCCGAAAATCCGCTCCAGTGTCGCGGTAGTGGGTAATTACCTCTACTTCGGTACTGAAGACAAGAAGATTTACCGGGTAGAAACCACCAACCAGGCTAACTACCTGGTGCTGGCTACTGGGGATGAGACCTTTGGCACTATCTCACCTGTAGTAAACGGCGGTTACCTGGTAATCGCTTCCCAGGCCGGTACCCTCTACTTCGTCAAGTAAGCAGGTTCCGCCTGAACTGAAAGCCGTTCCCCTCACCGGGAGCGGCTTTTTTGCTTTTGTATTTGCTTTCCTGAATACTGGTTTTATTAAAAATCACTCACCCGGGAAAGAATTACAAATAAAACCTGTCCCCAACCCTTGTAATGCCCGCAGGTGTGACCATCGGTCCGACCGTCGGGTACGAGCCCAGTCGAGGAATCTCGGCGCTGTTGGCGAAAGCACTATCCGTGAGAGCGATTTATCCAAAGTACAGGTAGATAGTGGACAAACATCATCCTTCGCTTCGCCCGGAATGAAAAGTATTCAGCCGGAATTGGATTCAGGAAAAAAAGGGACCGGCGCATTTCGCCCCGGTCCTTTTCAAGAAAACAAGAAGCCTTTATTTTTGCCAGCCGGTGCAGCGGGCGTACTCGCTGCCAAGCAGACCCAGCATCGGTTTTGCCTCCGGGTTCGAAGTATCGAGTTCTAACCGCCCTGTTTCAAAATATTGCACCTTGAGCTTGTTTGGTCCGTCGAAAACCTGGGATTGCGGCGCGCCAAGTTTCAACTGATTTGCTACCGCCTCGAAAGCCGGGTCCGCCTTGATAGTCGGCACTGCCAGCGGCGTTACATCCGACGGGATGCGTAAGACGTTCGAGCAAGGGCTATCCAGCAAGGCCCGGCTGATTTTGCCAATCGAGACCGGCTTTCCGGCTCCGTCCGAGGTCAGCCAGGCTCTCTCGAAGAACTGGACGTGCCCGTTGCCGGTCCAGTCAAACTCTTCGGAGATAGGGAAACCAAACCGGCCCAGGCCGCCGTTTGCGTTATAGAAGGCCAGGAAATCCCCGCCCAGGCTGTGATGGGTCGCGCCCACATAACGGATGCCGCCCTGTTCGTGGTCAGTGTCGCCGCCTTTAAGCGGGTAAAAGGCCATCATTTCGGTCGTAATCCGCATAGTTGTATCAAAGCCTTTGGTCGGGTCGAAAGTGATTTCCCGGCTGATAAAAGGCCTCTGGGAGGCATTATCCGGCGAAAGGTTCTCGGCGTACTGGCGAGTAGCGGTATCTTTAGGCCGGACCACCACAATATACTTCTGAGCCGGGTCCAGCCGGTTCAGAGTAGTTAAGGGCAGGCGGAAGAAAGTCGCTTCCTGGGTCAGTTGGCGGTAAGGTGAGTTTACATCACCAGCCGTTGCCAGGAACACCACCACGTCATCCGGTTTGACGCCTTCAATCCGGACTATTCCCTGGACCCCGCCAATTGGCGCAATGGAAGCCGCCGAGGTTTGTGGAGTGATTCCAGCCGCCGTCGTCCCGCCTTTGGTAGCGGCAACCGCCGCTGACGGGGCCGGGGTAACGGTCGGGGTATTCTGGCCGAATTTGGGCACCACCACCTGCCAGACGATTACCAGGGCCAGCACGATTATGCCGATAACCAGGCCCGGCAGCAACATCCCTGAAATCGTTGCGACAAGACCGGACGAAATCGCCGGGTTTTTGCGGCGGTGGGTCGGGTGTTCCTTTGGCAGGGTAATACCCCGGCCCCGGCTCATTTCGCGCAGGGCGGCCAGGGTCATATTGTTAAGGTTTTGGCCCTGGCCCTGGATGCCGCCCAGGCTGCGCCCGCCGGTACTGGTCATTATTGGTTTGGCCGGAGGTTTAGGAGGTTCGGAGGCTGGCCGGGAGCGTGTATTGTCGCCCGGTAGCCCAATCCTGGGGTTTTCGGGCGGTTCTTCCTGTTCGCGCCAGGTGCCTGCCGCAATCACCGCCGCCGAGCGAGCCGGGACCGATAACGGGTTGCTGGGGTTGGTGATGGTCGGAAGCGGGTCCGGGGACGGGTTCATGTTTGTTTCGGGCGCGCGGGTCTTGCCCATAAAGATACCGTCCGCCGGGAGTTCCGGCTTGGGCGAAATCAACGGCGCGGTTACTTTTTCCGAACGGCGCGGCGTAAAAAGCGGAGCCGCGTTGGTCAGGTTGGAAAGAGCGCCGTCATTTCCCTTTGGTTCGGCTGCGTCGGGTAATACCGGGGAACCTCCCGGCGCGCCAAACAGCGGCTGTGAGACCGTCGAAAGGGGGTCGGGCAAATCGAGGGGGATAACGCCCCGCCCCTTGGTCGTCTTTTCCTTTATCAGCCGGTCCACTTCTTTGATACGCTGTTGAGCGGCGGCCATCCCCAGGAACTGGGCTTTCAGGAAATAAGGCTTGCACTCGTCGTACTGGCGCTGGTCCAGCAGCCACTTTCCGTAGTCGTAGCAGACTCTTGGTAAAGTCTGCTGCCAGGGATTCGGCGTTAAGAGGTCGTTAAGCTGGTCAACCAGGTAGATATATTCCGCGCCGACTTCCTTGCGCCCGCCATCCCAGGCTTTCTGCGCCCGTGAGACCCGGTCTTTAAGCCGGTTAATTAGCTCCTGTTCAGGCTTAACCTCCTTGAAAGCGCCGCTCAGCCCCTTGTACGAGTTGGGCGTGAGAGGCGGTTGGGCGGGCAGCGCCGGGTTGAGCGGGGCCGCCAGCGGGGAACCGGCGCTGGCAGTGGGGCGGCGGCTTAAATCATCTTTTACCGACCGGTGTTTATTATTGGCTAGCGAGAGCAGCCGGGGGTCCAGCGGTTTGAGGGCTATAATCATACTGTACCAACCGGCCGCGTCTTCCAGGGCTTGCTGGCGGGCCGCTTCATCGCCCAGTTCCATGTAAATTTTCGCCAGGTCGTCCTGGATTTTGCCATAGTTTTCGTCACGGGCATAAATCTTCTGGGCGACGGCCAACCGTTCGGAGAGCGAAGTGCGCGGCTTTTGCAAGGTCAGGTAAAGTTCGGCCAGTTCAGCCATGTTGCGAGCGCGTACATCGTTCGGGCGCAACCGCAGGCAAAACTGGGCGTAAGCTTTCGAAGCCGGGTAGTGATAAGCGGCGGCGGCGCGGCGGCTTTCATCGTTGCAGTAGTCCGCCAGGGGTTCGACGTAGCGGGTAATATGATTGTTTTCGAGGTGCTTGACGAGGCTTTCAGCATGCTCAACCTGGCCTTCCCCGATAGCGATGCCGACATAGCGGATTAGCGCGCTGGAGAAACTCTCGAACAGGCCGTGATAGCTGGACTGCATAAGTTCGATTTCAATGTAGAAATCAATCGCCCTGTCCCAGTCGCCCAGGGCAAAGCTTTTTTGAGCCTTTGTCAGCAGCATTTCCGGGTTGACAATTGGTAGTTTCATGCTCGGCGTGTCGTCAATCTGGGCAGCCACGTCGTTACTATCGGGCGTTGAGTCGAGCGAGAGAGGCGGTTCGTTGCGAGCGGGCAGGTTAAAGCTCGAAACGGGTTTGGGGGTGGTCTGGGGCAAATTGCCAAGCGTTTTGCGGTTGTGGTCGTTTATATCGAAGGGTCGGGTCCGGTCGGCCACTTCCTGGCTGGTGCGTTCGAGCATGGCAGACAACGCCGGGAAATTTACCGGGCGGTCAAGCTGGTCAATCCGGACCAAAGTCAGGGTAATATTATCCCGGCCCCCGGCGACCATAGCTTCGCCTACCAGGTTATGGCTGAGAGCGGGCAGGTTCGCCAGGCCTTCTTCCACTTCCTTTTCAATATCCGCTTCGGGAATCAAATCCCACAGGCCGTCGGTGCAGAGGACCACCAGGTCACCCGGTAAGAGATTGGCGGCGTTGATATCGGCGGGGATTTTTTCTTGCAGGCCAAAGGCGCGGGTAATGGTGTGGCGGCGGTTGTCCCTGAGCAAATCCTGCTCGGTCATCATGCCCTGTTTGACCATCACTTCGCCAATTTCAGCCACCCAACTATGGTCAACCGTGACCGGCATCAGCCCCCGGCCCTTGCGCGAAAGGTAAATGCGGCTGTCCCCGACGTGGGCGGTAATAAGGCTCTGGCCGCAAATCAGGGCCGCCACGCAGGTAGTTGCCATACCCTGGCGGGTCCGGGCCAGTTGGTAGACCTCATAATTACCGGCGGCGAAGGCCTCCACCAGAGCCTGACATAAATCGGTCTGGCCCCCATCCAGGCGCTGCTGGAATTCGCGTAGAATAACTTCAACGGCAGTTTTACTGGCGAGTGCGCCGGCTTGCCCCATGCTCACCCCGTCCGCGACCACAAAAAGATAACCGGCGGGCTGCCCCAGGGCGCGATTAGCCGGAATTTGCAAGTGGCCGTGAGCGTCCTGTTGCTCTTTCTTCCGCTTGCCTATATTTTCTTCTTCGTGGAAACTTACCAGCAAACCGCCGTTTGCGCCGGGATTATTGTTTACTTCAGGCAATTTATCTTTCACCAATTGCACTCGCTCAGTGCTTGTTATTTGCCCCATAGACCCACCACTACTTTAACACTTTACTCGGAGGGAGTATACCCCTTATTCCGCGTTTTTTGTAAATGGCAATCACAAACACCCAACCTTAAATTACGTAAACGCCCCAGGGCGTTTGCCGTGAAGTGAGGCTGAAAACTAAAAAGATTTAACTTCTCGCGTTCGGGTAGTCTGCAATGTCCAACCTGCTTAGAATTATTTTACACTATTTTACCCCATACTGCTTACCGGGTAAATACACAAATCCACCCGATATTGCCAGTATTTATCTGAACCTTAACTAAATATCCACAAAATAAAATGCCATGTGGATAGTGTGGATATTTTTCTCAGATACTGCGACTCAAAAATGGTATAATCGGGTAAGCCTGGGGTAAAAACGCCGGGCGGCGCTCTTTTAGCGGCAAATTTTTAGCAATTTACAACGGTGTATGCCCGCATGGAACAAATAAAGGGATTTGCGCTCTATATCCTGGCCTTGATTGTCCTTCTGGCCCCGGCCATTATCCTCGGCTGGATTGGCCTGACTCTGCTCGGCTGGATTGGTCTGATTCTGGGGATTATTGCCGGTCTGGTGATTTTTGCTTTTAGCGTGAACAAGATTGCCGCCCAGGAAGAAGCCGAGGGCGAGATTGAACCGGCCCAGCCGTCCGCCGAAGAACCACACCAGGGTTAATCCTTTTTATTAACGGCTTTAGAGAATTCTGGAGAAGATGTCCTCAATTTCGACTTTTCCCGGTTTGCCCGTCCTTGACAAAGCTGCCGTAGCCCTGGCTTCCGGTTCACCCCGGCGGCGCGAACTATTGGCCCGCCTCATGCCCGACGCCAATTTCAAAATTATTTCAGCCGATATTGACGAATCCCGTCTGCCCGGCGAAGACCCCCCAGTTTACGTCCGGCGGTTGGCTCTTTCGAAGGCTGAAACCAGCGGGCGGATGTGGCTCGTAACGGACCCCGCACCGGCCCACCGCCTTATTATTGCCGCCGATACTTCGGTCGTGCTAGGCGACACCATTTACGGGAAACCGGGCGAACCAGACCAGGCCGTTAGCATGCTGCAAGAGTTGGCCGGAAAGACCCACCAGGTTATAACCGGGTTTGCCGCCCGGCTAATCTCGGCTGAAGGCGATTTGATTAAAGAAGAGGTAGCTACCTGTACCACCGGGGTCGAAATCCGGCCCCTGACCAGGACCGAAATTGATTGGTACGTTGCCACCGGCGAGCCTCTCGATAAGGCTGGTGCCTATGCCATCCAAGGTTTTGGCGGAAATCTGGTAAACGCCCTCCGGGGCGATTATTATAACGTAGTCGGCCTTCCACTCGTCCCCCTTATCTCTCTTTTACAAAATTTTATCCTCTAAATGCTTCTCATCTAACAGGCCTGTATAAGTTAAAAGTTTAGACATAAGGCTAATGCGCTGGTTTCCAATTAAAGATACTCTTAATTATAAATATTACGCCTAATAAAAAGTATAAACAAAAGATTAGACAAGTTGCAGATGTTTTTTCTTCATATCTGGGTTAATATGTAGTCCTACTAAATAGCCTATATGGAGTATCCATCTCCTTACTACAAGTTTCAAAAGACCCGCCTCTACCATCGCTCTGCGGGTCTTTTCATTTCATAAATCAACCTGTAAAAAAAGCTTATTCCAATTTCAAAGCTACCGGTTTAAGAAATCAGAAGCCTCGAACGGCGTGACCCGGACCCATTTGGCGATTTCCGGCTGGACGCGGTTTAGTTCTTCCCACATTTCAAACGCAGCCTTTCTATACTGAAAGTGTCCGTTCACGCCGGTCCGGGTCTCAATCATATAGGCTGCCTGGGCGTCGTCCATCTTAAAGAGCGCCCGGCGTTTGAAGCCTAAAGGCAGCAGGTACTGCGCCGCCAGGGGTAATTGAGCTTCAAGACTGCGGACTGCCTGGGCCGTCTCGCGCAGGGTTCGGTCGTAACGCTCGACCTGTCCACCGGATAAAGCAGCCTCAACCGTCCGGGCGGGCAGGCCCAACCCGAACCATTCTTTGCCGCTCACAAAGCCGTGACGCGGCGTAATTTCCTGGCGAACCTGGACCGTCCGGCGGTGCCGGAAGAAATCCTGCATTGATTTGGCATCAATCAAAATGTCGTAAATGCGCCCGTAACCGCTCTGCTGTTCGCGCAGCCAGCCATCGTGCCTTCCGCGGGCCTGCTGAGCGGCGTCGTAGATTTCGCTTATCTCGGCCTTAGATAAACCGCGTACTACTGCCTGGATCTGGTGATAGGCCAGGTCGCTATAACGGTAGAGCAGGGTTGTAACCGCTTCAAGCAGGGGCGGGTCGTTTTCGACCAGGTGGGCGGTCCGGCTTGTATCAGGCTCGAGGCCTTTTAACAGGTCGCGGGCGAATTCGCTCAACCGTCTTTCAGCCACGGCTTGCTGGCCGGAGGGTTCGGCATATTTAACCAGGGTCGGGGCCGGTTCGGTAGCGGCAAAGACCCCGGCCAGTTCCTTTAAGGCTTCGGCAGATGCGGGATGCTGGGCGATTAAAGCTTCCAGGCTGGACTGCATCCGCACTTCCAGGGGGCTAAAACCGGGCTGCTTGCAGGCTTCTTTCATCTCGCGGGCAATCGCCTGGACTTCCGAGTAAGGGCTGGCAAGCAAGCGGGACAACTGCCGCTCCAGCACCCTGGCGCTGGTAATCTGGCCGACCGAGGTGCGGGTGGCGTAGGGGAGCAGGGTCCGGGTGACATCGAGAATCCGGGCGTTGAGGGTACGTTTGTAAGCAGCGGGGTCCATTTCTTCGGGCCGGGGCAGGGCTTCGGCCAAATGTATGTACAATTCTTTGGTCAGGGTGTTGTAGACCGTAAAAAGGTTGTCGGCAGTCGCGACAAAAGCCTCTTTCTGGTCACTCTGGCCGTCCAGTTCACCCGGCAAGACATAGCGCGATTTGGAAAAATCCTGGTAGCGGGTCGAACGTTCCTGACCGTCCCAGAGCGGTTCATCCTCAATCAGGACTGCCGCCAGGACCGAAATATTTTCGAGGGCCAGGGTGATATGGGCCATGTCGGCGATGCTTTTGTGGCCGTAGGCGAAATAGAAGGTTTCGAGGAAGTCGGCGGCTTTCTGGTTGCTAATCCAGCCAACGCTCTCGCGCAAAGATGCAGCCGAGCGGCTGTAGCGGGCCAGAGCATATGCCTGGGTTTCCGGGGCAATATCTACTACCGCGTAAATATTTCGGTCGCGCTGGGGCGCCGGTTTGGCGGGTTTGGCGGGCGCGGGTTCCGGTGTTGCCGTTGAAAGGGTTGTTGCCGGGGGAGTCATCGTTTCAGTTGTCATTCTGCTATCCTCATAATCAAATAGCCCGACCTGACCTTGACCCAAATTTCACTTACCACAACCGGACAGCAAACCCGATAAAGGCCGGGTCCGGTTGTCTGGCGGAGTTTTTAGGAAATCTTTTGAGTCTGATTGCGTCGGGTACAACCGTCTTCAAAATATTTCCGGGGTATTGTATTTAAGAAGTGCTTTTGTTTCTGAATTTAATGCTACTATATCTTGTACTGTCATTAAATTTCAACCCCATTATAGCAGCAAAATTATAAAAAGCTAGAGGTTGCGGCAAATCACAGCCGAATGACTTATCCCCAGACTATCCACTAAGCCTTTTGGCGGAAGCGGCCCCCCAGGCTAACTATGACAATAAAAATGGGTGTAAAGTTTCTCAAAAAAACAGGAACTTCCACACCCATAATTTTCAAAATCCCGGCTTATTTATCGGCGGCCAGGGGGACTATCCTCCCGGTGTAAGCAACTTTAAGCAAACTGTTCTCGCGGGTGATTGGAAGCGTTTCAAATTGAACTTCCACCACGTAATATTCACAGTTATCCAGCAAGTAATCCCGCCACCGGTAGGGTTGCCCGGTAATTAGCTCGCAGATGAACCCTGCCAGCGAACCGCCGTGCGCTACAATCGCCACGTTGTGGTGTACGCCGGCCTCGGCCTGGATAACTTCCCAGATAGCCCGGTCCACTCGCGTGTGAAAGACCATCTTGGTTTCTCCGCCAGGCCAGGCAAATTCCGGCTCGTCGAAACTGCGCCAGTTAGCGAACAAATCCGGGTAGGTGTTTCTGATTTCCGGGATGGTCATACCCTCGACCTCGCCGAAATTCAGTTCCCGCAAATCCTCTTTTATCACCGGTACCAGGCCGGTTTTTTCCGAGATGAACCCGGCAGTCTGCCGGGCGCGCTGGAGGGAACTGGCATACAGGGCATCAACTTTGTATTGCCCGGTAACTTTTTCCGCCATCGCCTGGGCCTGTTCGCGGCCCCGCTCGTCCAGGTCCGGGTCGCCCCACCCGGTCAGGCGCAGGCCGAGATTGTGGTCGGTGCGCCCGTGCCGGATTAAAATCAGGTTCAAGGTCTGCATTTAATTGGCCTGACCTGCCTTTTTCTCCACCGGCAAAGCCAGCGCGATATGCAGTTCCTTTAACTGGCGGGCATCTACCGGGGAAGGCGCCTGGGTCATTTCGTCGGTCGCGCTCTGGGTCTTGGGGAAAGCAATCACGTTGCGAATGTTTTCCTCGTCCGTAAAGAGCATCACCGTGCGGTCCAACCCGGCGGCGATACCACCGTGGGGCGGCGCGCCGTACTCGAAAGCGCTTAGCATGTGGCCGAACCGGGCCTGGGTATCTTCCAGGCTGTACGACATCAGGCTGAACATTTTCGTCTGGACATCGCGGTTGTGGATTCTTATAGAGCCGCCCGCCGTTTCATAGCCGTTACAAACCAAATCGTAGGCATTGGCCCTGGCCTTACCGGGGTCGGTATCGAGAAGCGGCACATCTTCGGGCTTGGGCGCGGTGAAGGGGTGATGGACCGCGTCCCAGCGGTTTTCGTCCGCGTTCCACTCCAACAGGGGGAAATCCGTCACCCAGCAGAAGGCAAACACGTTCTTATCAAGCAGGTTCAACCGCTTGCCCATTTCGTTACGCAACCGGCCCAGGGCGTTCGCGACCACGCCCGGTTGGTCCGCCACAAAGACGAGCAAATCGCCGCCCTTGACTTCCGGCCCGAACGGGGCGGTAATAGCCTGCAGTTGTTCCGGCGTAAAGAATTTCGCGGCGGGTGACTTGCTGGTAAGGTTCCCGGTTTCGCCTTCGAGTTGTAAATAAGCCAGCCCCTTTGCCCCGAACTGCTTGACGAATTCGACCAGGCCGTCCAGTTCCCGGCGGCTGTAGCTGCCGCAACCGGGCAGTAGCAAACCTTTAACCTGGCCCCCGGCGGCAATCGCCCCGCTAAAAACCTTAAATTCGCTCTCTTTTACCAGGTCGCTGACGTCGGTCAACTCCATGCCGAAGCGAATGTCCGGCTTATCGTTGCCAAAGCGGGCCATGCTCTCGTCGTAGCTGAAGCGCGGGAAGGGGGTCTGCAAGATTTTCTTGTCGGGGCGGAGTTTCTGGGCCATCCCGGTGTAAAGCCCTTCCAGCAGTTGCAAAATGGCTTCCTGCTGGATAAAGCTCATCTCAATATCAAGCTGGGTAAATTCCGGTTGGCGGTCGGCCCGTAAATCCTCATCGCGGAAGCAGCGCGCAATCTGGAAATATTTCTCAATGCCGCTGACCATCAAAAGCTGCTTTAGCTGCTGGGGCGACTGCGGCAGGGCGTAAAACTCGCCGGGATGGACTCGGCTTGGAACCAGGTAGTCGCGGGCGCCTTCGGGCGTACTTTTAATAAGGATTGGCGTTTCGATTTCCAGGAAGCCCCGCTCGTCCAGGTAATCGCGCATATACTTGGTAATGCGGTGGCGCATAATCAGGTTGTGCTGCATAAAGGGCCGCCGCAGGTCCAGATAGCGGTAGCGAAGGCGCTGGAGTTCGTCTACCTCGGCATTATCGTTGACCTGGAAAGGCAGCGGTTTGGCCGGGTTCAACACTTCAAATTTGCTTGGTACAATTTCGATTTGCCCGGTCGGCAGTTTTTCATTGATGGTTCCTTCGGGCCGTTTTCGGACGGTCCCGGTAACTCTCAGCACATATTCGTTTCGCACATCACTGGCAGCCGCGTGAGCTTCGGGATTGTCACGCGGGTCAATTGCCACCTGCACCAGGCCGCCCCGGTCACGCAAGACAATAAAAATAAGCCCGCCCAGGTCGCGCCGATTGTTCACCCAGCCGTTGACGGTAACTTCCTCACCCACGTTTTCAAGCCGCAGCTCACCCGCAGGATAGACTTTAGCCACTTAAAAATACTCCTCTTTCATGGTTTTAAATAATTTCAACCCCGATATTATAACCTTTCCAGCCTCGCACAGCAATTTAGGCTGGAAAAAGCAGCCGGTAGTTAGTAGGCGAGTTAGCCAGTGGTAAATCAGGGGTGAAAAAGGCTATAATAACCGGGGTGATAGCGGTATTTACCGGGACGGGCAGCCTGAAGAAGCGGCAAAAATCTTTTCTTATCCTGGCAAGTGAGCTTATGTCTTACATCTCCGGCCAGGTCATCCACCTCACCGGCAGGAAACTTGTAAACGGCTAACGGTTATTTGGTGGGAACCGGGCCGTTAGATGGCACAAATTGTGCTTGAGATTGTAATTGGCGACAAGATTGAAACCTGGCTGAATCTTTGTATCAAAAAAGGATTCAAATACTCTACATATGTAGGGAAAAGTTTCTTTCAGGTCCCTGATGGGAAGGCAGTATGGTTTTTCAACCAGACAAACCGGCCAACCTGCTGCGGGTGCTAATGCTGGGAGAAGTCTACAGCAAAGCCGGACGTAAGGCAGTGGCTGACCACCTGCCCCGGTTGAGGCGAGAATATCGCATTGACCTGGTTATAGCTAACGGCGAAAGCGCCGCGGGCGGGCAGGGTCTGACCGGAGGGACGGCCCAGGAGCTCCTTAAAAATGGAATAGATGTTATAACATCTGGAAACCGCATTTTTGATCAACGGGAAATGGTCGAATGGTTGCGTACTAACCCGGACTCCCCGGTGTTACGCCCTTTGAATTACCCGGCCGGTACACCTGGTAAAGCTTCATTCCAATTTAATTCAGCACTCGGGACTGTTGAAATCTTAAATTTGAATGGCAGAGTTTATTTCAACGAAATGGATTCACCTTTCCGGGTGGCGGACCAATGGTTAGAGCAGCGCCGTCAGGCCGGGATAACCTGGCCGGTGGTCGTGGATTTCCACGCCGAAGCTACCAGTGAAAAGGTAGTTTTGGGGTGGTACCTGGATGGGCGAGTGAGTGCGGTCCTGGGCACTCATACTCGTACCCCTACTGCCGACGCGCGAGTTTTGCCGGGCGGAACCGCCCACGTAAGCGATGTTGGAATGGTTGGTCCTTTTCATTCTGTGGCCGGTCTGGAGATTGAAAGCGCCCTCAAGCCTTTTGTGTCTCATTATTCGGTCAGACCTCGCTCCAATAAACGCCCGGCCGGGCTGGTAGTCTTCAATAGTATACTGTTGGATATTGAGCCTCTAACCGGAAAGTCTGCCGCCGTAACCCGTCTCGATTTGATGCTAGACGACAATTCTAAGTAGTGCCGGTGGTTTACCAGGCTGGGTAAGCCCCCAATACTACAGCTCACTCAAAGCCAAACTTAGCTTGCCGAGTCGAGTTAACTCAGGTCGTTACATCAACACCATGATTTCGTTAACTACATTTTATTGCACAGACAGCGACAAGGAGATTAGCTATGGATCCTAAATATCAAAATTACCGGGTAAATGAACCAGGTATGGAAGCCGCTTACCCGGTAGAGCGACCAATTCCCGCACCGCCGCAGCCTGACTTTGTAACTCCGCTCCGCCCGGTCCATCCGGAACTGGCTCCTGGCGAAGTTGAAGTGCTTAAAGTTTCCGGCAAATCACGGCCTAGCTCGGTTGCCGGCGCTATCGCCGGGGTTGTGCGCCAGGCTGGCCGGGTGGAAATCCAGGCGATCGGCGCGGGCGCGACCAACCAGGCTGTCAAAGCGGTTGCCATCGCGCGCGGCTATCTCATTAGCAGCGGCATTGACATTATCTGCATTCCGGCCTTTATTGATGTCCAGATTGACGACGAGGAGCGCACCGCCATCAAACTGCTGGTGGAGAAGCGGCCCGGCTACGGCATCCAGTAAACCAGTCCTGAAAATTAACTAATATGGGGCCGTTACCCTTAAAAAGGAACGGCTGGAAACCTGAAAAAGCGCCCTTGAGGCGCTTTTTCAGTTGCATATTTTTTTACCCGGCCCGGGCCACCAGACCTGACGAACCGAAACTGCTATAGTTGCCCCGGTGGACCGCCAGACCACCCCGGCTTACTTCCCAGACCTGGGTTGCTAACCGGTCAATCAGGTAGCGGTCGTGCGAGACAAACAAAATGGTGCCGTTGTACTCGCCGAGCAAATCTTCGAGAGCTTCCCGGGCGTAAATATCAAGGTGGTTGGTCGGCTCATCCAGCACCAGCAAGTTAGCCTTTGAAAGGGTTATCTTTGCCAGGGCTACCCGGCTGCGCTCCCCGCCCGATAGCTGGCCGATGGGTTTGAAAACATCGTCTTTGCTAAAGAGGAAACGTCCCAGGAAAGTGCGAGCTTCCTCGGCGGAAAACGGGTGCAACAGGCGTATTTCTTCAAGGATGGTGTGCCGGGGATTTAACCCTTCATGAGTCTGGGCAAAATAAGCCGCCTGCACGCCCTGTCCAGGTTCGGCCCAGCCTTCCAGCGGAGAAATTTCCCCCATGACCGTCCTTAGAAAAGTAGTCTTGCCGCAGCCGTTTGGCCCGATAAGCGCCACCCGTTCGCCGCGCTCGACCTCTAAATCCGGTACTTCGAACAGCGGGAAGATATTATCCGGGCTTTCCCAGCCGACCGTTAAATTGTGGGTCGCCAGGACTACCCGGCCGCTCTGCAACTCGGCCCGCAGCGAAAGCCGCAGGCGGCTGTGTTCGCGCGGTTTTTCAACCCGTTCGAGCCGGTCCAGCAACTTTTGACGGCCCTGGGCCTGGGCAGCCCTTGACCCGGCCCGGTAATGCCGGATATATTCCTCGGTCCTGGCGATTTGCTCCTGCTGAGCCTCGTATTCTTTGGCCGCCCGCTCGATACGCTCGGCCCGCAGCCGTACATACCGGGTGTAGTTGCCGGGATAATCGGCCAGCTTTCCCTCGGACAGGTCCAGCACCCGGCCAACCACTTTATCCAGAAAGACCCGGTCGTGGCTGATAACCATGATGGTGCCGGGCCACTCCTGCAAGAAACCTTCGAGCCATTCCAGGGTCGCCAGGTCCAGGTGATTGGTCGGCTCGTCCAGCAACAGCAGGTCAGGGTTTGAAAGGAGGGTCCGGGCCAGGGCCGCCCGGGTCTTCTGGCCGCCGCTAAATTTTGCAATGGGCCGCGGCCACCAGTCTTCGCCAAAACCCAGCCCGGTTAAGACCTGCTGGATGCGGTTTTCGTAGTCATAGCCGCCTAGCACCTCGAAGCGCGCGGTCAACTTCGCGTAGTCTGCAAGCAGCTTTTCAAAATCCCCGGTTATTTCAGGGTCGGTCATGGCGGCTTCAAGCCGGCGCAATTCGGCGTGGAGGGAATGGACCTGTTCGAAGGCGACCAGCATTTCTTCGTAAAGGGTGCGGTCCGAGTCAAAAGTAATGTCCTGGGCGAGATAAGCCGTTTTAAGACCGCCCTGAAAAGTTATGGCGCCGCCGTCCGGCTCTTCGATACCGGCCAGCAGCTTTAAGAGAGTACTTTTGCCCGCGCCGTTGACGCCGACCAGGGCTACTTTCTCCCCGGCGTTTACCTCAAAACTCAGGTTTTGGAAGACCGGGAAAATCCCGCTGTAGGTCTTGCTTAAATGGTTGGCGCTGAGAATGGCGGGTTTGGTGTTTGGGTTTTTAGGCTGTTTGAGAGTCATTAATATTCCCCTTTTAGGATAGCTTCTCCGGGCTAAACCGCCGCTTGCCGCCGGTACGGGCAGCAAAAGAAAAGTAGGTAGAAAATATTTAGCCGCTTTGAGAAAGTTTTGAAATAAAAGTAAAAAGGGGAGTGTCTAAAAAGTGAGGAAGAGGTTCGACAAACCAAAAGCAGGTTTCAAACAAAAACGCAAAAATGCGTGTCGCTGTGGAAATCTTCAACATTCAGACACTGCCACCTATCCTTGGATAAGAGGCAGCGTACCTAGCTAATCAGAATCATTCTGGATACCTCCCGGTATTTTCAAAATACCCGGCTACACCGCCGGTGTCTCCTGTTTGGTCAACTGGTAATAGTATACCAATAAACCGGGGCATTTTCAAGGGCTGCGGGCCGGGAATCAGGGTCAAAAGGGTTAACCGGGGCTAGTCCGAAAGAACTATTTTTCTTTTCCAGCCACAGCTTACTCAATTTCAGCCTGAAACTTTTTCAAATCCACCGGGATACCGGCCACGACCAGAAAAACTTCATCGGCCAGGGCGGCTACCCGCTGGTTAAGGCGGCCCAGTAAATCGCGGTAAGCCCGGCCCAGCGGGTAGGGCGGCACCAGGGCCATGCCAACCTCGTTTGAAACTATCACCAGGCCAACCCCGCGCTCCTTTAGCCCGGCCAGCAGTTTTTCCAGTTCCCGGCCAAGCTCATTTTCCAGGGCTTTGTAATCAAACGGCTTTAAGGCTTCGGTTTTGGGTGGCTCCTGGGCGGCGTTTTCGGCTTCTGGTAAGTCCTCGAAGATTGTAGCAGGTTCGAGCAACCCAGGCTCCATATCCATCAAAAGCCGGTTGGAGGCCCAGACTGTCAGGCAGTCCAACAGGACCAGTTTTTCAGCCTGTAAATCTTGCAGCACGGCCCCGGCCAAATTATAGGGCGCTTCGAGAGTACGCCAGTTTGCCGGTCGGCTGGCTTTATGGGAAACCACTCTTTCCCGCATTTCGGCGTCAAAGGGCTGCAGGGTTGCCACATAAAGAATGCCGCCGCCATCAACGGCCCTTTTTTGGGCAATCATTTCCGCCAGGGTGCTTTTGCCGCTCCTGGCCCCGCCCAGCACCAGGGTTATTTTTCGGGCTGTATCCGCCATTTTAAAACTAACTTACCTTAATATGGGCAATATCATTAAAAAGGGAGAGAATGCCCCCGGCCTCATACAAATCGAGGATTGTGACCGAGCAATTATCTATGCGCCACTGCCACAACCGTTCCAGTTCCATCCGCATCACCTGGCAGAGGAGCAGGCTGATAATGCCGCCGTGCAGCACCAGCAAAATGGTCGCCTCCGGGTCCGGCGCTTCTTTCAGGATTTGCTTCATAGCCAGGTCAACCCGTTCGGCGGCGTCCAGCAGATTTTCCCCACCGCCGGGGGGCCGGGTATGGGTGCGGTCGGCCCGCCAGCGGGCAGCGTCTTCCGGGTAGCGCGAGCTGAACTCGCCCCATTGTAAACCCTCAAAAGCGCCGCCGTGGATTTCCCGCAGCAGTTTCAATTGGCGGGGTTGTAGGCCGGAAGGATGGTTTTCAAGGGCCAGTTCGGCGGTCCGGATGGCCCTTTGCAAATCGCTGGTATATACCGCGTCAATTTTGATTGGGGCCAACCGGGGCGTTAAAAATCGCGCCTGGGCTTCGCCCTCCGCGTTGAGCGGTATATCAAGGTTGCCCTGGTAGCGTTGCTGGGCGTTGAAATCGGTCTGACCGTGCCTGGTCAGGATTAAACGTGGCATAAACTCTCTTTCGACTTAAAATTAAAAGTTAAACCCGGCAATCCAACCGGCCCCGGCCCCGATAAACAGCCACACCGCCATTTCGGCCACCTCAGTGATAGCGCCGTAATTATCGCCGGTCAGGCCCGCCGGGAGTTTTGTCATTATCCACCGCCCTATCAGCCAGGTCAGGCCAAAGACGCTACAAACTAGAATCAGGCCGGGCAGCCGCAAAAAAGCGTAACTCAGGGCGGCTACAAAGAGCGAGGCGACGGCAAGTTCGGCGGGGCGGGTATAGCGTTTGTAGAGCAAGCCCAGGCCGCTCTCCCGCCCGTAAGGGAACAGCACGACCGCGCACAGCAAGGCCCAGCGCCCCAGGAACGGCCCTAGCAGCAAGGCGGGCGGTATCAGCACGGGCGGTATCAGCGACAGCCCGGCGTACTTCAGGGCCAGCAGGCCGATGCCGCCCGCCACGCCAAAGGTACCGACCCGGCTATCCCGCATAATTTCCAGGCGGCGGTCGGTCGGGTGGTAACCGAAAAGGCCGTCGCAGCTATCCAGGAAGCCGTCGAAATGCAGCGCCCCGGTCAGGGCCAATAGCGCCAGGACCAGCAGCAAGGCCACCAGGCCAGCGGGCAAGAACAAAACCAGGACCGCGTAAAGCAGGGTCAGCAGCAGGCCCAGGAAAAGGCCGACAAGCGGGAAATAACGCCCGCCTCGGGCCAGGTCATCGGCCCCGACTACCCGTTTTAAGGGAACCGGCAGCGTGGTCAGGAATTGGAGAGCGGCCAGAAAAGTGAACATCTTTCAGGCTCCGGCGGGAAGTTCTACGAAGACCTCGCCCGCCTCAACCGTCACCGGGTAGGTGTTCAACCGCTCGAACAGGCCGCTATCCTCCATCCCTGAAAGACAGCCGTTCCGCACATCGAACGGCCAGAAGTGCATCGGGCATTCCAGGATATAACCTTCCAGGGGACCGTAGGCCATCCAGCCTCCGGCGTGCGGGCAGGTGTTTGAAACGGCGAAAAACTCACCGTCCACGTTTACCACCAGGATATTTTCATAATAATCCGGCAGGAATTTCTTGCTGCCGGGTGGAATATCTTCAATGCGCCCGGCCCGGAGTCTCCGGTGGGGCGATTTTTCGGTGGTAATTGAGTTCACTTAACTTTACAATTCTTTATATCTCTACGGGACCTGGTACCAGACAACCGTATCCCTGCCGTCTTTTTCCTCAATTCTGGTCACTTTAACCGCCCCGACTTCCCCGCTTGTACCCAGGATAGTGCCGCCATCAGCCACCGAGCCAATCGTTTCAAGAGAAAGTTTGCGTAAGGGTTTGCCGGTAGGAAGGCCGGGTTGCAGGTAGATAGCATCCTTCTGGAGTTGTTCCAGGCTGGTAAATTCCCAGCTAAACTTCAGGTTTTCCGCGATAATCCGGTTGGTTTCCGCTTCGACCGCCGCCAGTTCCAGGGCCGGTGAGACCGTCCCGGCATATTGCACGAACGACTTCTTGCCGTGGTCGGCTTTGGTCGGGGCCAGTGGGTGCGGCGAAACCCCCAGGCGGTACAGGGCGTAATCAATCAGGTGCCCGGCAGTGTGGACCCGCATATTCTGGAAGCGGCGGTTCCAGTCAATCGCGCCGTGAACTTTGGTCCCAACCGGGGGCGGTTCAGGTGTTTCCAGGTAATGCCAGATGTCGCCCTCTTTAAGCATCACCTGGTAAACTTTAACCTCTTTGCCGTTAAATGCCAGGCGGCCCTGGTCAGTCGGCTGGCCTCCACCCATCGGGTAAAAGACGGTCTGGTCGAGGCGGGCCCGCCAGCGGTTCGGGCTTTCCGGCAGCACTTCCACGACTTCGGCCTCTACCTCTCGCAAGTAAGGGTCGGTCAGGTAAAGCGGTTTCGTCTCCAAAGTATTCTCCTTAATCCGTTAGAACTACGACCGCCGTGAACTGGCCGTAGTTATGGCGCTGGTCCGGCGGGGTGGCCCGGTAAGAAAAAAAGGTTTCATTCTCGCAAAGGGTGCAGACCTTGCTTTGCTCGATATTGGCGGGGTTCAGCCCGGCTTCCAGCAGGGTGTTATAAATAGCCTGCCACAAATCGAAATGATGCGAGCCGTCCGGCTGTTTTATGAGCAATTCGGCGGCTAATTCAGGGCCGAAAGCCCGGTTGACCTCGCTTAAAACCGGCTCGCCCACCTGGTAGCAGCACGGCCCAATACTCGGCCCAATCCCGGCCAGGATGTCTTTAGGGTGGGAGCCGTAAACTTCTACCATCTGCCGCACCCCTTCCAGGCCAATTTTGCCGACCGTGCCGCGCCACCCGCTGTGCAAGGTGCCGGCAATCTTGCGGACCGGGTCGTAGAGCAAAATGGCCGGGCAATCGGCGTGGATGGTCATCAGGGGGACGCCGGGTTGGTCCGTTATCACGCCGTCGCAATCAGGCAAAGGATTATCCCAATTAAGGTTCGCGCCGTAAGCTTCCGGGCCAACCGTACGTACGGTCGCCGTATGTAACTGGCGCACGCCGACTAAATTAGTCTGAACTTTTGCGTAATCAAGGCCAAGCGCAGCCAGAAATTCGCTGCGCCGCCCGAAAATCGTTTCTTTCTGGATAAAAGCAGCCCGCCCGGCCAGGCGGTAATCGTTGGGGGCGGCGGGTTGGACACCCGGGATTAAAGGTTGACCGGGGGCCAGGCGGGTGCTGACCGCGTGGGCCAGGCCAGGGGCGTTTTTCAGGTTCTGGAATTGGAAGACAGGCAGTTCTAAAGGGTTATCGTAAGAAATGGGCATTTTTAAATTATATCTGACCTCTCGGGCTGGGAAATAAATCCTTTTGAGCCGGTTTTATCGGTTTAGAGCCTTATTTTACCTTTTGTTGGGTTGCGCTGGCAAGTAAGTGGGCTGGTTTTAGTTACCTGAAACTATTGTTTTAACTCAATTTACGGCTATAATTTAAGTATGACCTTAAAAAGTCAAAAATACG
The DNA here is from genome assembly GCA_902812345.1 of Chloroflexota bacterium. Taxonomy (GTDB): domain Bacteria; phylum Chloroflexota; class Chloroflexia; order Chloroheliales; family Chloroheliaceae; genus 54-19. The sequence goes on along the minus strand of CADDZM010000004.1, from coordinate 3,172 downwards.
GCTAATAAAAACATAAAAAATACAAATAACCAATGAAATACGAAATCTTTGATACCCGCTCCGGCCAGAAAGTGGGTGAACTCGAATTCTCCCCTGACCGCGTCCCGGTCTTAAACTGTGAAGATGCCCACGTCCGGGCCGAACTCCTGCGCCTGGTCGGGCGTGACCTCCTCACTGTTGACGACCCCGACAATTTTGGCGACCCGGTGGACGAAGGCGCTATGTGCTACCTGGGCCAGCGTTCGGTCACACCCACCGACCCGGCCTATCTAACCGTCCTGGTTCGGCAGCTTCCTCTTTTAACCCGTTTCGAATTGAAAAAGAGCAAGTTTTAGCTTGACATATATGATAGTTTAGAGGGCGTAGACAATTAAGTAGACAATTAAGTAGACAATTAAGTAGACAATTAAAAGGTAGGGTATGTGAGACTTTTGTCCTATTAAGGTTAATACTTATGATTTAGAATATAGTCGTGTTGCCAATTAAAGGTCATTCCTGTACCTTTAAGAAATAATATTGGATTGGAAATACTCATTAGCAACGTTGAAACAGACGAATAACACCACAACTCTATACTCCCACAACCTTTCTTGCAGTTTGGCATAATTTATTGTTTTAGAAGAGAAACTACTATGCAACGCCGGCTTTCGGCTGGAATACTTTCAGCAATTACAGGTGTGGTACTGGTTCTTTTAATCTTTCTGGGGTCGCGTGGCTTAAAGGATTTTGACTCGGCCCTGATTGGTTATGCGGTAGCGACGGTAGTAGCCTTTTGCGCCCTGGTCTACCGTTACACTATCTGGATAACCCGCCCCCCTACCTGGCGCTACTTCAAAGGCGGCTGGGCTAACTTTCTTTCCTGGAAGAACTTCCGGCGCTACCTCACCCTCGTCCCCAAAGCCTGGTGGACCGACATTATTGCTCAGACTTTCATCTGGCGGCGCAGCAAACAGCGCTGGTTGATGCACATCACCATTTTCTACGGCGTGCTGATTTCGCTGTTGATTACCCTGCCCCTGACCTTTGGCTGGTTCCACTTTACCTTACTGCAGGGCAATAACTACCAGATGTGGTTTTTCGGCCTGGCGGTCTTCCAGTTCCCGATAGAAGCGGGAATAGGCTTTTCGCTTTTTCACGGCCTCGACTTCTCGGCGGCCCTGCTGATAATCGGGCTGGCTATAGCTCTATGGCGGCGGACCAGGGACGCCGGGCTGCTCATCACCCAACGCTTCGGCTTCGACCTGATGCCGCTGCTTTTGCTGTTTGCGATTGCCGTTACCGGGCTGGCTCTAACGGCTTCTTCGCTGTGGTGGGAAGGGCGGTTTTACTGGTTTATTTCCCTGACGCACCAGGTCGTGGTGGTCGGCTGGCTGCTTTCGCTACCTTTTGGTAAGTTTTTCCATATTGTAGAGCGCCCGGCCAGCATCGGCGTGACCCTTTACCAGACTGTTAACCAGGACGTGGAACACTACGGTCCTCAACCGCAGACCGGCCGGTGCGCCCGCTGTAATGAGGCGTTGCCTTCCGCCCAGTTTGTCCGGGATTTGACCGCCACTTTAGGTGACTTGAACCAGCGTTACGACCTGGGCCAGGACAAAGGGCTGCTGCAAGAGTATTGCCCGACCTGCAAGCGGGTGCTGCGGGGTACGGCTTATTACCAGCTTATGGGAAAGAAATTTCTTTAGAAAATTACTTAACAAGGTTTTTGTCAGGAGCCTGTTATCATGAGTGTTAATAAGGACATCTTTGAGGTCAACCGCGACTTTAATTACGATTTCGAATCCACCGGCCGCTCCCGCCAGGAGTGGGACGCCAGGGACGCGGTAGCCGAGCGGTTAGTGCCGACGCACTGCGCCTTTTGCGGCGTGCAGTGCGGCATGAATTTGAAGGTTTCTAAAGGGCAGGTTATCGGAGTAGAGCCGCGCGATTACGTCCATAACCGGGGCAATCTCTGCCCGAAAGGGGTTGTCGCCTACCAGCAGGTTAACCACCCGGACCGCCTGCTTTATCCCATGATGCGGCGGGGCGGCAAAGGCAGCAAGCTCGAACGCTGCACCTGGGACGAGGCTTATGACTACATTACCAGCCGCTGGAAGAATATCCAGAGCCAGTACGGTAAAGACGCGGTAGCCGTTTATAGCGGTTCGTCAATGACCAATGAAAAGTGTTACCTGGCCGGTAAGTTCGCCCGCGTCGGTTTGCAGACCCGCCATATTGATTACAACGGGCGGCTGTGCATGTCTTCAGCGGCAGGAGCCTACACCAAAGCTTTTGGCATGGACCGCGCCCCCATGCCTTTGACTGATTTCCCCCTGGCCGATTGCTATGTGATACTGGGCGCGAACGTAAGCGAGTGTTTCCCGATTGTGACGCGCTGGCTCTGGGAAGGCCGGGACCGGGGCGCTAAAATGATTGTGCTTGACCCCCGCGAAACCCCTACCGCCCGTACCGCCGACCTGTGGCTGCCGGTCAAACCGGGTACCGACGTGGCGGTCCTCAACGCCATGCTGCGGGTAATCATCCAGGAAGGCCTTATAGATGAAAATTATATCGCCAGCCGGACCAATGGTTGGGAAGAAGTTAAAGCGATGGTGGAGCCTTTCACCCTCGAACGGGCCCAGGAAATTTCCGGAGTTCCGGCGGCCCGTATAAAAGCTGCCGCCCTGATGTACGGCCGGGCCGCAACCTCGCTTATATTGCATGCCAGGGGCGTAGAACATCACTCGCACGGGGTAAATAATGTGCTGGCCGGGGCGAACCTGGCCCTGGCCAGCGGCCAGATGGGCAAACCGGGCGGCGGCATCATGATGCTGACCGGGCAGGGAAACGGCCAGGGCGGGCGGGAACACGGTCAGAAGGCCAGCCAGCTTCCGGGATACCGCCATATTGACATGCCCAGCGAACGCCAGGAAATCGCCGATGTCTGGGGCGTGCCGGTGGACGAACTGCCCTGGGAAGGCGCGGCGGCCACGGAAATGCCGAACCTGATGGCAAAGGGCGAAATCAAAAGCTGCCTCGTTCTTTGCTCCAACCTGATGGTTTCTTTGCCCGATAACGCCCTGGTCCAAAAAGCCCTCAATACGGTTGACCCTTTGATTGTAATTGACTTTTTTATGTCGGAAACCGCCGAGCTTGCCGACGTGGTGCTGCCGGGGTCGGTCTGGTGCGAGGA
>CADDZM010000003.1 GCA_902812345.1 Chloroflexota bacterium | reverse complement strand
GCGCAAATCAGCCCCAAAATTTCGCCGGCGGCCCGCCGCCCCAACCTCAACCCCGGCCTGGAATTTTGAATACTCCCGGGGATAACCGCCAGCCGCGCCCGCAACCGGGCATCAACCTTACCGGCAGGCAGGGTGTTCCGAGCGCCGAGGATCATACTCGCAACGGCTTTTTTAATCCCCCTGAACTGGGCAAAATGGACGCTACTTTCCAGGCGGCCAGACCGGCTGCCGGGACATCGCGGGACGCTTACGAGCCTTTGCCGGGATTTCTCGATGAGCTAATGGAAGAAGATAATGCCGCCGGGCAATTCCGGTCCCGCCCGGTCCAACCGGCCCCGCGCCCGCCTGCCAGAGCCTTTTTCGCCGGTCAGCCGGAAATTGGCCAGTTAGAGGATTACGAAATCGAGGAAGTCCCCGACCCGGACGCGGACCTGGAAGCCGAGCCAGTGGCCGTTTCAGGCGCGAACTTTCCCCGGCGCAGGCCCGCCCCTGTCCAAACGAGCCGCGCCAGGCCGCGCCCGGCGGCGGTCGTGGTACCAAAAGGCCAGGTCTTTTTGCTGTCGGGCGACCGCCGCACAACTATAACTTTAGCCCTGGCGGTTCTCTTTGCGATTTTGCTCCTGGCGGTGCTTTTCCTCTTGCTGCTAAAGCCGGGCGGCGTGATGACCCTGGGACCGTCAGTGCAAACCCTGACCGTCCCGCTCAAGACTGAAATTCAAAGTAACCTGGTCCGCCTGGAAATGGTACCGTCCAACGGCAGCGCGATTGCTCCTACCGCCGCCCGGGCCGCTCCTGGGCCAACCGGGACAACCGGCGTGGCACCCGCCGCTCCTGGGCCAACCGCTAAGGCTGCCTCCGTGCCTTCAGGCACCCCGGCCACCCTGCCCGTTGAAATGATTAATACCGGGGAAATTAAAAAGTCGGGTGAGCACGCTGCGACCGGGGTGCGTAAAGTGCCGGACCAACCGGCCAGCGGCCCGGTGGCCTTTTACAACCGCAGCTTTAGCCCGAAAAGTTTCGGGGCCGGAACGGTCATTTACACCCGCAACGGCGTGACCTACCGCCTGGTACGGGCGATTACCATCAATGGCAGCACCCAGTTTAACGGCCAGGCCGGGCAAGCCACCGGCGAGGTTGTGGCCGATAAAGCCGGGACCGTCGGCAATATTGACGAGGTGGTAAGCTTTCCCCTGAACGAGAATGTTGGCGTTGGACTCGGCCCCCTGACTACCGGCACCGACCGGGACGAGAAATTTATTACCCAGTCCGACCTGGATGACCTGAAAAAGCAGTTGCAGGACCAGGCCCGCGTCGAGGTCAACAACGCTCTCAAATATGACCAGTCCACCCAGGGCGTCTTTGTTATAAAGACGACCGAGCCGGTCTGCACTTTCCCGCAGAAAGTGAACGATACCGCCGATACGGTTAGCGGTTCCTGCACGACCAGCCTGGAAGCGGCCCGCTACCGGACGGCTGATGTCGCGGCGAACGCCGCCACCCACTTTGTGACCGACCCGGCCCTGCAGCTCGACAGCCAGACCCCGCTGGAGTTTGTCGGCGCGCCAAAATTAGTGCAGGACCAGGGCCGCAATTATATGGAAGTCCAGGTGCGAGGCCGGGTCATTCACCTGCTCGATACCGAAGCCTTCAAGACAGCTATCGCCGGAAAGACCAAAGCGGAAGCCCCGGCCCTGGTGGAGGCCGCCTTCCCGCAGGTGGATTTAAGCCAGCTCGACCTGAAAACCATTACGGGCGACCCCCTACCCACAGCTAACCTGCTGGACATCAAGACGGTCCTGGATTATGAGGCGGCGGCCCGGGCGCAAGCTTCTCTGACCCCGGGCGCAAACCCTGGCCTTACAGCCGGGCCTGCCGCCCCCACCCCGACGCCTAAATCTTAGCGGTACATTTAGAGAGGTTTTAAATATTGCGGTATCTTTGTCTTGACCCGGGCCGGAAGCGTATCGGCGTCGCGGTTAGCGATGAAACGGGCCTGATTGCCACGCCTCTTGCCACTATTCAGGTCGGGGACCGTCAGCAGGTTTTCAAACAGATTTTGCGTTATATCGAGGAAGAACAGGCCGGGAAACTGATTATCGGCCTGCCTTTGCATATGAACGGCGACGAGGGCATCGAGGCCGGTCGCGCCCGCGAGTTCGCCCGCCAGTTAGCAAAACTGACCCCTATCCCAATTGACTTTATGGACGAACGCCTGACCAGCGTCGAAGCCGAACGGCTGATGCAGGAAGCCGGGGTCAAACGCCAGAAACGCAAGGCTACCCTGGACGCGCGGGCCGCCGCTATCATCTTGCAAACTTATCTCGATGTCGAGCGCAGCGAACGGCCTTAATTTCTCACTGTAATAACCAGCTAAGGGCAAAGACTCTAACTTTGCCATTAATAAACCCCGGTTAAATTGTTACACGCCCTGTTTTATCACTTCACATTCAACGTTTACCGTTCAACGCGTTTCTATTTCATCTTATAGGTGTAGGGGAAAAGTAGCTGGCGGGGCGCGTTAGTTTCGCTAAAATTCGAGACGCGCACTCCCAGGAGGCGGAGAGGGGTACCGCGTTTCCAGGCCATCCGCATCAGCCCGGCGGAGGCGAAAGCTATCTCTTCGGCCAGGTCGGTCGGGGAAGCCAGCGTGACGGCCCGCGTAATGGTCCGCCAGTTGTTGAAGCGTAACTTTATAGCGATAGTCCGGGCCAAAAGCTCCTGTTTGTGGAGCCGCCCGGCCAGTTCTTCGGACATCTGCCGGATGTGCCGCCAGAGTTCGGCCCGGTCGTAGGTATCCTCAAAAAAGGTGCGTTCGGCGGAGAGCGATTTGGTCTCGCGAGAAGTGATAACACTCTCGCTACTGCGCCCGGCGGCCCGTTCCTGGAGTTCGCGGCCCAGGTGCGGCCCGAAAGTCTCTCGCAAAATGTCGAGGTCGGCGGCGGCCAGGTCGCCCACCGTCATAATCCCCAGGTTGTTCAGGCGGGCCGCCCACTTTGGCCCGACCCCGTAAAGGTTTCCTACCGGCATTGGCGACAGGAAAGCCGCCTCGTAACCCGGTTCTACCACCGTCATACCGGCTGGCTTGTTATGGCCGCTCGCCATTTTCGCCACCAGCTTATTCGCGGCGACGCCCATCGAAGCGCTCAGGCCCGTCCGGGCTTTGAGCATCTCCTGCCAGCGCGCGGCTATTTGCGGCCCGTCCATTTCACCTTGCAAGGCCGTTATGTCGGCGTAACACTCGTCAATGCTGACCTGTTCAATGAGGGGAGTTTGCTGGCGAAGCAAAGCCATAACCTGCTGGGAATATTCTTCGTAAAGATGGTGGCGGACCGGCAAATAGACCCCCTGCGGACACAGCTTGCGGGCCTGCCCGACCGGCATGGCGCTGTGTACGCCGAAACGCCGGGCTGCGTAAGAAGCGGTCGCGACGGCTCCGCGCTGGGTGGTTGCCTCGCCCATCACTACAATTATCGGTTGTCCGGCCAGGGCCGGATTAACCACTTCCTCGACGCTGGCGTAAAAGGCGTCCAGGTCCATATGCAAGATGCAGCGTAACCAGCCCATGAAAAGCTCCCATATATAGGAAAAATGGGAAAAGTAAAACGTCTATTCTATTTTAGCATACCGCCGGAAATTCGACGAGTCTTTGAAAAAAGTGATTAGTTTTTAGTAATAAGGTTTTGGGTTAAAGCTTTATTTATTTTCTTTGTACAATAGGGGCGGAAATCTTAAAAATTTGGACCGTAAATTTATTTTTTATCATGTTTTAAATTTTTTTACTAAACACTAAAACTAAACACTAAACACTGATTCTCGACCGGCGATAGAGGGTGTAACCGAACCAGAAGCCGTAGAAAAGGGTTAAAGCCGCTCCCGCGCAGGCCAGGCTTAATGTCCCCGACCCGGTGACTTTCTGGACCACCACCAGCAAGTCACCCGAGATACCTAGGGCCATCGGTACCAGCGCCGCCAGTACCATAAAGCTCGAAAACTTCAGGACGCGCTCGGTATCCTCGCCCTGCTCTACGATGCGGTGAAAGGCTGCCGGGGTCATCAGGAAGATAATGCTGAGAGCAATCAGGCCCAGGCTGGCTAAATGAACATATTTCAGGATTTCGGGCAATTTGTCAAAGCCTTCAGTAAGGATACCGGCGAACTGAAAGCCCAATAGCGCTTGCGCTCCCGGCAGCACAACCCTCGTTTCGGTCAGCACCTGTTCGATTTTATCGGCCAGTTTGACGTCTTCCTCCTGGCTTTCATTTTCTTGCATAGCGATTTCCTTATAAAGCGGTTTGTAAACCAGCCCCCACCCATACCAGGCGAACAGGGCAACCAGCGAGGTCAGCCCGCCTGTAACGATAGCTTGCGGCGTACCGATGATTTTCTGCACCGCCACATACACGTCAATTCCTAACCCTACCGCAAAAGGGAACAGGGCGGCGGTAATCGTTTTGCGGATAAAGAGGTGAAAACGCCGGGTGTTGTTGTTACACTCGACCAGCATGTGGTAGGGCGCCGGGGAAAGGACCAGGCAAAGGGTTATCAAAAGCAGGCCGAGTGAACCGAGTTTGAGGTAACGCGACAACTCCGGCAGCTTTTCAAAGCCGGGGTTAAAAACACCCTGGTAATCGAAGCCAATTAGAATTTGCCCGCCTGTAATCAGAATCAAGCTTTCGTCCAGGCCGTGTTTAATTTTATCGCTGAGTTTAGCCCCGCCCCGGGTTCCTGACTGCGAAGCATCTTGAATTTTTGTGTCCATAACCTAACTCGTAACGGGCTAACAGCCCAAAATTTGTTTTTTTATTAGCATAGATTATGCCGGGTAAATAAAGCGGGTGGCCCTTTGCCGCCAGGCGTGAGGCTATAAAGGTAGCCGGTACAAAAAGGCCGCCGCCTGCCCGCCCACGTTAGAGTTGCAATAGAGGTTACCCTAAAATTACGGTGGCTATTTCCTTAGACGCTGATTTTTGTTATAATCCCCATCAGCCTTGTAACAATGATAAAGTAAGGAAATTCTATCTGACCGACCGGATAGACTGAGAAAAGAGATTTTGAAATACGAAAGTGAGATAACAGGTTGAAAATAACCTCTGAAAAAGACCAGCAAAGCCAGTATATTGTTCGCATCGAAATTGAGCCGGCCGAACTGGAAGAGGCCAAGGGCCGGGCTGCCAGGAAACTTTCCAACCAGTTGCGCATACCTGGTTTTCGCCCCGGCAAAGCTCCTCGCGCTCTGGTAGAGCGGTTCGTAGGCCAGGAAGGCTTGATTGAACAGGCTACCCGCGATTTGATACCCAAAGCTTACCAAAACGCCCTCAAACAGGAAAATATTAACCCTATCGCCGACCCGCAGTTTAACGTGGAGTCCACTGAGCCGCTTACGATTGTGGCGACTATCCCGGTCGAGCCGACGGTTGAACTGGGCGATTACAAAGCCATCAAGTTCGACCTGGAAGAGCCTGAAGTTACCGCCGAAGAAGAAGAAAAAGTTCTGCAACAGCTTGTTGACCAGCAGAGCACCTGGGAAGAGCCTGAAACCGAGCGCCCTGCCCAGGAAGGCGACCAGGTTGAACTCGATATGCAGACCGTCCGGGATGGCGAAACCTCCGGCGAACCTTTCCAGCGGACCGGTATCCTGGGTAAAGGCGAACTGTTGGGCCAGATTGACGACCAGGTGCAGGGTTTGAGCGTGGGCGAGGAAAAGGTTATCGAGGTTAAACGGGCTACCCCCGCTGCCGCCGAAACCGAGGCCAAAGCGGGCCAGAATACCGCCGAGGGCGCAACCGAAACCGCCGAGGGCGCAACCGAAACCGCCGAGGGCGCAACCGAAACCGCCGAAGCCGAGACTGAAACCGCCGAAGCCGAGACTGAAACCGCCGAGCCGGTCCAGAGCGCCGAGACCGGCGTAACTGAAGAAACCGAAGGAGTTGAAGAAGATAAGGCCGCTACCCAAGCGGAGACTCCCGAAGAAGTGGATACCGCCGGCCAGGAGCCGATGACCTTCAAGGTCAAGCTGAATAGCATCAAAGTCAAGCACGAGCCTGAGATTAACGACGAGTTTGCCGAGTCCGTCCTGCCCGGCGTGAAGACCGTGGACGAACTGCACGAACGCATCCGCGAGAACCTCAAGGCCCAGAAGCTTTCCAGGGCCAAAAGCGAATTGACCGAGAAGATTGTCAAGGAAGCAGTCGAACGCTCGAATGTGACCATTCCGCCGGTCCTGGTTGACGCTGAAATCCACTCGCTCGAAGAGAATATGGCTAACCGGCTCAAACAGCAAAAGTTGACCCTGGACCAGTACCTCCAGTACACCGGCAAGGACCACGAAGCCTTTCACGAGGAACTTCGCCCGCAAGCCCTGGATCGTATCAAGACTGTCCTGGTGTTGCGCGAGATTGCCACCCAGGAAGGCATCACGGTTGAGAAGGAAGATTTCGACCGGGAAGTTGAACGGATGGTGACGGAATTCACCAAAGACGTGCCGGAAGAAAACAAAGAGGCCCAGGCCAATAGCATGCGCGAATTCCTGGCAAACGAGCAGACCCAGCAGCAGGTCCGCGACACTATCTTCAGCACCAAGTTGACCGACCGCTTGATTGAAATCGCGACAGGCCTCAAACCGGCGGATGAAGTCGAGTTTGCCGATGTCCCGGCTGAAAGCGCGCGCGAGACCGAGGCGGAAGAAGTACTGGCCGAGGTAACGGATGGCGATACCGGCGCGGTGCCTGACCCGGTCCCGGCAAACGAAGTAGAAACTCCGCTTGACCAGGGCGCTACCGAGGAAGCCACCGGGAGCGGCAGCAAGAAATCTGACGAATAATTTTATGGGGCCGGGGCATCCCGGAAGTCCCGGCCCAACCTATACTAAACTATTTCCAGGTTTGCCCCTAATACGGTAAACCCCAGGGAGGAAAATCATGGGCAAGATACATTTACCCGAATATTACGAAAAAGCTATTGATACTGGTATCGTAAAGCCGGAAGCGGTTATCCCTTACGTAATTGAAAATACCAACCGGGGTGAACGCCAGTACGATGTTTACAGCCGCCTGTTGCGCGAGCGCATCATTTTCCTGGGTACCGGCATTGACGACCAGATTGCCAATGTGGTAATTGCCCAGTTGCTTTTCCTGGCCTACGAAGACCCGGAACGCGATATTTCGATTTATATCAACAGCCCCGGCGGCTCGGTTACAGCCGGTCTGGCTATCTATGACGCAATGCAATTTGTCGAGCCGGACGTGGTGACGATGTGCATGGGCCTGGCTGCCTCAATGGCGACCGTGCTGCTCTGCGCGGGCAACCCCGGCAAACGCTTTGCCCTGCCGAACTCGACTATTCACCAGCACCCCGCGGGCGGCGGGATGCAGGGTTACGCCCCGGACGTTGAAATCCAGGCGCGCTACCTGCTCGATATGCAGCGCAAGGTCCGCGAGATTATGGCGAAGCACACCGGCCAGCCTTACGAACGGATTAGCCGCGACTTCGACCGCGACCATTACTTCACCACCGAAGAAGCCAAAGAGTATGGCATCATTGATGAAATCCTCGATCCCGGCAAATCCCTGCGTGAAGCGGCGGCCCTCTCCAAGTAAATTTTTCGAAAATAAAAGAAGCGTCCATCAAGGACGCTTCTTTTATTTCTACTTTATTATTATCTGTTTGAGACTTTTGGCCCGGTCAGGACGTAGTAAAATAAGCAGGATTTGGCGAGCAAGTATCCATTTAAGTTTGAGAATTGGCCCGAAAATTTGATAGAAGCACTCTCTAAAGGGGGGAAAGGCTTTAATGGCACTTCTTATAGAAAATATTAGTAAAAGTTTTGCGAACGTACAGGCCGTCCGGAATCTATCTATGCAGGTTGAGCAGGGCGAGATTTTCGGTTTCCTGGGGCCGAATGGGGCCGGTAAGACCACCACAATCCGCATGATACTGGATATTATCCGGCCTGATAGCGGCCGGATTACCTGGAACGGCGCCCCTGTTACCGAGATTCCGCGCAAAGCCTGGGGCTATCTGCCGGAAGAACGCGGCCTTTATCCAAAAATGAACGTGGACGATCAGCTTATTTTCCTGGCCCGGCTCTATGGCATGGATAAGGCTACGGTCAAGCGAGAACTTGACGAGTGGCTGGAACGCTTTCAGATTACCACCTACCGCAAGAAAAAGGTTGAAGAACTTTCCAAAGGCAACCAGCAAAAGGTTCAATTCCTGGCGACCATTCTGCACGAGCCGCAAATCCTGATTATGGATGAGCCTTTTAGCGGCCTCGACCCGGTGAACGTGAACCTTTTAAAGGACGCTTTCCTGGAAATGCACCGGCGCGGCAAGACAATCATTTTCTCGACGCACCAGATGGAACAGGTCGAGGAACTCTGCCAGAATATTTCAATAATCAACAAAGGCCAGATGGTAGTCGAGGGGAGCGTGCGCCAGGTCAAACGCAGCGCCGGGCGAAGCGTCGTCCGGCTGGCCCTGGATAACGACCCGCAAATCGCCTGGCTTGACCTGGTTCCCGGCGTAAGCATTACCAAGCGGCGGCAGGACTACGTGGAGTTCAACCTGGCAGCGCCCGCTACCACTGACCAGATTTTACAGGCTGCTTTGCAGCGCGGCGGCCACATCACCCTTTTTGAACTGGCCGAGCCGTCCCTCAATGACATCTTTATCGAGCGGGTGGGCGGGATTGCCCAGCCCGATGTGCCGGTCCCCGCGGCCCCGGTGGAAACAGGTATGCGTCGTTAAAATTTGAAAGTTTAACGTGGGAATCCAACGGCAGCCAACCCCTAAAATTTCCGGCTTGCCGGATTTGCAAAAGATTCCGCTAAAAGGAGAAAATTGTGGCTTTTCTAAAGGAAAAGAAAAACCTGACAGAAGGTTCTGCCGGAAACGAAGCGCAAGTTGTGGTGGCCTCATCGAACCACGCCGCCGGCCAGAACGCCCGGAACATTCCCTTGATTATCGCCAGGGAGTACAAGGCCCGCGTCCAGAAACGCTCGTTCCAGGTCGGTACAATTATCCTGGTGGTGCTGGTAATCGTGGCGGCCTTCGTCCCGACCATCATCCAATTAATCAGTTCAAATTCGCAGTCAAAAATCGTCGTGGTAAACCGGGCCAGTCAGGTGGCCGGACTCGAACCGGTGGCTTATCTCGATACTCAACTAAATACAACTATTACCGCTACCGGCCAGATTCAGCCGACCGCCCCCGGCAAGAAGAAAGATTTTGATATCAAGGCGGCCCAACCCGGCGACCTCAAATCTTTACAGCAGCAGGTCCGTGATGGCAAACTGGATGGGCTGCTGGTAATAAACCGGGCCGCTTCAGGTGAATTAAACTTTGAATATTTCAGCAACGGCAGCCCCACCGGCGCTACCGCCACCCGCATCCAGGCGGCTACGACCCAGCTAAATTTTCTTGATAAATTAGGGCGACTGGGTATCCCGCAGTCCCAGTTAAACACCCTTTTCCAGTCGCCTAACCTGAGTGTTACCAGCGCCTCCGACGAGAAATCAGGCCGGTCCGCCGAGGAAACCGGGGCGGCAACCCTGGTTGTTACCCTCGGTATCATCCTGATTTTCACCACGATTTTGCAATACGGCGCGACGGTGGCCCAGGGTGCGGTCGAGGAAAAGAGCAACCGGATTATGGAAATCATGATTAACGCCGCGACGCCGTTCCAGCTTATGATTGGCAAGATTATTGGTATTGGCCTGGCCGGGTTAACCCAGATAGCGGCCCTGGCGGTAGCCGGGGTTATCGCGTTCCTGGTTCAGGATCCGCTAAAAAGCGTCATATTGGGTAACGCGACGGGCGGGACTCGTATTGACATAACCGGGCTTTCGATAGGGCTGTTAGGGCTCGTGGTCCTTTACTTTATCCTCGGCTTCTTGCTCTACGGCACGCTTTACGCGGCGGTAGGGTCGCTGATAAGCCGCCAGGAGGATGTTCAGACCGCCCTGACTCCGTTGACCTTCCTGTTCATGGCCGGGTACTTTATCAGCCTTTTCTCGCTGGGCGCAACCGATGCCTTGTGGGTAAAAGTTCTCTCGTTTGTGCCTTTCTTTACCCCGACCTTGATGTTAAGTCGGGCCGGGATTTCCAACCTGGCCTGGTGGGAAGTGCCGGCCAGTATCGTGATAATGCTTATCTCAATCGTAATCTTTACCTGGCTGGCCGGGCGAATTTACCGGGCCGGGGTGCTTATGTACGGTCAGAAGCCGAGCATGGGCCGCCTGGTGAAACTGGCCCTTTCCCGGTAACGTGGGGAAGTTTTTAGTAAAAACTAATCACCGGGAAAACAGACGTAGCGGAAGCCGCAGCCGTGGCAGCGCACGGTCATATCATGCTGGGGTTCGGGCAAGGGGCCGCCTTTGTAGGCAGGAAAAATGTAGAGTTCGCGCATTTCGTCGAGCAAATCAAGCAAGTCCTGGCGCAACTCGGCGGTCCACTCGATGCGGAAGGTTTTTTCCTGGTAGCGCAAGAGGCCGTAAGGCGGTTGCTCCTGCCAGTCTTCTTCCAGCAGCAGACAGTAAGCCGCCAGTTGCATAATATCGCTTTCGTAGGGCTGGTCGGCCCGGCGGGTTGGTTTCAACTCGACCGGCACCAGCCCTTTTTTTGTTTGCAGCACGTAATCGGGTTTGCCGGTAAGGCCGTAGGTGGGGGAGAAAAGTGGCTCGGCTACCCCTTCCCAGGCTCCGCTATCGCTGTAGACCACCGAAACTTTCGCGGGTAGGCCGCTGGCCTGCTGGCCGAGCCAGGAGCGGCGCGCCAGCCAGACCGCCCCGGCCAGGATAACCAGGCCGGTCAGGAGCAGCAGCCAGCCGTTCAACTGTAACCGCGCCGGGTGATAAAGTCCTCGCCGCGTTTTACCCTATCGCCAATAGGAGGATGGGTATAGAACAGCCAGACGGCCCAGGCCGGGGGCGCGGCGTCGGCTAAATTCTGGTTCGCCAGCTTTTTCATGGCGCTGATAAAAGCCGTCGCGTTGCCGGTAATGTCGAGGGCGTAAACATCGGCGGCGTTCTCGCGGGTCCGGCTGAGCCAGTTGGTCAGGGGCATGGTGATAAGGCCAAAGAGGACCATCGCCAGGACAAAGAGCGGGAAAGCCGCCACGTCGCCCAGACCGCGAAAGCCGAAAAGATGTATCCCGCCCTGCAAGAACAGGTTCGCCAGGTAGAACCCGGCCAGGGTTATCACGCTGTCCAGGAAAATGCCCCGCCAGATGTCTCCGTGGACGTGATGGCCCAGTTCGTGGGCCATAATCACTTCAATTTCGTCCGGGGTATAGTTTGAAGTGAGGGTGTCGCCCAGGACGACCCGCCGGGTGTTGCCAATCCCGGTCACGAAAGCGTTAGCCGAAGAAGTGCGCTTGCTGAAGTCAATCGTATAGATCCCTTTGACGGTGGCCCCGGTCTTCTGGCCGAGCCGCAAAATGCGGTCTTGCAGTTCTTCGTTTTCCAGCGGGATAAATTTATTAAATAACGGCATGATTATGACCGGGGCAAGATTAACCATTACTACGACAAACAGCAGGTAGAAAAGGCCGCCTACCAGCCACCACCAGTCGCCCAGGTGCCTGAAGCCAAAATAAAGGGCTTCCAGCAGCGGCAATCCGAGGACAACTGCCAGCAGGCCCCCTTTTGCCAGGTCCAGCAGCCATAATTTGAAAGACTGGTGCAGGGTACCGTAGCGGGTCGGCAGCACATAGCCGCTATAAATGTCGAGGGGGAAGGTCAGAAGGGCGTAGACCGCGCCAAAGATTGCCAGGTAAAGCGGCACCGCCAGCCACTGGTTGGTGGTCCAGCTTTCGACAATTTTTCGCAGTTCGAGGGAAAGCCCTGTGACCAGGGATAACGCCAGCAAAACTACGGCAAGACCGGTATTCACGAAGAAAAGCCGGTGGCGTATCCGGGCGTAATCGCGGGCTTTTTGCTGCCGCGTCTGGCTCATTTCAGTGGAGATTGCCATATTCCGCTCTGTTCCTGTTTTACGTCTGGGCCGGTTAATACAATCAATCTTATAAGCGGAATTATAGCATAAATTTAATTGACATTAGCGCAAAAAGAGTTATTGTAAATATTACAATAACCGGATTCAAATGCCTTTATTTATTGTTCAAAAGGTTAAAGGCTTATAATTACTTAGATTTAGCGAAAAAATGAACACAAGGCATTTTTGCGAGCTCAGAATAAGAGTTCTTTAGCGGGCGGCAGAAAGTTCTAGACCATTTCTTCATCTTAAATGAACGTCACTTATATCGAGTGCTAAAGGTATATGTAGGGTACTTTAATACAGTAAGACCGCATCAGGGTATTGGTCAAGCAATTCCTATAACTCCAGTGTTGCCTCCCTTGCAAGGAGGGAAAATAGTCACATTTCCAGTACTTGGAGGTTTACATAATTGCTATAAAAAGGTGGCTTGCGCATTAGGATACAGTCGGCTGGTTAAAGTACCCATTACAGGCGAAACTTAAGTGGCTAAAAAATATTAACTACTTGTTGCCGCCACCCTTATTGCCGCCACCCTGGTTACCGTTGTTCCCGTTACCGCCACCTTGATTGCCATTGTTCCCTTTTCCATTGTTGCCGCTACCTTGATTACCGTTGCTGCCGTTGTTACCTGCTTTGGCCGTAGGAGTAGGTTTAGGAGTAGAAGGCCTGGCAGTTTTGGGCGCCTCAGTGCTGGCCTTGGCTGTAGGACAACCACCGGCAGGGGCAGGTACAATGTCGCCCTTGTTGTTATTTTTATGGGCATCTACCGCATTCTCACTGATGGTAATCTCTACATAGGGATTAGTTTGTGAGCCAGTAGCATGGCAAACAGTAATCTTTCTGGCCTCAGTACCTACACTCGGGCTTACACTCGGACTGACCGAGGGGCTGGTGCTAGGACTGACGCTTGGGCTAACCGAGGGGCTTACGCTCGGGCTTACTGAGGGGCTGGTACTGGCAGTTGTAGGACAACCACCGGCAGGGGCAGGTACAATGTCGCCCTTGTTGTTATTTTTATGGGCATCTACCGCATTCTCACTGATGGTAATCTCTACATAGGGATTAGTTTGTGAGCCAGTAGCATGGCAAACAGTAATCTTTCTGGCCTCAGTACCTACACTCGGGCTTACACTCGGACTGACCGAGGGGCTGGTGCTAGGACTGACACTCGGACTGACCGAGGGACTGACACTCGGACTGACCGAGGGGCTAGTGTTTGGAGTAACAGTTGGAATTGTAGTATCGTCATCGTTAGGCGATATTGAAATATTGCCACAGGCTGACAGCAGACCTAACAATAATACAAACAGCATAAAACTGCTTGAAAACTTAAAAGTTTTCATAAAATCTTATACCTCATTAACTGATTTTGCACGATTTTGGCTACATGCCAAAACCTAACATTAGTTGAACTAGACAAAAGATCAGCTTCTGAAGGGCTTAAGTGTTGTGTTTTTGGATGTAGCAGAAATAATATTCGTAAAACCCTTTGGTTGTTTTGTAATAATTTATAGCTGTAAATTGTTACAAAACTGTATAGCTATGTCTACTTAATGTCTGTCATTCATAATCTGACATTAAGGATATACTAAAAATATACCATAAAATGTGCCATAAGACTACCGGCGAAGAACGATTGCCCTGTTGCTAATGGTCCTGTTTTGGTTACCCATAAGTACTGTCCAGGCTGCGGCAATGGTCGTCCTGGCTACCAACCTCATCGATGGTCTGTACACGAATGATAAATTTTGCATGATTCGCTTCGCAAAATTGCACCTCCCTTACTGGCATCTGTCTCCTGCCCTTCGGCCCCCTCTTTCCTCCTGATTGTTTTTGGCCTATCTTCTCGTCAGGTATTTATTCCTGGCGAGGAGGTGGTTCTGGGTGAAACACAAACAAATTCTGGACTGCACCCATAAACCTGGACCAAAATGAAAGCTCGCTTCTCCCGGAATTTACCGTTATACTTTTGTTATACTTTTAAGGTAAAGGAGAAGTTAGACAATGAACGGATGCTTTCACACTCGAGAATTCAAGATCCAACTCTGTAAACAAATCCAGGGCGGAGAGAAACGACCTGCTCAGATTTGCCGGGAGCTTAAGCTTGCCGAAAGCAGCCTTTTAAAATGGCGTAAAGAATACCAGGCCAGGGGTGAGGCCGCCTTTAATTCTCGTGAACCAACTGAAATTCCATCCGAGAAATTGGGCTATGAGGCGAAGATTACTGAGCTAGAGCAGTTCTGCGGCCAACAACTTGCTTTAGATAAATCCGTCTTGCCCCTTTTTGGGGCGCCCTGCGGGGAAAAAAGCCTTGGCGGCGGCAAAACAGGCCTCCATCTCGAAGGATGTTACGTGTTTATCAAACAAATTCAAGCAAGTAGCCCAGGATACAGCTATTGAAATACTAAAAACTCCCATCAAAGCTCCCAATGCCAATGCGGTATTTGAGAGGTTCATCGGCCCTTTGCGCCGGGAGGGCCTCGATTTCTTTTTGATACTCTCCGAACGACATCTATCTAAAGTATTGAAAGAATATGTCCCATATTATAACTATGGGCGGCCACCTCAGGGAATTGGCCAGCAAAGACCGATAAGAACACAAACACAACCCGCAGGAAAGGGAGAAATTGTGGCTTTTCCAGTCCTTGGTGGCCTTCACCACACCTATCAACGTGCCGCCTGATATGGTTGCAAAAGGACGCAAATTAGGCCGGATGACTATGGTAGCCAAGCCGCAATACAACGGCTAAACTTACTCTCCGGGCGTGGGAATTTTGCGAGTGGAATTTTCCACCACCTCCGCTAGGTCTGGGTCTTTGATCTTCATAGCGCTGCCAAGGTAAGCTCGCTTGATCTGTTCATTGTTAAGCAAGCCGCGCGCTTCACCACTCAACACCATTGTACCGGTTTCCAGCACATATCCTCGACTGGCAATTGCCAGTGCTTGCCGGGCATTTTGTTCATTTAAGAGGACTGTCATACCCTGCCGATTAATCTCAACAATCGTCCGGAAAACTTCCTGTACCAGTACCGGGGCGAGACCCAGCGAGGGTTCGTCCAGCATTAGCAGGCGCGGCCTGGCCATCAGGCCGCGTCCGATCGCGCACATCTGTTGCTCACCCCCCGAGAGGGTCCAACTTAAGCGTTTAGCAAGAAGCTTGAGGGCCGGGAAAATTTTGTAAACCTTCTCCAGGTCTTCGGCGGCCTCCGCTCTCCACTTCTGGTTTTTTTTATGGCGGCTCGTCGCACCTAACAACAAGTTATCTAAGACCGAGAGACCCGGAAAGAGCCTGCGTCCCTCCGGGACGTGAATAATTCCCAGTTCGACAATTTTTTCGGGAGCCAGGTTTGCCAGGTTATGGCCTTCAAATTCCAACCGCCCGGCTACTGGCCGTACTAATCCCGAAATAGTTTTGAAAGTCGTAGTTTTACCAGCGCCGTTCGCTCCAATAATCGTAACTATCTGGCCGGTTTCAACCTCCAGCGATACTGAGCGTAAAGCCTGAACCTTGCCATAGTTTGCGGCAATCCCTTCTAATTTAAGCACTTACTACCTCCGCGCCAAGATAAGCCTCGATAACTGCCGGGTTCCGCTCGATTTCACTCGGGTAGCCATCCGCGATTTCCTTGCCAAAATTCAGGACGGTTATTCTGTTGGACAGGGACATAACCAGGTTCATGTCATGCTCAATCAGGAGTATTGTCAGGCCTTGATCGCGCAACTTAACCAGCAAATCCATCAAAGTTTCGGTTTCGTGTGGGTTCATCCCGGCTGCCGGCTCGTCCATCAGTAGCAAAAATGGCTTGGCTGCCAGTGCCCGGGCAATTTCAACCCGGCGTTGCTCTCCATAAGAGAGATTTTTGGCAAGCTCGGATTGTTTGTCAAGCAGCCCGACAAACTCCAGAGCAGCCACGGCTTCCTGCTGAATACGCCGTTCCTCAGCCTGGCTCTGGGGAAGCGGTAAAATTGCCCCCAGCAAGTTGCTCCGGCTTTGAACATGCTGACCAACCATCACATTTTCCAGGGCTGAAAGCTCTGGAAAGAGTCGAATATTCTGGAACGTACGAGCGAGTCCACTCCGGGTCAGGCGGTGAGGCGGCTTACCGCCAACCGCCTGACCATTAAAGAGAACATCCCCCCTGGTCGGCCGGTAAATCCCGCTGATAACATTGAGTGCAGTGGTCTTGCCGGAGCCGTTCGGACCTATCAGAGCATGGATTTCGCTCTTAACTACCTTAAAACTGATACCATCGAGGGCTTTAAGGCCGCCAAAATATTTTTGTAAATTGCGCACTTCCAGCACAATCTGACCGGCAGCAGCCTCCCGGCTTCCCTGCCCGCTCTCACCCGACTGCGGCTGACCAACCTTGCTTAACAGGCTGGCCGGGGCCACGAGCTGGGCAGGCCGGGGCAGCCAGGGTTTGAGCAATTGCTCTATCAACCCTACCACGCCGACCGGTAAAAAAACCATAATTAGCATAATACCGGCCCCGTAGACCGCCAGGTACCCTTTATCCAGAAAGCGCAGCCATTCAGGCAGGAATTGTAGAAAAACGGCCCCCAGAACTGCTCCGAATATTGTACCGCTACCGCCGAGGACCAACATTGCCAGAAAGACTACCGACTGGTCAAAGGAGAAAGTATCCGGCGAAATATAGCGTGTGTTTGGTAGGTGCGCGAAAAGAGCGCCACCTACGCCGGCATAACCTGCTCCCAGGCTGAAAGCCATCACCTTATACAGGGTAGTGTTTATACCCATGGACTCAGCCGCCATTTCATTCTCGCGAATCGCCAGCAGACCTCGCCCGATCCGAGAAAACCTCACCCGCCAGGCCGCGACCGCTAGCGTCAACAGGACCGCCAGCAGTAGATAGTAATATTTTTCAATTTTGTCGAAAGCAAAGTCACCAATCCTGAAATAAGCAGGTATACTGATACCATCTGTCCCGCGGGTGAGAGTATCCCATTGCAGCAGGACCAGTCCTACGATAATACCGAACCCGATAGTAGCCATTGCCAGGTAATGGCCTTTGAGGCGTAGAGTCGGAATACCCAGCAAAACCCCGAAGAATGCCGCTACGAAAAAGGCGGCGATTATCCCGAGCCAGGGCGACCAGTCCCAGTTTACAGTTAGAAGGGCCGAAGTATAAGCTCCAATACCCCAGAAAGCGGCCTGGGCTAATGACATCTGGCCGGTCAGGCCAAGGATAAAGTAAAGGCCCAGCACCGGCAGGGCAAATACCATCCCAACATTGAGCGTATTAAGGCTACTGGTATCCAGCAGGTTCGGCATCGCCAGCAGGATGGCAGCGATCAATACAGCCAGCCCGGCGTAAATAATCTTCCTGTTCATCAGGCTTTCTCCGAAATCTTTTCGCCAAACAACCCTTCCGGCTTAATCAACAAAACTACTATCAGGATAATAAAGGCAAAAGCCTGTTCGTAAGCCGAGGAAATGTAACGAGCGGCCATTTTTTCGGCAATACCCAAAAACAGCCCGCCCAGGATTGCCCCCGGTACGGAACCGAAACCACCTATAATAGTTGCCGAGAAGGCTTTAAGGGCCAGACCTCCGCCCATAGTCTTGGATACCAGCAGCAGCGGGCTGACCAGGATACCGGCTACCGCTCCAAGGACGGCGCTGTACATAAAAGTAAAGATGATCATATGGTTGACCTGGATTCCCATTAGCTGGGCAGTGGTTTTGTCCTGGGCAGTCGCCTGCAACTGCTTGCCCAGTTTAGTACGCTCGAACAGGTAGTACTGGAAAGCTACCAGCAGCAGGGTCACGACCAGAATCAAGACATACTGCGGCACAATAAAAATCCCGCTAATTTCAAAAGTATCACCCGGCCTGAAGATTGATTCAGGTTTTTTAGGTTCAGCCCCGAAGACTACCAGGGCAGCGTTCTGGAGAAAGATTGAAGCTCCAATTGTACTGATAATAACCGGCAGGTAAGTGCGGTGGCGGAGCGGGTAATAGGCTACCTGCTGGAAAAGCAAACCGAACAGGCAGGCTACCAGGATCGTCCCCAGGTAGGCCAGGATGAAAGGCAAACCCCAGAAGTTGAGGAAGACCACCGCTATGTAGGAGGGAACCATTACAAATTCGCCCTGGGCAAAGTTGACTACTCCTACCGCGTTATAAATCAGGACAAAACCCAGGGCTACCAGGGCGTATATGGAACCATAAGCCAGTCCACTAACCAGTAGCTGAATAATTTCTTCCATAAAAGCGTCCTTCCCGCTTGAGCAGCTTGAAATTTGAACATCGCGCCAGTGCTGCCAGCTAAAAAGCACTTCTGACAAAGTATCAGAAGCGCGGGGTGGAACCTGCTTCCACCCCTTACCGCTTTATTACCTGTGGCTTAACTTACCGCGACATTGCGGATAAAGACTAATTTCTTATCCTTATACTGGGCAACATCCACTGAGTTCAAACCATCGCCACCCCTGGTAAAGTCGAACAAGCCAACCGCCCCTTGGTATCCCTTGACCTGGCTAAGAGCTTCCCGAATCTTGCTGTTATCGGTTCCTACCTGGGCAATAATCCTCGAAAGCAGGTGGATTGCATCCCAGTTCCAGGCCGAAAGCCCATCCGGTTCGCTGTTGAACTTGGTCTGCCAGGCTTTTGCGTACTCGTTATATTCGGGAGTGCGGCCAGTGAAAAAGTCCTGAACCACATAAACCCCTTCCGTTACATCACTGGCCAGGCTGGTTACGATAGTTTGACCGAAAGAGGGAGAACCGACCACCGGAATCTTCATACCCTGCTCTTTGATCTGGCGCAGGATAACAGCATCATCCTGGGCATTCGTGCCATAGATTACGAGGGCGTCCGCCCCGGCGCTCTTAATGGAAAGCAACTGGGCAGTGAAGTCCTGGGAACCGGTAGTATACTTTTCACGCTTGGCCACTTGCTTGCCAGCCTTTTTGACCGCCGCTTCGACCACGTCCGCCCCACCTGTTCCAAAGGCATCACTGTCGTGAAGAATGCCTATTTTGGAAGCGCCCTTGTCATTTAGCAGGAAGTTTGCCATGGCGTTGCCGGCGATCCCATCGTTGGGACGGAAGCGGAAGACCCATTCGTTGCCCTTCTGGGTAAGGGTGACATTGGTGCCGCCGATGAGAGCAGGCATTTTCAATTCCTTAATGCGGTCGTTAATCGCCAGAATCTGGGTACTTTTAACCGGCCCGACCATTGCTACGGCTTTATCATCAGCCGCTTTATTCAAGGCCGCCAGCGCACCCGTATTGCTTGATTGGGCGTCTTCAACCTTAAGTTCGATCTTCTGGCCGTTGACCCCGCCAGTGTTATTGATCTTGTCCACCGCTATTTCCGCCGCTTTGCGGGCCAGTTCTCCAGTTTGAGAGCCAGCGCCAGTAATTTCGGTGTTAAGTGCCACGACAATTGTCCCATTAATCTGGGCCGGGCCTTTAGGAATTGGACCAAGCGAGGAAGCGGCTGCGGCCGAACCGCTGGCGGCCGCAGTTGTGGTTGAACCGTTGGCAGCGGCGGTAGTAGCCGCACTGGAAGCGGTAGTGGCGGCCGCAGTAGCGGCAGAGGTAGTGGTGGCGGTATTGTCCCCGCAAGCCGCCATTAGCACAGTTAGCAGCAGGGCCATTACTGCAAGCGAGCTTAAATAGGTCTTTCTGAAGGCAAGCTTCATTGCGTATCTCCTCCGGAAGGCCGCTATGCCATTCCGTAATTACGGGGAATGAATCTCACTGCTCACAAGTTAAATACTACTTGCCAGGCTCCTCTTCATTCCCCCAACCTACATATCTATTAAATTAAAAAAAATAGGTTAAAACCGAGCCACCTGGGTGATAAATTGAAAGCCAGGCCAGGGTGACTATAAAACTGTGTAAAGGAAGGAATATGCGACTAACGAAAATCCGTCCCACACTCCGACTTTTATACTTTAAGCGAAGCAAGAAAGGCAATCACTACAGGTTACATCTGGGAAGATTGCTTAAGTTTTTAACGAAACCTTTTCAGGCGCTAAATTCTGTCCTTAAAATAGAGTTGCTTCTTTTTAGCACATAAGGCTTGATTAGTCAACGCTACAATGGAAAAATTAGTCAAATTACGGATATGAGCAGAAGTACCTGAAGGGCTGGCCTCGAATATGCCGGTTATAGAAGCATGGGTTGTGTTGCAAAAAAATGGTTATAAGAAAAAGGTAGCAATAAGCCAATAAAATGAGAGGATTAAGCCCTTAGTGGCTACTTTGCACGTCATGACGTGCAAAGTAGCCACTAAGGGTGGCAAAATCACCTTCCGTGGTGGCAGTGAGAGTACTTGGCAACGCCTGGTCCACGAAGGTATGCTTGAGTGTGTAAGCCATTGATTTTGCCTATTCCTATCTTTCTTGGCCGGCTCAAGGTCTGGTCCTGAACCGGCCCCGAAGGTGTAGTTTACATCCTGGTAACCAGTTAAGCGCGAGTAGCAAGTACTTCGAGGTATTCGCTCTCGATACTGGTAGTACGGTCACTATCGCTCACCGGCAGCCGCCAACCTACAAAGTCGGTGAGCCAGAAATAAGGAGCGCGCTTTTCCCCTGGATTTTCATGCAGAAAATAGTCCAACTCCCAGGCTTCGTCACCAATCCACGAATCATAATGTTCTTCCCGGATCAGGTCGTGGAAGACCATAAAATTGGCTACCATAATTTCATCCATCTGACGAATATTGCTCCTCGAACCGGGCTGAAATAGCTCGTTCAGGATGATCGATTGGAATGGCGGCGCTCGGTCCAATGAAACCTATACCTTTGACCTTTTCAGGATGCTGGGCGGCGAACCATACGGCCCAGTTAGCGGCGGCGGAAAAGGCTACCACTACAGCCTGGAAAGTGCCGGTGGCCTCCATTACGGCATCAATATTCGCCGCAAATTCTAAATGAGAGTAATCCTGTGGGGAAACAGGACGGTCTGACCGGCCGTTCCCCCTTCCATCGAAGGTAATCACACGGCAGTGGCGGGCAAGGTAAGGTACCTGGGCTTTCCAGAAGCGAGAATGAATTATTGACCAGGTAGGCAGCTATATTACGCTGGTTTCACCCTCACCGAAAACCTCAAAGAATAACTTTACACCCTTGCGTTCGGTAAAACCTTCCAGATCTGGATTACGTGCTCTCATCCATTTACCTTTAACCTTTAACCTTTAACCTTTAACCTTTAACCTGCTGCCTTCTACACTTTTGTAGTCTAACTGCTCAAGTAAGAACTCTATCGCATCCAGCGATTCTTTATGATGCCCCTCGTTCTCCGGAATTTCCAACAACATAGAAAATTCCAGGCCAACCCAGTAATTAAAAACCCAGGTACCTATTGCATTTGCCGAAAAGGGCAGGTCAAGTTCATAATATTTAAGGGCTTCAGTGGTAGCATCAATTAAGACCTGGCGCCACTTTCGGATGCGGGGTAGAAAATCTTTACGTAATTCCAGGTTTGAAATGCTGGCGGCCCATAGCTCCATCTGCACTCTGACAAAGCCTGAGGCCAGGTCTTCTTCGTAAAAAGATCTAGCTTGGGCCCATTTTTCGGTAAAGCTGCCTGGGGCATTATACATTCTGACCTGGCGCTCGATGAGCCGGCGGTTAGCTTCATCCAGGGCAGCAATAACCAGCTTATCTTTCGAGCCAAAATAATAATTTATTAGCGCGTGGTTGACGCCAACTTCTGCGGCAATGTCGCGTGAACTAAGACGGTTGTATCCGTCACGATGAAGTAGGCGGAAAGCTACTTCAAGGATTTTCTTAGGTGTTTCTTGAATATCAGTTTTATTCACTTTTAGCCTTTAACCGTTGGTTTAACCACTGGTTAAGGTTTAGCATATAACTTTAGCCTGTCAATAAGTTTGTATTTTTTTATGTCCCTCGTTTTAGCTACCACCCTCATCCGTAATGGAATCCCGCGTAATAAAACAAAGCAAAGATTAGAAACTGAAGTCGGATGATCAAAGTAGCCATTACGGCTTCTATTGCATGGCCGCAAGAGTATCCTGCAAAGAGCAAATCAGGACAATGCTTGTTAACTATCGAACCGGTTTAGCTTTAGCTTTGGAACTGGCTAAAGCAATGTTAATCATTACCACAGGAATGCCGCTATGACATAAAACCTGGCTGGCAACGCTGCCTAACAAGGCCTGCTCTACCCGGCCATGAGCATGGGTAGCCAGGACAATAAAGGAAGCTTTTTCCTCGGTGGCGTAATCAATTATTTCGCTAACAGCCTCACCGACTTTAAGCCCAATTTTGCCGTTTAAATTCTGAAGGTCTATTCTTTCAGCAACTTTCTCCAGGTAACGGGCCGCTTCCTCTTTTACCTGCTCAAAATCATGCTTGCGGAGGTATTCATTGCCGCGGTCAAGATTAGCCTCGTACCAGGAAGCCAATTCATCTACCGGTACAAACGGTGGGATTACCCGCAGCAGGTGAACCGGCAAATCAAGCTGTTCCGCCATGTCCAGGGCGGAATTTAAGGAAAGTTCCGCTTCCGGCGAACCATCCAGGGCTACTACCACCGGGCCAGCCAACTTCTTGTAAGATTTAAGGTTAGTGCCGGAAAAGTTTTCCAGGATGGCCTGGTGCCAGGTAGGCCGCAAGAAGATTACCGGTAGTGAACTGTTACGGATTACTTCGAGAGCGGTACTGCCCAGCAAAAGCTCGGTTATTCCACTCCGCCCGTGAGTTGTCATGGCAATATAATCAGCTTCCTGGTTCAGGGCTTCGCCGGCAATTGCCTGGCCTGCCATATAACTTTCTGCCACGACAGCATAAACCCGGTTAGCTGGAAGCTGATTCTCTCCTGAGCCCGTTAGACCTTTAACTAAATTATCCATAAATTCCTGGGCGGCAAGTTTTTGCTTAACCGGGGCTTCATGGCTCCAGTCATACAGCAGGTTCTCTTTTTGAGGCGGCACCACTGTCAGTAAACAAAGCTGCCCGTTCCAAAGATGGGCTAATTTCAGCGCGAAGGGTAAACTCTCAAGCGCTAACTGTGAACCATCAAGTGGGACTACTATTTTGGGTGTCATAAAATTATCCTCCTATGACCCTGTTTTCCTTAAAAAACGAAAACTAAAGCTTCCAAAAAAGCTCAACTTTTGAAAGGCCGGGCTGCTTTGCGGGCTTTCCGGCGGCGTAAGACTATCTTTTCAAGCTCTACCGCAATAAGCAAACAACTTCCCAGGGCAATACTTAAGCCGAAATCGAATAATGGAAGCGGTTTTAATCCTAAGAAAGCGGCTAGCGGCGAATAGATAGCCAGCACCTGGCACAAACTGACCAGGCCAATGATGTACCACATCCAGCGATTACTGAATATGCCGATGCTGAAAAGAGATTCGGTATTCGAACGGGTGGCTAACGCCTGGAAAATTTGCAGGAAAGCCGCCGTAGTGAAGAGCATGCTTTGCCAGTATGGCAAGTTAGCCTGGTGGTAAAGAAAGCCGGTTAAAAGCCCTGCCAGGCCGATAAAAATACCTACTCCTACAACCTGCCAGCCCAGGCCGCCGGTAAAGATGCCTTGCTTTGGCGAGCGGGGCGGGCGGTTCATGACATTTTTTTCGGCCAGTTCAAACCCCATGCTCAATCCCAGGAGCCCATCTGTCATGAGGTTCAACCAGAGTAATTGCAAAGGTTGAAAGGCGACATTATCCTGTAGAGTTAAACCAAGTATGTAAAATGGCACCGGCCAGAAAAGCATTATGATTACTTTGCCGATATTTCCGGCTACCGCGAAACCGATGAAGCGGCGCAGGTTGTCATAAATAACCCGACCTTCCTCGACAGCGGCTACGATAGTTGTAAAATTATCGTCCCGCAGCACCATATCAGCCGCTTCCTTGGAAACATCGGTCCCGGTTAGTCCCATAGCCACTCCGATGTCAGCCCGCTTGAGGGCCGGGGCGTCGTTGACACCATCACCGGTCATAGCCACTATTTGCCCCTGTTTTTGAAAGGCTTCCACAATTTTTAACTTATGTTCAGGCACGACCCTGGCGTAGACCGAGACTTCTCGGGCTGTTTTTTCGATTTCGGCCGGACTCATCAGGTCCAGTTCTGCCCCGGTTACTACCCTATCACCAGGGCCGCTAAAACCTAACTCACGGGCTATATACCCCGCCGTAAGGGGATGGTCGCCGGTAATAAGTATGGGCCGGATACCGGCGATTTTGCATTCCTGGACAGCCTGCTTAACTTCCGGCCGGGGCGGGTCAATCATCCCGACCACTCCAAAAAAGACCAGGCTTGCTTCGTCGTCAGGTTTTAAGGCGGTATGGTCGTAAAACTTAAAAGCCAGCCCCAGGACGCGCATGCCGTTACGGGCGAGTTGGTTACTTACCGCCAGGATACGCTCCAGTTGGTCCTTTTGTAAGGGTTTAACCTGCCCGTCCTCCCATACAAAACTCGAAATTTCCACCAGACCGTCAACCGCCCCTTTGGTGAAGCCCAGATAGGGTAAGCGTGGCTCAAGGCCGTTCATGCTCCATTCTTGCAAATCTGCGGCGGCCAGTCCGGCCAGGCTTAGTGAGCGCTGGTGCAGGGTAGTCATCCTTTTGCGGACCGAGTCGAAAGGTAGTTCTCCCACTCTTGGCAGGGTTTCGGCCAGCAAATTTAAATTTATCCCGGCCTGGTTTCCTGCTTCCAATAAAGCCGCTTCGGTAGGGTCGCCCAGTATTTCGACTTTACCTTCCTTATCAGGTTGCATCCGGGCGTCGTTGCAAAGCGCCCCACCAACCAGGACCATAGTAACGGCGGCTTGAGTTGCCCGCAGGTCTTCTCTACCCGCCGCAGTTTGTGAGTTATAAGGCTTTTCATTCAGTCGTTCGGTCAGGTCAAGGCGGTGTCCGGCCACGTCAATGATTGTGACAGTCATCTTGTTCTGGGTCAGGGTGCCGGTTTTGTCGGAGCAGATGGTAGTAACCGAGCCGAGAGTTTCCACGGCCGGGAGCTTGCGGATTAAAGCGTTCCGGCGGAGCATACGCTGTGCGCCCAGGGCCAGGGTAACGGTTACAACGGCGGGTAAGCCCTCCGGAATAATTGCAACCGCCAGGCTAATGCCGGTCAAAATCATATCAGTTAAGGCTTCCCCGGCGCTTATTCCCAGAAAGATGATGAGCAGGGCGCAGGCTATCCCGGCCAGGGCCAGTTGTTTGCCAACCCGGTCAAGCTGCGCTTGCAGGGGAGTTATTTCGGGCGTGAAGGATTGGAGCATCCCGGCAATCTTGCCCAGTTCGGTGTGCATCCCGGTTTCAACTACAACCGCCCGGCCCCGGCCATAAGAAACCAGGGTGCCCATATAGCCCATATTGTGCCGCTCCGCCAGGCTTAAGCCGGTGGCGTTCAGGGCAGCCGTCGTCTTTTCGACCGGTTGGGATTCACCGGTAAGGGCCGCTTCCTGGATTTGAAGGTTTACGCTCTCGATTATTCTTAGGTCGGCCGGGACCAGGTTGCCCGCTTCCAGCACGATAATATCACCCGGCACCACCTGGGGGGCCGGGATTTCTATAAGTTTGCCTTCCCGGCACACTTTAACATTTGGCAAAGCCAATTTTTTGAGGGCGGCAATGGCTTTTTCGGCCCGGTATTCCTGAAAAAAGCCCAGCGTTACAAAAAGAATAACAATTGCCACGATTGCGCCGGCTTCAAGGTATTTGCCGAGGAAAAAGGATAGGGCCGAGGCAGCCACCAGAATAAGTACCATAACCGCTGTAAGCTGTTCCCAGATAATCTGGATAGGGCGCCTGGCTCCCTGTTCGACCATTTCGTTTGGTCCGTATTGAGTTAACCTGGTGGCGGCTTCCTGCCAGCTCAAGCCGCTACTCGCCTCGGTTCCGGCCAATACCTGCTTAACTTCCAGGCTGTGCCAGGGATTTGATTGAAGAGGTTTATTTACAACTTCTGTGACCTCTGCTTTTTTTCCTTTATCGCCTGACCGGGTAGAAGTAACCATTGAACCTGCCCCTTTAAATGTAATCCAGGAACGCCTATATTCCTTTCCGTCCTTATTTCCTAAGTTAGATAAATCCTAACAAAACAAGGTGAACCTTCAGGTTAATAAAAGTAAAAACCTTTACCATAAAATCAACCTCACCAGAATTGATAATTTTCTTACCCTGCTTATATAAACTTATACCCTTCTTTTTACTACCAGGTAGTACCTTTTAAATCAGAAGGTACTTCTTTAAGTACCAGGAGTAAGAAAAATGTAGAAAGGAAAGTCTATGGCAACCCAAGTTACAGGGCAGCCGGAACAGGGTGAACCACCTCTGATTGATAACCCCGTTTCTCCCGGCAATAATGCCCCAATGCCGCCTTACAATTTTCCTGATGCCGTCCAACCGCAAGGACCCTATTACCCTCGTCCCGGCCAGCCTGCCGGGTATTATTACCCGGGAGTTCCGCCCAGGCCCCTAATGCCGCCTTATCGCCGGCGCAGCAATCCGGTGGCAGTTGGACTGGGACTTTTCTTTGCCGGGCTGATTCTCCTGACTATCCTGACTGCGGTCTTCTTCAGCCTGTCCGCTCTGAACGTCCTGGGCTGGGCTGGAAATGGCCCGCTCGTTACCGAAACCAGGACGGTAGCCCCTGGTAACGCCACTCAGGCCAATGTCGAAATCAATAAAGGAGTCGGCAACCTGACAGTGGCCGGAGGTGGGGTGGACCTGATGAGCGGCACCTATACCTATAACAACTCTCAGTGGAAGCCGGAGGTAAACTACAACGTTAACAGCACCACCGGCAACCTGGTAATCCGGCAACCCTCAGGCTCATTCTTTGGCTCATCCCAATACAACTGGGATTTGAAGTTCATGAACGAAATCCCCCTTGACTTCAGGTTCGAACTGGGGGTTGGTAATACTACCTTAAATATGACGGGCCTGACCCTTAGCGGGCTTAACGTCCAGGCCGGGGTAGGTAATACCGATATTAACCTGGCCGGAATTACTTCCAGCAATATGTCAGGCAACATTAACGGTGGTGTTGGTAACATTACCATCCGTGTACCCCAGGATATAGGTGTGCAAGTTATAGTTAATCAGGGTCTGGGTAGAATCCATATTAATGGTTTGAGAGCCAGCGGCAATTTCTACACGAATGATGCCTATGGAAAAACTTCTAATTCCATCAGGTTAAATATATCTTCCGGGGTTGGTGAAATAACCATAAACCAGTAGGAAAAGGCTGTTCTAACCAGATTTAGGAAGTTCTATAGGAAACTGTATTTAAGAGGAAACTGTAATAGAAAGGAGAGCAGAATGAGTATGAATAACCCTTATCCTTATAATTATGAATACGCCGAGGCCTATAAGCTGGCTGAGCGACGTGTTAAAGCCAGGGCAGGTTTCTACTGGCACCTGGCAGTTTACCT
This sequence comes from Chloroflexota bacterium, assembly GCA_902812345.1. Taxonomy (GTDB): domain Bacteria; phylum Chloroflexota; class Chloroflexia; order Chloroheliales; family Chloroheliaceae; genus 54-19. The sequence continues at coordinate 23,957 of CADDZM010000003.1, read as the reverse complement.
GGTTGTCAATTCCTTTTTGTTTGGAATTTATCTGGTAAACAGCCTGGTGATGGGCTGGTTTAGCTATCCCTGGTTCTTGTGGCCTTTAGCCGGGTGGGGAATTGGCTTGCTGCTAAACTTCCTGGCCGTCTTTATCATGCCGGATAGCCCCGAAAGACGCCAGCAAATGATTGCCAGGGAATTAGGACGGATGAATTACCCTGCTCAACCAACCTACCCACCATATCCCGTTCAACCTCCGGTAGCCAGCAGCCCGAACCACAATAACGTCAAAGAGGAAGTTCTGACTGGTAAAGGGAAACAAGGTGAGGGCTAAATAACCGCCCGTTCGATTAAAACCATACAGGTTCAGTGATAAAGGTTCCTCAGTACCTTTGCAAAGGTACTGAGGAACCTTTATCTAAATGTACAAAAGTCGAGGCAAGGAACGTAAAATGGCTTCCTCTATATTTTATAAGAGGAAGCCATTTTACCAAAAGCGGTTAAGAAAAGGGTAAAGCAACCGGCTATTGGCCTGGCGCTATGGTTGCTCCATAAGACCGGCCAATAAAGGTATTATCAAACAAAATGGGGGGCCGGGTGAGCAATACGGTTGTATTCGGATTGAAGGCTGCTAGCCCAGGCTTTGGCCCTGTCTAACTCGCCGGGAGCGAGCGGCCCCTCCGCCTTTTCGACGACAAATTTCTCGGTTGCCATAAGCTGTCTGCCACCGGCTCTTTTTAATTTCGTTAATATCTTCGAGGCGGCGTTTCCAGATAATATGCTTTTAAAGCCGGTATCGAAAGTAGCGACATATTTACCTTTGAGAACCTCCCTGTCAAGGTGAGTAAGGAATTGGCCTGTGTCCTCCGACGGTTGCCAGCCGTGAATGGGGCTGCCCACCACTAATAATTCTACATCGGCCAACATGGTCGGGTTAAAGTCACTAACGCAGCAAATCTTCCCACCAATTCCTTCCGCAATAGCATCCGCAACTTTATGCGTGTTTCCATATTTTGACTCGTAAAGTACCAGTGATTTCATTTTATTCTGCCTCCTTTGAAGTGCAGGAGTTATTATGAAGGCTCAAGAGGCGCACAACCAGGCTGTCTCAGGAGCCTCTATTAAGCCCTTTAATTTGGCCCTGGCCTTAGAAATAAGGACTTGATAGAATTCGCCACTTTTATTCTAAAGGGGCAAGGTTTAAATTCAGGGTACCCCGGGTAATAACCAGGTAAAATTTTTGCTTATACCTTTTTGGTGGCGCGAAATCAATCCCACTCACCGCGCCTGGAACGATAGCGGTTTTGGTAGCGGCTACCCCCATAAGAACCCAGGTCAATAAGAAACCCCACCAGCACCAGGAGATAGCCAAACCCACTAACCCCAAAGCCAGGGCTATACACCAGGACGTACATCAAGGTAGTCATGGGCAGGAAAATAAACCCAAGAAATGGAATGAGCAAAGAGTCAAAGACTCTACTGACCAGGGGAGTTAAAAGCCACACCAGAAAAAGGGCCAGTCGTGGCGAAATTAAGGCTATAAGCGCGAATAAACAGGGCATTTTCATTTCTCCTTCTTCTTGTATAATCTTATAAAAATATAATCTTAAATAGTAAATTTAAGGGTTGAAGAAAATGAAAACAGAGCTTAAACTTTTATCGTCTTCAACCGGATTTTAACCTGTCTGTAGACTTTCTTCGGCTATTATTAGTTTAGAAGGTCAGGAACTACCCCCAGCGATTATTACCGGGAGGCTGGCAGGGCAAGCCTGGCTGCAAATCCGGTTTTACCGTCAAAGCTGCCGGTAAAACCGGTTCTATAGGGAAAGGAAAATAGCCATGCTCAAAGAAGAAGTAAACGTTCACCGTTTAGTTCAGAACGCTCCTAATATTCTGGAGGATTGTTGGAGTGTCTTAAACTGGTTGGAAATTATGGGGGAGAGCGAGTCTGTTGCTGGCTTAAAAATCAGATCTGCCATTAATTTGCTTAAGTACGCCGGGGTAAGTGAGCCGGTAAAAGAGTTTTCTGCGGAAACAAACGCCTTTCCGCCGGACTTTTCGCTTACAACAACCGATATTAATGATTAATCAGGAAATGGCCTCTTCTAGTGTCCGGGCAATCTTCCAGCGAGACTGCCCGGACACTAGAAGAGGCCAGGAAGCCGGCGGCCAGGTATATCCGCAAGCCCTGCCTGTTAACAGTATTTTCTTTTAGAAAGGTAGTTACCAGGCAGGCCAGGTTATCCCGGTGTTCCACAAGTAACTGCCGGGCAGATTTGTATCTTTCAGCAAGTATATGTTTAACCTCGTCATCTACCAGGTTGTCATAAGTTCACGGTAGTGCCTATTTTGGGCCAGGCTGGCGCTGCAAGCCGCACTTCGCCCGGTGGTCTGTCATCTGAGGGCTGGCGCTCTGGTTTTTGCGTTTTATCTAACATCGGATTTTCTCATGTTACCTGTTTTGTACCCTTATCGTCACCCGCTATTGGTTAATTTATAGAAGAAATGTTTGGCAAGTTCTGCGCAACCCATATACAGGCCCAGGATAAGCCCTAATAAAATAATAAATAGAGGTGGTACGGCGCTGAAACCCAATAGACCGGCCAGGGGGGAATAGGGTAAGGCAAGGGCAATTGCATCTACCCCAAGGGTAACGAGTACTAACGCTTTGCCCGGTTTGCTGCGGTAAAAGGGTCCCCTGGTGCGAATGACAAGCACCACCAGTGACGCTGAAATTACCGATTCTACAAACCAACCCGACCGGAATTGTTCAGGACTGGCCTGTAAAACCAGCAGCAAAGCTCCAAAGGTTAGATAGTCAAAGATGGAACTGATCGAGCCAAAGGTTAGCATAAATTTGCGGATAAAATGAATATCCCAGCGGTGGGGGCGGTTTATCCAATCCTGGTCAACTTTATCGACGGCAATAGCGGTTTCCGGGAAATCGGTCAGGAGGTTTGTCAGCAAAATCTGTTTGGGCAAAAGCGGCAAGAAAGACAAAAAAAGCGAAGCCCCGGCCATGCTGAACATATTACCAAAGTTGGCGCTGCTTGCCATAAAGACGTATTTAAGGGTATTGGCAAAAGTAATCCGGCCCTGCCTGACGCCTTCTACCAGCACATTTAAGTCTTTTCCCAGAAGAATGATGTCGGCGGCTTCTTTTGCCACATCCACCGCGCTATCCACCGAGATACCGGCATCGGCGGCGTGAAGAGCCGAGGCATCATTTATTCCGTCACCAATATAGCCTACGACATTTCCAGCTTTTTTCAGGGCAACGATAATATGTTCTTTCTGGTTTGGCTCAATTTCGGCAAAAATATCGGTGGCAGTGGCTTGCCGGATAAGGGCAGCCTGGCTCATCCGCTCAAGCTGGGAGCCGGTTAGAGTTTTAAGCTGGCTAAGTCCTATTTGCTGGCCCAGGTGGGTAGCCACCGCCAGACTGTCGCCGGTAATCACTTTTAGATTGATGCCCAGCTTCTTCAAATTAGCAATCGTTTCGATTATGCCGGATTTAGGTGGGTCGGACAGCACCAGGAACCCCAGGAATATGAGGCCGATTTCACTTTCTTTGGTCAGGGGAGCGGCCTCCGGGTGTTTGCAGTAAGCCAGGCCCAGCGTCCGAAAGCCCTGCTGGCTGAGCGTGTTAAAACGGTCCAGAATAGCCCCCTTTTGGGTTTCAAGGTTCGCTGGCTCTCCATCATTACTTTCCACCCGGTCGCAGACTTCCAGCACACTATTAACAGCACCTTTGGTTATCATTAGCGGGCCGCCCGGGGATTTAACCAGGATACTGAGCCTTTTTCGGATGAAATCGTAGGGAATTTCATCCAGTTTGGCATACTCAGCCAGCTCAAACTTTTGTGAGTTACGAATAGCTTCGTCAATCGGGTTCAAGTAGCCGGATTCATAACTGGCGTTGAGATAGGCATAAAGGTTTACCTTCTGGCTGGATTGGCCGCTGGCATCCAGGACCGCTACAAGCTGGATCTTGCCTTCGGTAAGGGTGCCGGTTTTATCGGAGCAAAGGACGTTCATGCTCCCAAAATTTTCAATTGAGGATAACCGCTTGATTATAACCCGGTGCTGGGCCATCCGCCGGGCGCCCTGGGCCAGGTTTATACTGATAATGGCCGGTAAGAGTTGGGGCGTTAAACCGACGGCCAGCGCGAGCGAAAATAAAAAAGAATCCAGGACCGGTCGGGCTAGAAAAACATTGACGGCAAAGATGGCTAACAAAAGCAGGAAGGTTACTTCCATTAGAAAGTAGCCAAACCTGCGAATACCGTGTTCAAATTCGGTTTCTGGCGACCGCAAACGCAGCCGCTCGGAAATCTTGCCAAACTCCGTCGCTTTGCCGGTCTGCACCACCAGAGCCTTAGCCGTGCCGCTGACAACATGTGTGCCCATAAACAGGCTGTTTAAACGCTGGGCTAGCGGTGTTTCCGGGGGTAACGGTCCTGGGCGCTTTTCGACCGGGTAAGTCTCGCCGGTCAGCGCTGCTTCATCCACAAACAGATCCTGGGCTCCCAGAATCAGGCAATCACCAGGGATAGTCGCTCCGGCCGAGAGCATTACTACATCACCGGGCACTACTTCTTCAAATGGAATTTTGGCGGCCTGGCCGTTTCTTAAAACAGTAACCTGGATTTGAACAACGGCCAATAATTTCTCTACGGCGTCGGCGGCTCCGCGCTCCTGCCAGAAGCCCAAAAGCCCGCTGACGACTACTATAATGAGGATAATTATGGCGTCAGTACCTTCACCCAGGAAAACGGACAGGCCGGCGGCGAAAAGCAGTATCAAGATGATAGGGCTTTTGAACTGGTCCAGGAGCAATTTCAGGCTGGAAGTGTTTTTCCTGGCCTTTAGAACATTAGGCCCATATTGATTCAGGTTCTGGTTAGCGGCTATGCTGGATAAGCCCTGCAAACTGGAGTGCAACTGTTGCAATATTTGGGTAGCCGGTACGTTCCAGAATACCGGAGAGCTTTGCTTTTCCATTTACTTTTTAGCGGTAGCTACCGGCTTCTTTTCCGTCTTATCTTTATCCTTTGCGGGTTGTATTAGCCCATAACCTTTAAAATTGCGCGGTATGGGAACCATTAACACCGGCAAATGGCCCTGACGCAGTATTTCTTCGGCTACACTGCCAAGCAAAATTTGACCGAATTCATTGCGGGCGTGGGTTGCCATAACTAACAGGAAAGGTTTTGTTTCCCGGATATAGGCTTCAAGTTGAGGCGCCGGAAAACCGTCAAGGACGGTAATTTCAACCTCTACCTGGGGCGCTTTACCCTTGACCCATTCCTTTACCTTTTCAAGATATTTGAAGGCATCCTGGTTTTGTTCTTCTTCCTGTTCCCGTGCCATTTCAACCAGAAATTGGAAGTCAATCCCTGGTTCGGCCATTATGACCGGCGGGGTCGGCGTAACCACCTCGACCAGGTGTAGGGTACCCTTTAACTGTTCAGCCAGTGCCATAGCGGGTTCGAGCGCCGCTTCCGCTTTAGGAGAAGCATCCAGTGTTACTAATATTTGAGGCTGGCTCTGGGTAACAGTTTCTAATACTTCTTCGAGTGAAGCGGCTGTTTCGGCGGGCTGCATTAAGAGCACCGGTTGCCTGGAATGCTTTAAGACCCCGGTAGCAATACTTCCCAGCATCAGAAGGGAAAGCCCGCTTCGCCCATGAGTAGTCATCAGCAAAAGGTCGGCCCCTTCAGTGGTGGCAACGTCCCCCAGTTCATAGGCAAATTTGTTATATTGAACTTTGGTTTGGACCTGGTCGGGCGGTAGCGACCAGCTTTTGGAGGGGTTGGTCAAGGTGTGTTTGATGTGCTCCAGATATTTTTCCGGTTTGAGGGCTTCCTCCACTTCCGCATCTCTTAGCCAGGTGTCGCCACTTTCTTTCGGCTCCATACATAAATGGAGCAAAAGGAGCCGGGCCGGCAAAGCTTTAGCCAGTCGAATCCCTACCGGGAGAGCTTTTTCAGCCTGGGGCGAACCATCCAGAGCTATTGCAAGGCAAGTATACATACTGTTACCTCCACTTTGTCATAAAGAATAAAAATAGGTTCTACTTTATTATGCTTGCTCGAGGTAAAAAGTAGAGTTGAAACAAATAAACAGAAGGGAAATATTGGCCTGTAATCGAAATTACCGGTTTGTTTTGGACTTTGCTAAGCCCTCTAACGCTTTTCAGCCTGATTGCCCTGTAGTGAATGACTTGCCAGGTGTTTGAAAGATGGCAAGGTCGGGTTGTGGCAAACCGCTTTTGCTACTGATGGTCGTGTTTAGCAAAAGGCTATTTTTACAAGGTTAAAGTAAGCATTATCCCGATTATTAACCTTGTGAGGTTATTCTAAAAGGTTATTCTAAAAGGTTATTCTAAAAGGTTATTCTAAAAGAAGGATAAATAATTTATTTAAGAGCCTTTCTTAAATAGAAACAGGGCAGAGTTAATGATTGCTCGCTAAATCAGCCGGAAGAACCCGGACCGTTTGCTACAACCATATTTTTCTTAAAGATGTTCCAACCGTTGGTGGGAAAAATGCTTCGTTAGGCCAGTTGTTTAACAACCTGCGCCCGATGGGAATAAGCGTGCCGGAGGGGTTTGCTATTACGGCAGCGGCCTACCGCCACTTACTAAAGCAAAATGACCTGGAAAAACGCTTACGTTCGATTTTTACTTCTTTTGATTTTGAGGCTGTCACTGAACTGACAAAACGAGGAAGCCAGGCCCGGCCCGAAACGGTTCATTCCAGTAAATCCAGGCAAACCTTTGCCGCGGTTTATATACTGACTGCTACTCCATCAGACCGCCAGGCCAGGATAAGCTACTATTTTTAATAAATCCTGTTATTGAAAAAAGAGGAGGGGGGCTATTTCTAGCAGCCCTCCTTCTCCTATGTTTTGTCACTTTCTTTGAGATGATGTAGTGCCTGGCAAGATTGTATTTTGGTTTGCCCGAATCGTCCCAGGTATCCCAGGTTTGCTGTTGGAACTTTATAAAGAAACCGGCCCACCTATTTTCTTTGCCGAGGTAAAAAAGCAAACCTCCATCCTGCCAGATCCCGTTATCTCCGCCGAACATTCCCGGGGCGTTGCCCTGGTTCATATGAATATTATGCACGCCATTGCCCGGTTTGAAACCGAAAATCTTATCGCGCCAGTTTTCCGGCCCCCAGTGGCTGCCAAAAGCGCAAACCAGGGTCTCCTTATCGGTGATAGCCAGCCGGATATATTTGTCCAGATAATCGTTCAAATCGTTATTGGGGCCGGGCAAATTAAAGGGGACAGGCTTCATAAAGTCAGGGTTAAAAAGGTTCCCTCGAATATAATCCAGGGCTAACCCGTCCGGACACCGGTCTTTAGGTTTATCCAGGGGATAAAGGCCGGGTTCTAACTTCTCAAGCCGAGTGGTAACAGGATGGCGAAAATCTTCGACCAGGGTAAATTCAACCTGGGAAAGCAGCCTGTTTCTAGCTTTAACGATGTTGGAAAAAACATTAACCGAAATGCGGTAATCGGTAAGGGTATCTATCGCATGAATTTGATAATGAGGATTTTTCTGGGTGGCTAACTGGCGTTCAACCACCCAACCCTTAAACAAACAGTAATGTCGAACTGGCATGGTTCCTTCTCCTGCCCCGGTTATTTTTTTATAGTTGTAACTTAGCAGGGGCCGGTAAAATTTCGGGTAAAAACAGGTAAGACTTGTTCAACCGGGAAGGGCGGCCCTGAAATCGAGGCAAAGAGGTTACCCCTCCGCTTTCGCCATTTAAAACACCCTTCTCGGTTTGTTTCTTACTGCTAACTCAGACCCTTTGCTGTCACTTTTTAATTTGTTTACCGGCAAATCAAATAAAATCTAAGTAAGGCCCACTGTAGATTGCTTCCCATCCCGGCAGTGCCGGAATAATCTGGAAAATTTCTCCGACCGGCGCCCCCGCTGAAGAAATTATGCGCTATGCCGACCAGGTGGAACCCGATTTAATAATAATGGCTACTCACGCTCAGGTGGACTGGGCCGGTTAATTTATGGAAGCGTTGCTAACCGGGTACTTGAGACGACCCATTTGCCGCTGTTGATGGTTCCGGCAAATAAATCCGGGGCCAGGTCGAAAACAGCCGCAACCGAGAAAACCGCTCCGGCTGAGGAAGACCTGGTTAAGAATTAGATTTACATCTATGACTCTTGCCGGTTAAATTGGAAATAAAAAATAAACCCCAGGGCGGGAAAAGCGCTGAGGTTTATTTTCTAGCGCCATCTTTTGGGCAAGAATCCAGGTTGGAATTGCTTTCAGGTTTCAAACCTTTTTCCATGCCCAGCCCAGGCCGGTTATTTTAGACTTTTAGGGTAACCGGCCTGGGTAAAGGCACCATGAAAACCGGCAGGTGACTCCGCCGCATGACTTCCTGCGTCAAGCTCGAAAAATCCATGGGGCGGTCTTCTCCCAGCGCATGAGTTGCCATTATGAGGGCATCCGGCTCCAGTAATTCACTAAAGGCCAGTATTTCGGTTGCCGGGTTGCCATATAGCACAATTTTAACGGCTTCAACATCATTCTTCTCGGCCAAAATTTCGATTTGCCCCAGATAGAAGTCAGCCTCTTGTCTGTTTGTTTTGCCAAATTCTGATTGCCCGGCAGGTATACCAGAAGGGTCAGGTAAAGGAGCATTTTGTGGGTAGGCGGCCTCCTTATTGACTTTTAGCAGGTATAAGGTTGCGTCAAGCTTCCTGGCCAGTTCAAAACTAAGGTCCAGGCTGGCCTCAGCTTTATCGGTCATATCGAGAGGAAGCACTAAATTAACGCCATTGGCTAGAAACCTTTTCCCAAACGGTTCATTCAGGCAGGCCAGGGTTTCGCTCAAAGCGTGGGAAGCCGGGGACTTTTGCCAGTAAGGTCGTATCAGCAGAACCGGGACTGTCAGGTTTTGTAAAACTTTGCGGGTAACACTGCCCACGCAATTAGCATAGGGCCGGGGTTGGCCGTGTGTCGTCATTGTAACCAGGTCGAAATTCTCCTCATGGGCATACCGGCAAATTTCTTCAGCCGGATCTCCATACAATAATTTGGTCTGTAATTGGGCGGAAGAAATCAAGGGTGGTTCTCGCTTCAGGGTTAAATAATTACTCACTTCGGAAAGATAAACCCTGGCGGCTTCGGCGGCCTTGTTACTCTCGCATTGGTTTTTATCGAGAAAAGCCGTTCCCTCAACAACCTTCAAAATGGTAACTTGCAGGTCCAGTCTGGCGGCTAATTTTAGGGCATATGGTAAAACTTTTTCGGAGAGGTTAGAACCATCCACCGGCACTAATATTTTTTTTAACATCTGGATTTCCTTTATCAAGCATTTTGTAATCGTCTTAGTTTTTATTCCTTTAGCTCGGTACTCTCACCGGCTGAGTTTGAACTAAGCCAGGCAATTTTTAAGTTCTTTTATTAATTGGGTTGGAGTTGGGTCTTTAAATTTCCAATTCTGGTAGAACTAATCAAGATGCTTGAATTACCTTTTTATGGCTTATTTTTATTATGGCTTCAGCACCTTAATTTTTAGTTTTGCCTCTACTGTAAGCCTTAGGAGTTAAAGCCAACCTGGCAATGGCAGCACCTTTGTTTATCATGACCTTTTATTGGATGGCTGCCGCTTTTCTACCGCGACTGTACCGGCCCAGACGCCAGTTGACCTTACTACTTTTCCTACTGTAAGTTCTACGCCGATCACCTCCGCCAGCGTTTACAACCGGCGTATGCTGCAACTAGACGGAAAAACCTGGCTCCCTGGGAAAAGCCCGGAGACGCCCGGGACACGCTGTGGTGAAACCAATATACCGGCACCTATGAGATGGGCAAGCAGGGCCAATTCTCCCTTAGCCTCCGTTTTTATGTAGACGGCGACAATTTATTTGCCGGAGTTTCAGGAGCTACCCTTAAACTCACGGAAGTGCGGCCCGGCTTATTTTTTGAGGACGGCGGAGAAGCCCTGGACTTTACGGGTGTTGTTCCCGCATTGAGTACCCGGCTCACGAAATTATAAAGTACGAGTTATTTTTAGAGGATTGGAGTAATTTAGCGTATAGCAGCGGTCACCGGTCCCGCCGGTTGGTAGTTCGGCGGGACCGGTGACCTATTTGCTTAAAAAGTCTGCTTAAAGCTTTACGGCTTAATGGCAACTTTCAGGACATTATCGGCCCGGCTTCCAAAAATATCATAGCCTTTTTGGATCTCCTGGAGCGAGAAAGTATGGGTAAGCAGCGGTGTGGGATCAAACCGCCCGGATTGAACCATACTCATCATACGGCGCATCCTTTCCTTGCCGCCAGGACACAGGGTCATAACGATTTTGTTGTCACCTAACCCCGCCGAAAAGGCATCGTAGGGCATTTGAAGCTTGCCGGAATAAACTCCCAGGCTGGAAAGGGTGCCGCCGGGCCGCAGGCTTCGCAGGGCATTTTCAAAAGTTGGCTGAGTACCCAGGGCTTCAATTGTTACGTCTGCCCCGCCCCCGGTAAGGCGTTTAATTTCCGACACAACATCCGTATAACGGAAATCTAGGACTACATCCGCACCCATCCGCCGGGACATTTTCAGGCGGTTATCATCGCCATCCACCCCAATTATGAGTGAGGCTCCCATCAGTTTGGCCCCGGCGGTGGCGCACAGCCCTATCGGACCCTGGGCAAATACGACTACGGTATCTCCAATTCTTATCTGGCCTGACTCGGCGCCGCCAAACCCGGTCGAAGCAATATCGGCCAGCAGGACTACCTGTTCATCAGTAAGATCGTCAGGGATTTTAGCCATATTAGCCTGGGCAGATGGTACAAGCAAGTACTCCGCCTGAGCCCCGTTGATAGTATTGCCAAAGCGCCAGCCACCCAGAGCTTCAAGACCTTCACCGCCATGTCCACACTGAGAATGTTGCCCCGACAGGCAAGCCCGGCACTGGCCGCAAGGCGTAATCGCGCCGACCAGAACCCTCTCACCCACCTTATAGCCGGTGATACCCGCTCCAAGTTCCTCAATTACGCCTACCGGCTCATGTCCAATTATCAGGCCCGGTTTGACCGGATATTCACCGCGCACAATATGAAGGTCAGTGCCGCAAATCGTGGTCAGCGTGATTTTAATGACGGCCTCTCCAGGTCCAGCATGGGGTCGGGGAACCTCTTCTACCTGGATGTTGTTTTCCCCGTGAAAGACGGTTGCAAGCATCTTTTCCATAAAATTTCTCCTTTACTGCTTAATTTGGAAAAAGCTACTGGATAAACTGGCCTGATTCAACCTTTAGCTTGAAGGTTGAATCAGGTATAAGAAGATAAAAATAAAGAAGGTTTAATAAAGGGGGAAGCCCGGATTTTAAAAGGGCTTGTTCCGCCTTTACTTCAACCAACCGCGTACCCGTAAATACTGGCTTCCCAGCAGGCCCAACTCTACTTCGTAAGGTGTCCCGGCATTTTCGGGGTGCAACTCGAAGCGGTTGCGTTCGAAATACTGCACCTGGTAGGTCTGGCCGTCAACAGGGCTGCGCTCCATAAAGGGGTCAGTTAAGGGAAGGCCAAACATTGCCAGACCCCCGTTGTTTTGCCAGAATTGTAAGAATTTACCGGTCAGGGTGTGGCCAGTTTCCTTGAATAAGAGACCGCCTGGCACCGGCGCGGTTTCCCCTGAACCGTAGTGGGCGGTAATTTCCGGGCCGGGTATGGCGGAGAAGTATTTGCCCAACAGTCCCAGTTCAACCTCGTAAGGCGTCCCGGCATTTTCGGGGTGCAACTCGAAGCGGTTGCGCTCAAAATACTGGACCGTGTAAACTTTTCCGTCATCCGGGTTATAGTCCAGGAACGGTTCGGTCAGGGGATAGCCAAACAGGGCCAGCCCACCATGCGCCTGCCAGTATTCCAAAAACTTGCCGGTTAGAGTGTGACCGGTTTCATTAAAGAAAATCCCCTGCAAATTGCCTGGCGGTCCGGTCAAGCGGTTGCCATACTGGCTGAAAAAGCTGTCGGGAGGGCGGACCGGGAAGGAATCGGTTATATCGAAATTCTTTCCATCCATCACCACGACCCCCATACCCCGGCTATAAAAGAAGGGGCTGTTAGCGTCGTGATTATCTACCGAATAGACCCGGTTATACTGGGAATTGGCCGCCAGGGGCGTCCAACTGAATGAGGCTAACTGGCCCCCTTTCAAATTAGCTGCGTCCACCGCAATATAGGTGCCGTTGTAATGTTTGCCATAAAGCTGGTTGGTGGCTTCGTTCAGCGCCAGGAACCCCGCCACGGGCGTTTCGGTCCAGTCCTGGGTCTGCTGGCCGTTTTTGTTAAAGACGGTCTGAAAAATTCCATTGCCTCTGGTACCAAGGGCGTACCTGGTCAGGTAAACCTCGCCGGTCCGGCTGTTTACCAGTAATGAAGTTAAACCGGCCCCACCACTATGATTGGCAATCAAGGGCGGGTCGCTGCTCGGTTTTTCGGTGCGAGCATCCAGCGCCAGCAGATCAAAACTCTCATTGAAAGGCCAGTTTGTCGGATCGGAAAAATATTTTATGGAATAAAGCCGGTGGCTGACCGGGTTATAGGCCAGGGGTACGTAGGGCAGACTGCCCACAATTTTGTCGCTTACCGGGTCAATAACCAGGGCGGCCTGGTTAGAAGCCGGGTCGGCAAAGCAGGGAATATAGACCCGGTTGAGGTCGGGGTTATAGACCACGGTATGTTGCAGATAGCGGTCTAGCGGCCAGGATTCCTGGCGGCATATCGATAAATCAAGGTTTGTAGCCAGCCGGGTAGTTTTATCCGTTAGCAGATTTTGATATTGCACGCTTACCAGCGCGTTGTTGGAGTTATCCACCGGAAGGTAGGTAGCATAGTAATAACGAGGGTTGGCTGCCGGCAAGAAGACGAAACCGGATTGGGGCAGGACCGCGCTACTGCGGGGAACGGCTAAAATCTGCAATGCAGAGCCGTTGGCCTCGTAATGGCTGATATAAGCTTTGTTTCCAAGTAAGGCAATCTGGTCGTACCAGACAGCCCACAGGGTGGGATTGGTGGGTTCAGTCTGGACTGTGACAACTGTAGCCGGGCTTGTTGAAGCCGCCCGGCTAAATTCCGGCAAGGCTGCCTGGGCCGCGAAAACAAAACTAAGGATTATTAGTCCTGTTACCAGGAAGTTAATAAGCTTTGGGCGTTTCACAGCTTTGCTCCTTCCCTGGCTAATCCATAATTAAAATGGCCTCTTCGTCAGCGTCTTTTGCCACGCTACCTTTCAAAATTTCCGCAAAGAACCTGGGAATATCAACTGAATTAAGTTTACCTTCCTCAAACGGGTTATCAATTTCGATCCAGGTGCGCACTTCATAAGCGGAGGCTATCAGGTTGCCTTCGCTATAAACATTGTGTTCCAACCGGAAGGTTTTATGCTCTACCAGGGTGACAGCCGTTTCAATCCGCACCGAGTCGTCATAGCGAAGGGGGCCATAAAAATGACAACCGCAATCTACAACCGGCTGCTCAAAATGGAACTTCCCAAGCATTTCTTTAGGTGTCAGGCCGGTAACTCTTAACCAATCCCTGGTCGCTCGGTCGAACCAGCGGAAATAGTTTGGGTAGTAGACCAAACCAGCCGAGTCTGTCTCACCTAATTCAACTTTGAACTCGCGAACATTGTTTACCATGGTATTTTTCTCCCTTTACAACTTTTGAGCCTTACCGATAGAGATATAGGGCGGCTTCATTGATCGCTTACATTTGAACAGGTTGGATGTTAACCAGGGTGAAACGGGATTACGAGAGATTTTTCTTACCTTTGGACCCGGTGCAACCATTATCGCTCTCGTTATCGTCAAGGTTTAGCGGCCTTAGTTACAGGCATGTTACCTCGAAGCTAATGGTAACAACTTTAAGTGAATAAACGAATTAATATAGGTAAAAATGAGGGGAATTTATTGATTATCCCGGGCCATGCCTGGTCTACTTACCAGGAAGCCGAAAAAGCCTGGCTTGAAATTTTGGAAATCCAGCAACACTCGAGCAAGCGCCTGGAAAAGACCATTTCCGAACGGCAAGCGACGCTAGATTATTTCCAACGGCTTAAGCTGCTCGCAAGGGTCGCGCAGGGAGAGGCATATTAAATAATAAAGCCCCAACGATATTCTCCATTTTGATACGTGCAACAACCTTATTTTTAACCTGAAAAGGCTAGAATAAAACCAGGTAAATAAAAGGATTCTTGCTAAAGGTAGTTAACGTCAGGAAAGAGAGGTTGAATCCTATGAGTAACTCTAAAAACATTATCACGATTTCCCAGGAAGAAGGCAGCGGTGGCCGTGAAATAGCTCAAGACCTGGCGCGAAAATTAAATTTAAGGTTGGTAGACGAGCAGTTTATCCACGCAGCTTTCCTGAAGCTAGGAATTGATTATGGTGATATTACTAATTTTGAGGAAAAAGCGCTGCCAAAAATAAACGAGCTAAACTTTACCTTAAATTCTCTCCAGGACTTTTATCTGAGTGAAGTGCTTGTACCGGACCGGGCTAATTTTGGTTATTTGCGCCAGAATACGGTGGCAACCAAACCCTCAAAACTTTTTAATAAAGAGGCGGTAGAAGATATTGCCAGGGCCGGTTATAATAAATTGATTGATACCCTAATAAAGGAATTCGCCGAGCAAGGCCGGGTTATATTTTTAGACCTTGGCGCAAACTTTACCCTAAAAAATTGGCCTCAGGTTCTTAACCTTAGAATTGTGGCCCCCTTTGAAGACCGGGTAGAGCGGTTGGCCTACATTGAGAAGATTTCCCAGGCTGAGGCGGAAAGTTATTTAAGAGAACGCGACCAACAGCAGACTGCCTATGTCCGCCAATACTATGGCCCGGATTGCGCCAACCCGGCCCTGTATCACCTGGTGATTAATACAGCTAACGTTTCGTTACCGGCCGTGAGGAATGCCGTCTACCGCTTCGTCCAGGAATTCGAGACATCTTATAATAAAGTTGATGCCCTCCAGGTACACCGCAGCTACAACAGGTTGGTGGACCAGGAAAGTTATACCCTTGAAGAAGCCTCTCATTTGCTGTGGATAGACCAGGATATTCTGCGCAGAGCGGTTTACCAGGGAGAACTTAAAGGGAAGGTAATCGACCATAAAGTTATAAGGATCAGCCACCAGGCTTTAGTTGATTGGCTCCGGTTGCACAAACTACATTCCAGCTCTGAACAGACCAACTGAAACCTGGAGGAGGATTATAGGCTTACTTCTTAATATTTTTAGCTTTAAATTTTTCTTTACAATGGGGTAAAGGTGGATTTATGAGTGAGGAAAAGTTACAGGATTTCACTTCGGTCCTGTTAAAAGAGAAAGAACGGTTAGTAACCGAACTGGACAATAACCGGCAGGAACTTACCGAGAATGCCCTTGACCAGTCCCAGGAAGGGCCGCTGAGCCCGGAAGCGGGTACGGACTTGTTTGAACAGGAGCGCAATCTCATAGAAAGAGATTACCTGCTCTACGAGCTTAAAGAAGTGGAGCGGGCTTTGAAACTGGTCGAGGAAGGCAAATATGGGTATTCTGTAGTTTCAGGTAAACCGATTCCGCCTGAACGCCTTGCGGTTTTACCCTGGGCCACCCGCCTGGTGGAAGAAGAAGCGGCCGACGAAATAAGAAGGAACTAAACCCTTCAAAGATAGTTTACTTCGATAGTTTACTTCAAAGATAGTTTATAGGTTAGAGAAAGGGTTGATTAAATTGGAAGGCAAAATAGTTGTTCCTTTAGATGGGTCACCCCTGGCAGAAACCGCCATCCCCTTTGCGATGGAACTGGCAAAGTTAACCGGTGCCAAATTATTATTATTACGGGTGTGTGTGTTTTCGGTTGATTTAGAAGAAAATTATGTTAAAGAACACCCTGGCGAAATGATGTCATTAGCATATCTTGAAAAGGTCAGGGCTGAAGTAACCAATTCTGCCAGAGGTCTTAGCCTGGACCCGGACCGGGTAGAGGTAAAAGTGTGCCAGGGCAAATTTACCTATGAAATACCTGAAGAGGCTGGAGTTGAAGGGACCGGGCTGATTGTGATGACAACCCATGGGCTGGGCGGATTTACCCGGTTGTTATTAGGCAGTGTAACCCAGCAGGTTTTGCGTAATTCCAAAATTCCGGTAATAGTGCTGCGTCCTGAACTTGTTAAAGACCAGACTGAGATAACTGCCGAGCCGGTTAGTTTTCAGCAAACCCCACTTACGATTGTCGTCCCGCTCGATGGCGACCCTGCTTCTGAAGCAGCCCTTGAACCGGCTTGCTGGTTGGCCGCTAAGTTAAAGGCCAAAATAAAGCTGCTACAGGTAGTTTCCCATGTCCAGCCAATCTTGCTTGATGAGCCGGTAGTGGAAATCCTCTACAGCGCCGAAGACCAGACCGAAGATTTGCGTTACCGCCGAGAGGCGGCCCGGCATTATCTAAACCAGCTAAAAGAGAGCCTGGAGGCTTACTGGAAAAATATTTCATTTGAGACAGAAGTTATTACCGGCAAACCTGCCGCAAGTTTGGTGAAGTGGTCCGAAAAGACCAGGCCTACTCTTATGGCAATTGCTACTCATGCCAGGGGTGGAGTGGGCCACATCTTGCTGGGTAGTGTGGCAGACGAGGTGATGCGGAAGAGCACCTGCCCGGTATTAATGGTTCATATTAACAAAGATTATCCTGGATGGCGCAAGGCTACCCAGTTGACCCAAATCGTTCCCTGAACCTTCATTATATTTATATAGGCCCGGAAACCCTCACAGGTTCCGGGCCTTTGCTTTTATAGTAGATGGTAGCCTTTACAACAAACCCGGTTCATCCAGTAATTTCATCCCCTAATATTGAAGCCAGGTTTTCGCTTTCTATACCGGTCAGTTCAGCCTTATTTGTAAAGGGATGGGTAAAATTTCCGGCGGCCCTTTCAGCCCGCTCTTTTATACCAAGTAACATCTTCCGTTCCATAATGAAATGGATTGGCTCCAGCAAAGCCTGGTTGACCAGGAAATTGGGTAAGCTGAAAAGGTAGGTAGACCGGAAGCGAATAATCAGGCGGGTTGTAGTTTCGCCTGACGGTTGAAGTATAAACGCCCAGACCGCTAGTTCGACCCTGACCACACATACAGCGTAAGTCCTGGTCGAGCACTTTTTGCCGGACGCTTTCCAACTCCTGGGCTTGTTTTACCACGGCAGCATTAAAAAATTGGTTTAAGGGTGTAAAAAGCAGGTGATTAAAGGACCGCGGAATAAAAAGGTTAATTCCGAAAATGTTTACCGCTTGTACACCTGGTTTAACCGGTAGTATTACCGGCCTTTTTTAATATAGATAACAGGCGAAGTGATTTATTGATAGAAAAAGGGGTGGACCGCGCCCGGTCAAAATAAACGAAAAAGGCAAATGGGCTTGAGTAAATACACAATATGAGCAATAAGCCATAAAAATAAGCAGGAAAGAAGTCAAGAATATGAAGCGAATAGGAGTTTTAACCAGTGGAGGGGATGCCCCAGGTATGAACGCCGCTATTCGAGCGGTAGTTAGAACCGGCCTCGAAAAAGGTTGGCAGGTCTACGGTATCCAGCAAGGTTATGCCGGACTGGGTGATGATTTGATGATTGACCTGACCGCCCGTGATGTTGGCGGGATAATCCAGCGCGGCGGCACCATGCTTGGCAGCGCCCGCTGTGCTGCCTTCAGGACCGAAGAAGGACGTAAACAGGCTATCACAAACCTGGTAAAGCGCGATATTGACGGTCTGGTGGTGATAGGCGGTAACGGCTCGCAGACCGGGGCTTATGAAGTCTCGAAATTGGGCTTTCCGGTGGTGGGGATTGCCTCAACCATCGATAATGACCTGTATGGTTCTGAAATTACCATCGGGGTTGATACAGCCCTTAATATTGCCCTGGAAGCGATAGACCGCCTGAAAACCACCGCTTCGTCACATCACCGGGCTTTCCTGGTGGAAGTGATGGGCCGGGATTGCGGTTATCTGGCCCTTATAGCCGGGATTACAGGCGGGGCAGAAGCAATTGTAATACCGGAAATTGAGACAGACCCTGAGCAACTCGCGGTCGAATTAAGGAGCGCTTATAATCGAGGGAAAGCCCATGCCATTATTGTTGTAGCTGAGGGTGCCCGCTACAATGCCGGAAGGCTGACTGATTATTTCAAAACCCACAGCCAGCGCCTGGGCTTTGAACTGCGCACAACTCAACTAGGTCATGTCCAGCGGGGCGGAGCGCCGGGCGCTTTTGACCGTTTGCTGGCAACCCGGTTGGGGGCAGCCGCTACCGAACAGTTGAGCAAGGGAAATACAGGGGTGCTGGTCGGTTTACAAAAAGGATTTATCATCGCAACTCCTTTGGAGGAAGTGGTAACCTCTAAAAAGCTGCTGGATACTTCACTATTTGACCTGGCGCGTGTCCTGGGGAAATAAATCTTTCGTAAGGATAAAGAGTTAGCTAATTTCCCATTCTTTGTATTTAAAATTTTACCAGTAAATTAACTTCCTCGGATTAAGCTGGTTATGAACGGTACCCTGAAGAAATTTCGGTACCTCAATAAGTTTCTAATACCCGGAAAATAGAGAATTATTCACAAAATTATCCACCCTGGGAATCCAGGTTAGCTGGAACCTGGCGAAATTAGCCGGGATAAAAAAGACTGGCTGAGGGTTACCGTTCCCGACTTCAAGAAAAAGGGCAAAGAAATGGAAAACCATCTTGAAATAAACCAAAAAAAAAGACATTAACCCCACTTTCACTATTTTGCACCTGATTATTGAGCAATAAGCCCTACAATAAAAATAGGTAAAATACCTTTGGAAGGGAGATTTTATAATGATTAAAAAAATTGTAGTGCTGATGGACCAGACTAAAAAAGCTAAAACGGCTCTAAATATTGCGGTCTGGTTATCCCTGCTCTTTGAGGCAAAGCTAATTTTACTTGGTATTTCTGACACCGAACTAAAGGTGACCAGGCAAATTCACCCCGTGCACCGTGATATAACTCCTTCTGAAGACCCTGAAAGGTTTAAGGAGCATTTTGAAGAATTGTGGACTTACCCGCTCTACTTTCAGGAACCACCTATGGCCCCGGAAGAAACTGTCACCTTTATTTCCGCTAAAGAACAGGAATTGGAACTCTACCTGGCAAATCTTGAAAAAGAAGTAACAGGGTCTCATCTTCACCACAAGTTACCGCCGGGCCGGGTTAGCCAGCGCATAGAAAATGGACCTGTGGACCAGGCTTTGAAGAACCTAGAGGAGGAAGAAAAGATTGACCTGGTGGTTCTGGGCCTTCACCACGAAAGCGAATTGAAGCAACAACTGTTTACAAGCCAGCCCAATCATATTTTACGGCAGGCCCAACTTCCAGTTCTGGTAGTTCCTGCGGGGTTTAAAATTTCAACTCTCAAGCAGTTTGAAAATGAAACTCTTATGGTCAATTTAAAGGTCTTATTAAAACCTGGTAAAGGCCATATTGTAGTTACACTTGATGGAAGTGTGCAGGCCGAAGCAGCCCTACCTCTGGCTGCTGAAATAGCTAAAAAGATGAACGTTTCGCTTTACCTTCTGCTGGTGCTGCCTATGGGTCTCCAAAAGAATTATTTAAATCCGGAAACATCCCAGGTTATCAAGACTCCCTCCGACCCTGCTGACCAGTATGACTTTGCCTCCAATTATCTTTGCCAGATTCAGGAAAGTTTGATTGACCAGGATATTAACTGTCACAGGGTTATTCTGGAAGGTAAAGCCGAGCAAAGAATTGCGAAATTTATTGAAAAAACTCGGCCTGCTATGACCATTTTAGCCGCTCACGCCTATCCAAAACTTGGGCAAATCTTCCTGGGGAGCGTTACGAAAAAAGTCATAAAAACCAGTAGCCGGTTGGTCTTGCTGGTCCCAATTACTTTGCATTCTCAGCCGGAAGTTTCTTTTGATGAGCTTGAAAGCGAAGGACTGGTGGGAAGCAGTAAATAAGGTTACCCGTTTGAGGTAGGAAACTACAAAGTTTGAGGTAGGAAACTACAAAGTTTGAGGTAGGAAACTACAAAGTTTGAGGTAGGAAACTACAAAACGGAAAGGAAATAATTTATGATAATTGGAGTGCCAAAAGAAACCCAGAAGGGGGAGACCAGGGTGGCCTTGATACCGTCGATGGTCGGACAGTATAAAAAAGAAGGGCACGAAATTTATATTGAAAAAGGAGCCGGGCTGGCCGCTCAATTTTTTGATATGCAATACGAGCAGGCCGGGGCCACCCTGGTCAACTCGGCCAGGGAGCTATATAGCCAGGCCGAGGTTGTTTTTAAAGTGCAACCCCCCGGCATAAACCCCGCTACAGGAGTACACGAAGCGGAATTAATGCCGGAATCTTCGAATTACATCGGGTTTTTATCGCCGTTTACCCGGCGCGATATAACCGGTATTTTTGTCCGCAAGCATATAACCGGGTTTGCTATGGAGTTTATTCCTCGCCTGACCCGCACCCAGAATATGGATGCCTTAAGCTCGATGGCTTCCCTGGCGGGTTACAAGGCGGTCCTGATAGCGGCTGACCGCTTAAAAAGCCTCTTTCCTCTCCTGATAACGGCAGCAGGCACCATTTACCCGGCCAAAGTGCTGATTTTAGGGGCCGGCGTGAGCGGTTTGCAGGCAATAGCTACAGCCCACCGGTTAGGCGCCAGGGTTGAGGCTTTCGACCCCCGTTCGGCTGTCGAGGAACAGGTAAAAAGCCTGGGTGTTTCATTTGTCAAAATGGATTTGCCCGCGAGTGAGACTGAAACTACCGGGGGCTACGCCAGGGAGCAGTCCGAAGATTTTTTGCTCCGGGAAAGGAAGACTATTGCGGCCCATTTACCGAAGGTCAATGTCGTGATTTGCACTGCTCAGGTCTTTGGCAAAACCGCTCCCCGCTTGATTACCAGCGAAATGTTGGATTTGATGCAACCGGGTGCGCTTGTGATAGACCTGGCGGTAGAACAGGGCGGCAATTGTGAATTTTCGGAAGCAGGCAAATGGGTTGAATACAAAAATGTTTCAATCCTGGGAGCCTTGAATCTTCCGGCTTTGCTGCCGGCCGATGCCAGCCAGCTATATTCGCATAACCTCTTCAACTTTTTCCGGCATATCTACCCGGTCGGAAAGTTGGTCCCGGACCTTTCGGACGAAATTACACGGGGCAGTTGTGTCACCTATAACGGTAAGGTTGTAAACGAATGGCTAAATTAAAAGTCAGGGCGAGAAATTAAATGAACAATTCAATTTTTGATTCAATTTACATATTAATCCTGGCCGGGTTCGTAGGGTACGAGGTTATCCGCCGGGTAACTCCCTTGCTGCATACACCTTTGATGTCCGCCACTAACGCCATTTCGGGTATTTCGCTGGTTGGCTCGTTGGTGGCGGCAGGCAGCAACCAGAGTTTTTTAAGCACCCTACTTGGTTTTATTGCGGTAACAGCCTCCACAATCAACGTGGTGGGCGGTTTTATGATTACCGACCGAATGTTGAGGTTGTTTAAGCGCAAGGAGGATAACCGGCCATGACTTCTTACCTGTTCGACGCTGCTTATCTGATAGCCGCTGTCCTCTTTATTCTTGGTTTGATGGCCCTGAACTCCCCCAAAACAGCCCGGCGGGGCATCTTTATGGCCGAAATTGGCATGTTCATGGCGGTAGTCGGCACCCTCTTGCGTAAGGAAATTGTCAGTTTTGAATGGATTATTGTCGGGTTTATTATCGGCTCCTTGATTGGTGGCGCGATGGCAATCTGGATGCCTATGACAGCTATGCCGCAACGGATTGCCCTTTCCCACTCTTTTGGCGCGCTGGCGGCGGCTCTAGTAGGGATTGTTAAATACCACGAACACGCCCCTAATATCGATAGCGCCTTGATGGCGGTAGTTGGTTTTGAAGTGTTGCTTGGGTCGCTCACGGTTACGGGCAGTCTCATGGCTTTCGGCAAACTCCAGGAGCTTATCAAAGGCGCCCCGGTGGTTTACAAGTTCCAGAATATTTCCAATATTATTCTTTTCTTCGGCACCGTCAGCCTGTTTATTATTCTAATTATTAATCCAGGGCTGACGGCGCTATTTTATGTAATAATAGCCGCCGGGCTGCTTCTGGGAGTATTAATAGTCCTGCCAATTGGTGGGGCTGATATGCCGGTGGTTCTGGCGCTGCTAAACTCTTATTCGGGCCTGGCGGCCGCGGCTACCGGGTTTGCCATTGATAACAAAATGCTGATTATCGCAGGAGCCTTGGACGGCGCGTCCGGCTTTTTCCTCTCCATGATGATGAGCAAAGCTATGAACCGTTCATTTACTAACGTTTTATTTGGAGCGGTAGGCAGCGTAAAACAGAACCAGGCAGGTGAGGCCGGTGAAAAAACCGTAACGAGCTATACCACCGAGGATGTAAGTTACATTCTTGAAAATGCCCAATCCGTTATCATTATTCCCGGTTATGGTATGGCAGTAGCCCAGGCCCAACACGTCTTACAGGAACTTGCCAGTATGCTGATAGCCCGGGGAACGCAGGTGCGCTACGCCATTCACCCGGTCGCGGGCCGTATGCCCGGTCATATGAACGTGCTGCTGGCGGAAGCTAACGTGCCTTACGACCTGCTTTGCGAACCGGACCAGATAAACAACGACTTTCCAAATACGGATGTTGTAATTGTAGTAGGAGCCAACGATGTAGTGAACCCGGCGGCTCGCTATAAAAAGGACAGCCCGCTTTACGGCATGCCAATATTCGACGCAGATAAAGCGCGAACCATAGTTATTTTAAAACGCAGCCTTAAGGCCGGGTTTGCCGGGGAAGACAACGAGCTTTTCTACGATAAAAAGACCATGATGGTTTTCGGTGACGCCAAACAAAGTTTGATGAGCCTGGTACAACTGTTGAAAGAAAATGCGCCGGTCCTGGCTAACTGATTGCCCGGGTAGTTAATTTCTTGTTTTATGGTAACTCATATAATAAATGGTAATTGCGGTAGTCAGACCTGCGGCGCGAAGATTACCAGATACCTCAGAAGAAAGCCTCCGGCCAGCACCAGGATTCCGGCCAGCATCACCGCCTGCAACCGGATGGCAGGGATCTGCCAGCGCCGCCCGAAATGCAGAGCCAGCGGCAAGATCAGCCCCAGGACCAGCACCCCAATCCACAGCAGCCACCCGTATATGCCAGATAGCAGTTTAGATGAGACGTTACCCAGGGTAAAGAGCATCAGCAGCAGCACGAGGATTTCCAGGCTTACAAAATAGCTATCTATCTCGCTCAACCACTCCATAGTCCCGGCGGCCCGCTTTCGGAGGGGCCAGAGCAGCAGCCAGAACGTGGCCGCGCTGGTCGAAAGGGCCGAGGCCGTGAACAGCGCCCCAACCAGCCAGGTATTGCTCCACACCGGCTGGTTAGTCGAGGTCAGCAGCACCCCGGTATAACCGGCTACCGCGATACCACTGAGCAGCCCCAGGAGCAGCACCACCTTTTCCAGCACGCCCCGCAGCGGCAGCCAGCGGCGCCAGCCCTTCTCCGAAACGCGCTCGTCCGCCGGGAGTTTCGCCGCTACGGCCTTTTGACGCATCGCCACGAGTTCGTTCACGAACATGATAGTGGCACAGGCTCCAAAGACGAACAGGAACCAGGCCCCTACCGACATGGGCGACCAGACCTTCAGGGGCAACTCGCCCTGGCCGAAATTAAAGAGCATGTTCAAAAAGCGGTCGGGCCGGCCCAGGTCCACGATAAGGAAAATGGCGCAAAGTACGGTCAGGGGTAAAGCGGTCAGGAAGGCCGGGCGGGTGATAGCCTGGTCCATCTGCGGGCGGGCCAGCCGCAGCAGCGCGCCCAGGATAAAAAGGCCCGCCGCGATACCCCCGACGAAAAAGTAAGCCAGAATCCACCATCCCCATTCCGGCGGCTGCGTAATCTCAGGCATGATGTAACTCC
>CADDZM010000002.1 GCA_902812345.1 Chloroflexota bacterium | reverse complement strand
GGGATAGACTGGATTCGGAGTTGCCCGGCGATTTGTGGCTCGTCGTCAATATTCACCTTGGCAAATTTGACCCGGCCGGCGAACTCCTGGGCCAACTGCTCCACAACCGGCGAAATCTGCTTGCAGGGCTGGCACCACTCCGCCCAGAAATCAATCAGCACCGGCACCTCGGCGTCCCGCACTTCCTGGACGAAATTTCTGGCGGTAAGGGTCAAGGGCGCGTGAGCGGCCTTCGCGGCCTCGGCTTTTTCCAGGGCTTCGGCTTCTTTACGCTTTTTGACAAGCTCGGCCCGTTCGAGAGCCGCTGCCTCTTTGGTTAAAAGGCCGTCCAGTTCTCGTTGATTTATGTCAAGTTCTAACAGGTCCGGTGCGTATTTTAGGGCTACCGGGTCGCAAAAGTTCAGGCAGGGCCCGGGGCAATTACCACAGACGGTCGGATCCACGACTACCTTGCCTAGCGTGACATCAATCCGTAAGGTATTTTTCGGGCAAACGTTGGCGGCGAAACAGGTCGTCTTGAAAGTGCAGCGTTCGTAATTTACCAGTACCGGCATAAACAGGTCTCCAATTAAATCTTATTATTTATTCTTATCTTGCTAACTGACCTTTTTTTTAAGTTGGGTAATTTTAGCTTTCAGGTGGTCCCTGGCCCGCTCCAGCAGGGCTGTATCCCGGCGATACCCCGCCCATCCCAACATTAAACAGGCGTGCATAGCTTCGTAAACAAGTTGCCGGAAGTCTGCGCTATAAGAAAGTTCCGGGCGACCATATTCCTGCCAGAAGATTTCGCTGTAAGGATACTCTTTGCTAAACGTGGTCTTATTAAATACGAAAAAAGTCCAATCGGCCAGCGGATCGCCCCAGAGCGCGTGGTCTAAATCAAGCAGCCCTACAATCCGCGCTTTAGGGCCATCACTTTCGGGATTTTTAGCGATTAACAGGTTAAAGGTCCATAAATCGCCGTGTAGCAGTCGCGGCTGGGTAATTTCATCCAGCCAACCGGCTTTAACCTGGATCAGTGAAACCAGGTAATCCAACCTTGTAATATCCTGCTCCATTTGAAGACCGGCCAGGTCTTCCCGCGCCCGCTGTAGACGCTCGATAATGAACCGGCTCCAGGTGTCATATTGAGCCTCAGGATAGGGGAAACCAAATTTATGGCCCACTACCGAGTTAATTCGTTTAACTAAACCCGCAAAGTCTTTCCAGAGAGCCGCCTGCTCCTGAGGCGTTAGATTAGCTTCCTGGTCCGACCAAAGTTCCCCCTCTAAAAAGCTAAGAAACATGTAATCCCGGTCCAGCAATTGCCGGGTGAAGTCCGTCGCTATGATGGTTGGAATTAAATCAGTGATTGCGGCAAAATATGGGTAAATAGAGACTTCCCGCCGCATAAGCCTGTGTTCTTCGCTACTTAAAATAGAGCGTGGGTCGGGGGCGACCCGCAAAATCATTTCAGGGTGGCCTTGCAACTTGATTTGATAAGTGTTATTGAAAGTACCGGCCCCAAGCTCCTTTAGTTGCTCTATTACACTGTTATTTCCGAAAGTCCCCTGGCAAATAGCTTTTAACTGTTCAAAAGAAAGCGGCTTATGAAAATCGTTTAGCTCGCGTTCAATCAGTTCGACCTCCCTTCTAACTTCCAAAGTTTACCTCCAGGCCGCGCCGCCGGGCGATTTCCCGGCCAAATTGCTGCAGGCGCTCGATTAAAGGCCACAGCGACCCGGGTTGGCCTTGTTCCCACGAAGCCGGGCCGGCCGGGCCATCTTCGCCTTCATACTCATCCCAGGCCATCAGCAAGGCGTCGTAATTCAGGTCAAACTCGGCCAGCACTTGCTTTAACGGCCAACTCCGGCGGTGCGCGACCTGTGCCTGGTTGAACTCTGCCGGGTTAAGGCTGTCCAGGTGACTTTCCTCACCGCGTTTAATCATTTCGTCCGCGATTAAGACTTCACGTTCCCAGGCCGCGATATGGCCGATAATATCTTTGATGGTAGGCCAGTCCCCGGTATCATTATTGGTGGCGCTACTGGCTTCGCGTTCGTCCAAACCGGCCAGCGTTTCAAGGAAAGCGGCGCGGGTCTTTTTGAATTCGCTTAAAAATTTCTCTTTTGACATTTTTCTAAAAACTACCGGGCCTGACTAAAATAAAAAAGGATGGCAATTCCGCTGGCAACCGCCGCCCCGGCCAGTTGCACGAAAGCAGTCAGCAGGCCGGGCCACAAGACGGTCAGAGCCGTATTGGCGCGCTGCCGGGCGAATTTAAGCAATCCCATAAAACCGTTGTAGTAGCCAAAGACGGCTAACAACAGCAAAATCAAAATCGCTAGAAAAGTACCCAGGCCGGAATTAATCATCTTTCGCTTTCGGTAAACACCAGGATAAAATCAGATTCAACTTGTTCAGGCCGAAATTATATCATGAACCAGGCCCGATTTCAGGGCGTGCTATAATATTGGACGGTCTTTAAGACCCTTGCGCATCTTGAAAATGATAAAGAGAGGACTTTTAATTTTAATGGCACTTAACGAGGAGCGGGCGGTCGAACCGGCTCCACTTCAAACGACGACCTGGCGGCGCTGGCAGGTCGATTTACTTTTAATCCTGGTAACGCTTATCTGGGGCAGTACTTTCCTGGTGGTCCAGAACAGCCTTAAAGAGGTCGAGCCTTACACTTTCCTGGCGTTCCGTTTCGGCCTTGGGGCCTTAACCCTGGCAGGGCTATTCTGGAAACACCTGCGCCGCCTCACCCGCGCCGAACTGGGTGCGGGCAGCCTGATTGGCCTCTTTCTTTTTGGCGGCTACGCTTTCCAGACCATCGGCCTGCAATATACTACTACCTCGAAAGTTGGTTTTATCACCGGCCTGAACGTAGTAATTGTGCCGGTGTTGAGTATCCTGATATTGCGCCAATGGCCTTCTCTGGGGGCGACCCTGGGCGTTATCCTGGCCGCTACCGGGATGTTCTTGCTCTCTATTGGGGATAGCTTTAACCTTGAATTCGGCACCGGGGAAGCCCTGGTGCTGGGCTGCGCGCTATGTTTCGCCCTTCAAATCGTCCTCATAAGCCGCTACGCGCCCCGGCAAGACCCCTTTAACCTGGCAATCGTTCAAATTGCCGTGACGGCCCTCCTCAGCTTTTTGTTTATCGTACCTGCCGGAGAACCGCTGGTCTTGCCGCCCGGCTCGGCCTGGCCCGCAATCATCATCATGGGCGTGGTCGCTACGGCCTTCACTTTCGCTACCATGAACCGGGTTCAGCAGTTTACCACCAGCACCCGGGCCGCCCTGATATACTCGCTGGAGCCGGTCTTTGCCGGGATATTCGGCTATCTGGCCGGGGAAACTCTCAGCCTTCCGGCCTGGGTTGGCTGCGGCTTAATCTTTTTCGGTATGATTACGAGCGAGCTAAAATTCCGCAAAGCTAAAGCGCAAGTGTTGGACAACCACAAAGAAGAAATTGCTGCCTGATTTCAGGTATAAATAAAAAAGAGGGTGTCAACGCCCTCTTTTTTATTTGCGTTTCACGTGTTACACCTGGTTTAATGACGGTTCAGTTGGCTTTTGATGGCTGCGATTTCCCGCTCCAGGTCTTCGATACTGGACAGCAGCGCTTTTCTTTCTTCGGCTTCCACTTTGTCCAGTTTGCGGGCCACCGACTTTAACTCTTTAGCAAAATTAAGGAATGGCCGGGCCAGCCGCGACCCCCCCGTTTCAACCGGCTTCGGACGCCGTTCTATCACTTCTTTTCTTTGTGAATTATCTAACACAGTGTCTTTTGAAAAGACAGATTGTGAATTTTTCAACGATTGAGCCAGCTTGCCCAGGTTTTCCTGTAAATGCTCTTTATCCCGCAAGAGCAAGTTAGCTTCCTGCAAACCCAGTTTGTTCTCCTCGACCAGTTCAAGGACCACCGGGTACTCGGCCAGGCGCAGCCGCACTTCCACATAACTGCGGCTTTTATGGGCCACTTCCTCCGCAATATCCCCGATACTGTAGTCGTACCTGGTCTGGAGCATCTTGAAATAGTTAGCTTCGTCCCCCAGCGACAGGTTCTCCCGCTGGATATTTTCAACCAGCGAGGTTATCTCGGCTTCCTGGTCATCCAGTTCGCGGACGAGGACCGGGATATTTTTAAGGCCGACCTGCCGTGCCGCCTGGTAACGCCGCTCCCCTACCACAATCTCGAAGCGGTCGGTCCCCCGGATAGGTCGGACAATCGGCGGCTGTAAAATGCCCCTGGCGGCGATATCCTGGGCCAATTCGCCTAAAGCCTCGGCGTCAAAATTGCGCCGGGGCTGGCGCGGGTTCGTTTCAATCTTACTTATATCAATCTGGCGGGCTTCTTTAAGCGCTTCATCCCCGGTATCAACCGTCCGCTGGGCCAGCTTCTGGAACGGGCTTTCTTTGAGCAATTTGCGCTTGCCCAGGTTATTTGAATTTAGCGTTGACACGTTTTTCTACCTCCTCGGCCAGGCGAATATAGTCGTCAGCCGCATCCGGGGCATAGGTTAAAATAGACTGTCCGCTTAAAGGCGCTTCGGCAATCTTGATGTTCTGGCGAATGGAAGCCGGGAAAACTTCTTCCTTGAAATAACTTTTTACTTCTTCTTCCACCTCACGGGAAAGCCGAGTGCGGTTGGTAAAGGTCAAAAGCACGCCCAGTACGCTCAGTTCCGGATTCAAATCCTCTCGGATAACGTTCATCATCTCCATCAGTTGCGGCACCCCGTACAGGGCGTAGGCCTGAGTCTGAATCGGTACCAGGACGTAATGGCTGGCAGCCAGGGCGTTTGTAACGGTCAGACCCAGGCTCGGCGGGCAGTCTATCAGGGCATAATCGTACTTACCTTCCAGGTTTTCCAGCTTGCGTTTCAAAATCCATTCGCGCCCGTTCCGGTTTACCAGGTCCATTTCAAGCGTTACCATCGAGATATGGGCCGGGGCCACCGTCAGGCCGATCCGCTCCTGGACAATATCCGCCAGGCTCACATTACGTTCGGTAAAGACCTGGTACATAGACCCTGGCAGGTTTGCCAGGTCAATCCCGGTGCCGCTGGTCAGGTTTCCCTGCGGGTCGAGGTCAATCAGGAGCACCCGTTTACCCCGGGCAGCCAGGGCGGCCCCCAGGTTCAGGGTCGTGGTGGTCTTGGCGGTGCCGCCTTTATTCTGTGCAACCGAAATAATGACGGGTTGCGGTATTTTCACCTCGGCACGGGCTGGTTTGGGACGCGCAGCAGGCATGGGTTGTTTGCTCCTCTTTAAAAGGCCCTCTTAATTGGAAATTTTGTGTTAGAACAATTTTACCATATTTCTCCGTTTGCCGGGAAATGCCCGGTAAGGTAAAATACACCTGTTCGCTTTTAACTTACCAGATAGCGCGGGAAAATCACATGCTCGATTGGCACCAGCGCGCCGGAAAGACCGACGCCGAATTTGAAACTGTAGTCGAAAATTACCTTACCGACTGCCTGGCCGAAGAAACACGCCTCCAGAACGATACCATTCTGGAGCCGGAAGAACGCACCCAGGAACTCGAAGCCTTACGCTACAAAATCGAAGAGTTGCAGACCTTCCTGGCCCGGTTGCGCGGACAGGAGGTTATAAGCCCTGAAGAATTGCGCTTGCGCCGGGATATAGAGGAAGACGCTTCCAAAGGCTTGATTGCCATGGATACGGTCTACACCGTCTACCGGCCCGATATTCACCGCTACGACAGCGAAGAAGGTATTATCGAAGGCGGCAACCTGGTTATCCGGCGCAAGACCGGCAAAATCGAGATGCAAATCCCTATGCCCGGTTTCGAGGACGATGGCGGAAATGTCATGCCAAACTGGGATAACGACAGCCTTGACGTTAGCCAGCCAACCGACGCCGCCCTGGTGGCTGTGACCGAAGTGGCCCGCGCTGCTCTGGGCGATTACGCCGCCCGCGTGATGCACCTGCTCTTTGAAATCGCTAACGACTATCCGCACTGGCGCACCCCGAATGTAACCTTTTCGGTCAACGAATTCCTCGACCGGCTTGGCTACGCCAGGGATAAACGCGGCATCCACTACAGCAAAAATCGCCGCTACTTGATGCGGACACTGGTCGCGCTCCAGACCGCCCGGATTATTGCCGAGCGGCCTATCTATGACAAAGGCAAGAACTACCGCGAAGTTATTATGTCGCCCCTCCTCACCGGTCTGCGCACCATTTACGATAATGACGAGGAGGCTAACAAGCATCTTTCGACCTGGGAACTCTTTGAAAAAGGCGTGCCGGGAGACGTTATCCAGGTCCGCATCGGACCGGACTGGTACGAAGGCGTGCGCCGCAGCGACGGCTCGCGGGGCAACAACTATACCCTGGTGCCGCGCCTGGGCGACCCTAAAGCCCTGACTAACCCGACCCACAGCCGCACTGAGGACCGCCTCGAAAACTATCTTTATACCCGCTACAAAGAGTTGCGCTACGCTCGCCTGAATATCAATATCCTGCGCAGCACTGCCCTGGATAAAGCCGGGGTCACGACCAAAAACGTGACGCGGGCGACCCAGATTCTACAAAAAGCCCTGGATAAGCTGCAAGTTAAAGGCATTATCACCGGCTACAATCCCCAGCCGCTGCCGCTCCGCCCCAACGAAAGCTTTACCGTTGACCTGAACGAAGCGGCTTTCTACCAGCGGCGCCGGGCCGAAGAAAAGAAATAAATTTACCGGCGGTGTGGTATGCGGTAAAGGGCGGTAATTATTGGTAATTAATATGAAGAAATGTAACAGGAGGGCCGGTAAAGACTATTTACCGGCCTTTTTTTGCCGTTTAGATAGTGAATTTGATTTACCGCTCGGCCCACACTTTTTTTCGAAAAACCGCCCTTTTTTACTCGCTGAGTCCCCGGTTACCTTTCTTTTTTACTCGCTAAGTCGATATTTACCATGTGTGGGGTCAGCGGTAAAGATTTTGAGTCGGTTTTCGGGCCTATAGTTAATCCACGTGTGGTAAGCGGTAAAGATTAATTTAGAACTTTCATGCGTACGTGTGGTCCGCGGTAAATTTCATGCCTGTTATTTACCGCCCGATTCAGCGCGTGTGGTCTGCGGTAAATCATGCATGTGGATAAATTTACCGATTCGTGTGGTCTGCGGTAAATTCATGAAATTCAGGTGTGGTGAGCGGTAAATTACAGCCTCAAAAATGGTCATGGGGTGAGCGGTAAAGACATGTGTGCCATGCAGTAAAAGCATGTGTGGTACAGGGTAAACGATTCAGGCTGACTCCGGCGATCTATAAAGTATTAATAAGAGTAGTGATATGTAACTAAGGGTCAGCCCTTGCCCGTCTTTTTACCAGGCTTTACTATTAGGTTGGAGATACATGCAAACAAATTGAAAAGCTCGTAAAAATGAAACAATGGCCGCTCGAAAAAAGTGAATACCCAGCCGAGACCGCTTCTTCCGAAGAATATTCTTTTGGCGGCTTCAAGAACCTTAATTCGACCCCGATACCGGACGAGTTCTTTGATGTCCTGGCCGTCCAGTTGAGCGAAGCCGAGTTGCGCGTCTTGCTATATATTATGCGCCGGACCTTTGGCTTCAAGAAGAAAGCCGATGCTATATCCCTAAGCCAGTTAACCGGCGGGATTCGCAAGCGCGACGGCACCGTCCTCGACCACGGCACCGGCCTTTCCAAACCGGCTGTCCTTAAAGCGGTGGCGGGCCTCAAGGCTAAAAACATTATAACAATTGAGAAGCGGACCGGCCAGGATGGGCGGAACGAGGTTAACGTCTACCAGTTACGTTTCGCCGACGAACCAGCAGCCATTTCTCAGCCTATTTACGCAAGCCAGGGATTAACTTCACCTGTTGACTATTCAACCACTGGATATACCCCTTATCCTTCTCCCGACCCCCGTTTTGTTTCTGCTCGCCCGGTTGCACCGGTACCCGGCAGGCAACCCGGCCCTGTGTCTTTCCCAGGACCGTACCGCGAGCAGAGGCAGACCGGGGATTTTAACGGTTTTTACCGGGCTAATTTCTTACAGGAAAGTGAGATGACCACAGGGGTAAACCAGCTTTACCAGGAGGGTAAACAAAGTTTACCGGGGTCTAAAAACCAGCTTCAGGGTAGTAAACCGGCTTTACCGGGGGTAGTAAACAAAAATGACCGGGGTAGTCAAAATGAGGAGGCTGGCAGGGTAAATCTGGTTAACCGACAACATGAGAGTTTACAAGAATCCAGAAAACAAAATACAGAAACACAAACTGTGTGGCAGGCCAATGGCGCTTTAGCTTATCAACCGTCTTTGCTGGAGGAACCGGTTATGGTTTCTTCTCAACCTGAAGAACTTTACATAAATCTTGAAGAGCTGGCCGATGCCATGTACGAACTGGGACTTTCTCAAAAACTAACGCTAGACCTTATCCAGACTTACCCGGCGGAATATCTCTGGGAAAAAGTACGGTTCACCCGCCAGCAGTTGCAGGGCCACCAACCTGGCGTAAAGAATACCGCCGGGTACTTGCGCCGGGCTATTTCCGAAGATTACCGCCCGCTTCCAACCAGGTCTTATAAGGGTAGTCAATCAAATTCTACCAATTTTGCCGCCCGCTTCCAGGGAACCCTGGCCTATCTTAATAAAAACGAAACTGCCAGAGACCCCGGCTATTCCGGCTATCCGTTAAAAAATTCTCTGGATTATTCATTAGAAGATTACTACCCGGAGGAAGCCGCGCCGCTAACGCCGGTTTATCGGCAGGACTTTAACTCTCAATCCATGTCAGGGGAGTCCCGTTCCGGGATGCCTCCAACTCCACCGGTGCATGGCCGGGGAGTTAGCGCCCTGCCGAGCGGCGGCGCGGGAAGCGAGAGAGAAACCGCTTTTTCGCAACCCGCTACCTTTGCCCCGGTTGAAGTTGAATTACAAGCCGCGACCGGCCTGTGGGAAAAAATATATGAGGACCTGGAAGGCCGTTTCCGGTTGGGCGACGCGCTGGAATTATTAAAGGGCGCTTTGCTCTTTTTGCCGGGAGAAAACGATTATGATAACCACGTGACCCTGCAGCTAAATTCGCCCTGGCAGGAACGCGCCCTCGGTATGGCTGCCCGGAGCGCGATTGCCCTGGCCGTACGCCAGCGTTTAGGTCCGGGCTTTAAAGTAAACATTTGCTCGGCTTAACCGCTTGCGGCCTAATTCAAATTGTTGTCAGTTTCGCCGTTGATTTCCCGGTTGAGGTTTTTTAAAAAGGTTGTTTCACTGGAGCGGTCAATATCCAGGATAAGTTCTTCGCCCAGGTAAGGTTTGGTTTCGTAGCGGGTGAGGGCGCGTAGTTTATCGAGAATGACGCGGGCCTGAAGCAAACTGGTTTCGATAGTAGAAACATCCTCGGTAATTTTAGGATTATCACTCTGGCGCAAGAGTTGGAGGGTAATCAGGGCGCTGGTGAGGGGCTGGCTCATTTCATGACATATCCCTGCGGCAGTAGTCATCATCGCTTCCATTTGCGATTTACGCTTCTCGGCCTCGATTAACTCCCCCTGGGTAGCGGCCAACCGGTTATAGGCTTCCTGGACATCCGTCAAGAGTTCCACCTTTTCGTCATAAACTTCTTTAAGGCGGCTGAGTGAGCGGACGCGGGCCAGCAGTTCAGCCCGGTTGACCGGTTTTGCCAGGAAGTCGTCCGCCCCGGTCTGCAATCCCAGGATACGGTTCTGGCTGTCCGTGCTGGAAGTTATCAGTATAATAGGAATATAGGTTAAACTCTGGTTGGCTCGGATACGCCGGATAACCTGGATACCGTCAACGCCGGGCATCATAAGGTCGAGCAGGATAAGGGCCGGGGCAGTTTCGGCGCTTTCAATTACTTTCAAGGCGTCTTCGCCATTGGAGAAAGTACGCGTGGCATAGCCGCTGCTATCTAAGAAGTGGGCCAGGAGGTCGGCGGTGTCGGTAATATCGTCAATTATGAAAATCTGATTCTTTTTTTCCATGGTTTTCTAATAAATAAACTAAAGGGTGAGAAGTAAAAGAAGCCGCGCCGGGTAGAAGATTAACAATTTTTTAACCAGTAAGGTTATACCAATTATAACATAACTCACTTCATACCCATTTCATAATAGTGATGTACTGGTATCATGAGTGCGAAGGCGTTTTGAAAATCAGCCGTTAGACTATTTGCAAACCACGGCTTGACGGTATAATACACATAAGCGGCAAAGGCCGCCAGACCGGAAACGCCGTGCTGGCTGAAACTTTCAAATCGGCCTTTACGTAAACATAAAGAGACGATCAGGCTAACCTGGCCGGTTTGGCCGGTTCCAGGCAAATTTAGACGGAACGACACATGTCAGAAGCCGGCAGACGCCGGAAGTGGTCGAAGCAATCTTACTAGGAAAAACAAACGAGGGTTGAAATGTTGAACAGGTACAGAAGCCAAAACTTTTTGAAGATAAAAGTGGTGAGCGCCGCCCTGCTGGGTATCATGGCTTTCATGCTAGCGTTTGTCGCGGCCCCCCAGGTTAAAGCCGATAATGCTAACGATGTGGCGGCCGGGCTGCAAAACAACCGGTATTATGTAACGAACGATGTTAAAGCTGACCCGGTGGTAAAACAAAAATACCCCAATATTGATTCGGATGTTAAGAACATTGTCAACCGGGTTAAAGGCAAAGAAGACATTCGGATAGCCGTTATCAGCAACCAGATTCTTCCGCCGAACGCCAACACTACTCAAAGCTATACCGACTTCTTGCTCAACTTTCTCAGCCCTAAACCGGACGCCTTAATCGTGGTGAACCAGCAGACGAGCCAGGTATATGTTGCTTCACCCAAATTGAGCGATTCGGAAATCATCGATCTGACCAACTCAACTCACAGTACCTTTACCGCTCAGGGCACCGTAAACGGAATTTCAGCCCTGGCTGATAAAGTGGCCGATAAGATTTCCTCGAAGGCTACCGGCAGTCTTTTGACAACTATCGGCATCGTTGTAGTAGTGATTTTGATTATCGGTGGGGTCGTGGCATATCTCTTGATTTCTACAAAGAACAACTGGACCAAAAAGGTCAAGAGTGTGGAACAACTGGCCGACCAGGTTAGCACCCAGGTGCTTAAAG
This sequence comes from Chloroflexota bacterium, assembly GCA_902812345.1. GTDB lineage: Bacteria > Chloroflexota > Chloroflexia > Chloroheliales > Chloroheliaceae > 54-19. Next base: position 68,674 of record CADDZM010000002.1, on the reverse strand, counting down.
TCAGCGATGATGTAAACTTTTTACCCGACGCCGACAAAGCGAAAACCAACGCCGATTTTGGGGCGGCTACCCAGAACTTTAGCGAGGCTAACACTCGCCTGCGTGAATTGCAGAAGGTTTCGCCGGTTACGCTCCTCCTTCAAGGGGCCGACTACCAGCGCAAACTTGATTTGACCGGAGCGCAGTTCCAACAGGCGCAGCAAGGCTTAAATAGGGTTGAGCAGCAAGTGCGTTCCTTGCCTGGTTTCTAGAACGTACGAAAGGAAAATTGAGAATGAGTCCCATTATTTCAAAAAAGCCCTCGGTAATGCGGCTGGGGCTGATTGCAGGGTCGTTAGTCCTCCTGTTCGGCTTGTTTTTAAGCCTGGGCGTGCAGACCAGCTTTGCCGGAACAGTTCAATTTAAGGATGACGCCAATATTTTAAGCAGCAGCGACGAATCGAACCTGCAAAGCAGCGGCTCGTCCTTGCCGTTCAACGTCAGGATTTACACGACCAATTCGTATAGCACCGAAAGCTCTTTCCGGAGCGCCGTCCAGAGTAATGCGCCTTCTCCAGGCATTATTTACGGGATAAGCGCCAACCTGGGTAAGACTTACGTGGTAGCTAATAACGTAGGCGTTGACTCGTCCGAGGCTACCAGTATCGCGAATGTTTCCGGCAGCTATTTTAAGAACCGGGACTTTGTGGGCGGTATTAACGCCATGTTCAACCAGACCCGGTCGTATGCCTCGACAGGTTCAACCAGCAGCGGCAGCAGCGCGGTTACGCGTAGCAGTGGCGGCGGTGGGTTCCCGTTCCTGGGCTGCCTGATAATTGGCATCATCGCCCTGGTCGCTATGAGTGTCTTTGGCGCGGGCCGCCGCCGGGCAATGACCAACAATAATGTTGTTCCAGGTTACGGCCCAGGCTATGGCGTTAACAATTACGGCCCGGGCTACGGCCCTGGTTATGGTCCGGGCTATGGTGGCGGTTATGGCCCCGGCTATGGTGGCGGTTATGGCCCACAGGGCGGTATGGGGCCGCTTGGCGGCGGCGTCATCGGCGCGGGCCTGGGTGGTCTGGCCGGTTATGAGCTTGGTAAACAGGCCGGGCGCAACGAAGCCGGATATAATAACAACGGCGGCTTCCTGGGCGGCAACAGCGGCGGCGCTGATTGGGGTAACAGCGGCGGCGATATCTCCGGAAGCGGCGGCGCGGACTGGGGCGGCGGCGGTTCCGACTCCGGGTTTGGTAGCGGTGGCGGCAGCTTTGATGCCGGTGGCGGTTCCGACTGGGGCGGCGGAGGCGGCGACTCGGGCGGTGGCGGCGGTGATTCCGGTGGCAGTAGCTGGTAAAACCTTCATAACTAAAGTTCACCCATAATAGGTATAAAAAGGCTAATCGAAAAGATTGGCCTTTTTATTGCCGGAAAATTCCCGGCTCAACACATTAAAATTTGAAGAGAATATAGTAAATTTATAGCTTATTTGTGAACTTGTCATAAAAAGGGGTCTAGTTTATTGGCGTACAATATGCTATATTAAACCTAAGGTTTGCATTTAATTGCAGGAGACGAAAGGTTAGCAAAGACGCTGTCCAGGCAAACGTAACTCCACCCCGGATGATGCGTTGTAATAAAGTACATTAATTGCGCCCTGGCTTTTTATCCGCTGGGACACCTCCAAAAAGGCAAGTATTTGTACCTTATTTTCGATGGAAGGCAAATGTAGCGTGAGTCACCTAAACGATCAGAAAAATTCCTCCAATACCCCTGGTGTCCCCGACCCAAAAGAAATCTGGAGAAACCGGTATCTCGAACAGAAAACAGCCCGGGCTGAACAGGCTAACCAGCCTGTCATAGCACCGGCCAAAAAGACCAGGGCCGCTACCGGCCCTGCCAAGAAGAAAGTTCACTGGTGGCGCTGGATTGCCCTTGGCCTGGTGTTAGTTTTAGTTGGTTTTGGCATCTTTACCTATATCCGGGTATCAAGCTTTCTGGACAACTCTTTTAACGGTCGTAACGAAGAATCTTTGCTAACCCAGGCTCCGGCGACCACCCGGGCCGCCGCAGCTACGCCTACCGTTTCCAGCGAACGCCTGACTGCGGCAGCAGCCCCGCCCATTCCGACCGCGACACCTGCCCCGGCCAGTACTACCGCTGCGCCGACTGCCGCTGCGACAGGCACACCGGTCCGGCCAACGGCCACGCCCCAACCAAATTATCCTGAGATTGTCAATAAAATTAAGCGGGGCGAACAAATCAGTATCCTGGTAACGGGCTACGGCGGAGGCGAGCACGATGGCGCTTACCTGACTGATACAATTCTCGAAATGACTTACGACCCGGCCAAAAATGCCGTGACGATGGTTAATATTCCCAGGGACATGTATGTGTTCGTACCTTATGGTGGGGCGAAAGTAGGCTACTGGGGCAAAATAAACTCGGCCTTTTCCTATGTTATGCAGCAGCAAAGCAGCGATAATCTTTCGTCGCGCTACCGCTTCCAGTCCGGCAATCTTAACAGCCAGACCGATGCTGCCGTGAACCTATTAAAAGATATTGTTGAGCAAATAACCGGCACGAAGGTAGATTACTGGACCACTTTTAGCTTTGACGGGTTCCGCAAGTTTATTGACGCGATTGGCGGCGTGGACGTTAATGTTGAAACAACCTTTGACGACTATGAGTACCCGGCCAACGACGACCCTAATATTGACGCCAGTGTGATGCACATCCACTTTGACGCCGGAATTCAACACCTGACCGGGGAAAAAGCCATTGAGTATGCCCGCAGCCGCCACTCTATCCAGGATGGCAGCGATTTTGGCCGTTCCAAGCGCCAGATGAACGTTATCAAGGCGGTCAAAGAGAAGGCCGCCAAACCGGACGTTATGTTGAAGGTATTCGGCCTGATGGACGCCTTACAGGGCAATATGCGCACCAGCCTGAGTGTTGACGAAGCCAGGGGACTACTGAGCTACTTCACGGGCGAAGGTGGTCCTTCCCTTGCTAAAGTGCTGCTGGTCCCGCAGATACTTAGCACCAACAATTTCCTGGCCGAGTCAACTTCTTATGCTAGCGGCTATATCCTGTACCCCTACGCGGGGCAATCCAACTATACCCTTATCCAGGACTGGTTGAAACAGGGCCGGGCTTTCCCGCAACTCCGGGCTGAAGGGCTGCGTGTGCAGGTCCAGAATGCTACGGGCCGGACAGCTCCCATGACCCAGGTTAACACTCAGCTTGGTGATAACGGTCTGGACATGCTTGACCCTATCTGGGCGGTGGCGACCCAAACCAGCACTATAATTGACTATAGCGCCGGTAAGGGCGTCAACACTATCAAGACTATCACCGACCTGATTCCCGGTATCGCGGTCCAGACCAAACCAAAGCCGCAGGGCCAGTTGGCCGATATTGTGGTGCTGCTTGGCAAGGATTATACCGAGGTTCCGGTAGCCGGGGGCGATACCAAAAACACCAAACCTGACAGCGGTATACCGGCCTCTCCCCAGGCTCTGAATCTACCGGCTAATATGACCTTGACCCCTACCCCTGGTGGCCGTAACCGCTAAATACAGTTCGGAGCTTTAAGACCGCAGGATTTTCAGCCTGCGGTCTTATTTTCCCCCGGAGGTTTTACACACACTTTTAACCTCTATTCAACAAACTTTCCACACAATTATTTATTTACATAATAAGATTACACGGCCAGTTTGAACTCAACATAACGGGCTGAAAGTGGCACTATACTACAGGTAGTACAGATATTGTGTATAAGTGGGTAATAAATACAATACATGGTATAGAGCCTTAAAAAAGGTATTGACAGTCCTACATGATGTGCTATAATTATTTTACTAATACAAGATACAGAGTAAGAAGTTCTTCTCAAGTCCTGTATATAGTGGAAGGAACACACTGAAGGGCTCGAACCGGTTTCCGGCCCAAAGAAAGATTACCACTAATGAAATGCATCTTTTGTCATTTTAATGACTCGAAGGTGATTGACTCCCGCGATTTACGGGATGGTGAAAGTATCCGGCGGCGGCGCGAATGCCTGCGCTGCGGCCATCGCTTCACCACTTATGAGCGGGTTGAGCCAATCAGTATCCTGGTAATCAAGAAAGACAAGAACCGCGAAGAATACAGCCGGGAGAAGTTGCGCCGGGGCATCGTCACCGCCTTCACCAAACGACCGGTTAAGGCCGAAGACATCGAGCGGATGATTGACTCGATTGAGGCTGAAATCTTCAGTAAAGGCGAACTCGAAGTCAGCAGCATGCGTATCGGTGAGATAATTATGGACCACCTGCGCAAGACCGACCCGGTCGCCTATATCCGCTTCGCCAGTGTGTATCGTGAATTCGCCGATTTGAACGTGATGCGCAGCGAGATGGACCGCCTGGTGGAAGTTGAGGAACAAGAACGCTCCCGCCGCCAAAAAGAAGTATCAAAAACAGGCTAACACTCGTTCTCAAATCTTCCCAATTATGCCTGCTCAAGGTTTATAGCAGCCAAGCTAAAGTAAATTCCGGTTTACTTTACTTTTTATCTCTAAAAACCTTCAGAGCCTTTATTACAAGCACGAATCGCTGAAAAGCAAAATATATTAAGCTCGACCGGGACCCCTTTTTTCTTTTATGGAGATATACCAATAAGGAGTTGTACGAAAGGGAACTTGTCATGATTTCAGAGCACGTACTCACGGAAGGTAGCCAGGATAGTCAACCCCGACTTAGCATGCCGACTCATATCGTAAAACGGGGCGGCCGGGTCGTCGAATTTGATATTGAGTTGATTGAAAAAGCCCTGGAACGCTGCTTTGCCAGCTTTAACCGCACCCCGGCCGCCCCGGTTGATGAACTGGCCCGGCGCGTCGTCAATATCATTATGGCAAAAGGCGTGAACCCGCCTACTGTTGAGAATGTGCAAGACATCGTGGAAATGGTCCTCCAGGCCGCCGGTGAGTTCGAAGCCGCCAAACGCTATATTCTCTATCGCGCCGAACACGCCCGCAAGCGCGAACAGCGCCCGGTGCCAGAAATGGTCAAAATGGCCTTTGAGGAAGCTGCCGTCTACTTCCCGACCCAACTTCAGCAGTTCCAGTTCTTCGACAAATATTCTCGCTTCGACTACAACCTGGGCCGCCGGGAAACCTGGGTCGAGACAGTCAACCGCACGGTAGACTTCTTGCACGAACTGGCCGGGGACCGGCTGGAACGCGAGACCTACGAGCGGGTCCGCCGGGGTATTCTCGAAATGAAGGTAATGCCTTCGATGCGATTGCTGGCGATGGCCGGGCCGGCCGCCCGCCGCTCTAACATCACTCTTTACAACTGTTCTTACCAGCCGGTAGATAGCATCGATTCGTTCGTGGAAGCCCTCATTATTTCGATGAGCGGTTGCGGCGTCGGCTTCTCGGTTGAGCGCGAGTACATTGAAAACTTCCCGCGTATCAAGCGGCAGACTGGCCGGATGGCTCCGACCTTCCTGGTGCCGGACTCGGCGGAAGGGTGGGCGGCGGCGTTACGGCTGGGCCTAGAAACATGGTTCGATGGCGGTGACGTTCAGTTCGACCTGTCCCAACTGCGCACGGCTGGCACGCCTTTGAAGACCAAAGGTGGCCGCGCTTCCGGTCCTGAACCGCTCCGCGCAACCCTGGAATTCGTACGCTCTCGTCTCCTGAGCCGCCAGGGCTCGTTCCTGCGGCCGATTGATGCCCACGACATTATGTGCATCGTGGGCAACGCGGCGGTTTCCGGTGGCGTTCGCCGCACCGCTATGATTTCGCTCTTCGATTATGACGACCTGGAAATGCGCAACTCCAAGAGCGGCGATTTCGAGCATGAGGACAGCCAGCGCTGGAACGCCAACAACTCGGCGGTCTGGCCGGAAGGCGGCCTGGGCCAGCTTGATGTAGCGCGCCAGGTGCTGGATATGGTTGAATCGGGCCGCGGCGAGCCGGGCATCTTCAACCGGCAGAACGCGCTCCAGATGAGTCCGTCGCGCCGCCAGAAAGTAGACGCTAACGGCAGCCCGATTAAGTTCGGCACCAATCCATGCGGTGAAATCATTCTCCGGCCGTTCCAGTTCTGCAACCTTAGCGCGGTCGTGGCCCGGCAGGCCGATACCTACGAAACTTTGCAGGAGAAAGTTGAACTGGCAACCATCATCGGCTCTATCCAGTCCATGGCGACCAACTTCCCTGGTTTGCGCCCACAGTGGGCCGAGAACTGCCGGGAAGAGCGGCTGCTGGGGGTGGATATTACCGGCCAGTTGGACAGCCCCGCCGCTCAAAACGCCGAATACAAGGCCAAACTCCGCGAGTTTGCGGTTGAAACCAACAAGGAAATCGCCGCCAAACTCGGCATCAACCAGTCCGCTTCCGTTACCTGCGTGAAGCCCAGCGGCAACACCTCGCAACTGGTAGACTGCGCTTCCGGCTTGCACGCCCGGTGGGCGCCTTACTACATTCGCAACGTTCGCGTCGCCGCCCACTCGCCGGTCTTCAAAGTTTTGAAGGACGCCGGGGTGCCGATGGACCCGGAGAACGGCCAGACCGCCGAGAATGCCAACACCTGGGTTATTCACTTCCCGGTGAAATCTCCTGACGGCGCGATTACCCGCAATGGCCGCTCGGCTATCGAGCAGTGCGAATACTGGTTGCAGAACAAGCTGTACTGGACCGAACATAACCCCTCGGTGACGATTACCTACCGCCCCGATGAAGTGCTGGGCTTACTGACCTGGATCTGGGAGCATCGCAACCAGATTGGCGGTATGGCCTTCTTACCGGCCTTTGATGCCCAGTACGCCCAGTTGCCTTACATCGAAATCTCCAAGGAGGAGTACGAGAACCTGGCACCGCAGTTCCCGGACATTGATTTCTCGAAGCTCTACCGCTACGAGAGCGAGGACTACACCAAAGCCGCCCAGGAACTGGCCTGCTCCGCCGGTAACTGCGAAGTAGACTTCTAGGATTTAGGTTCATAATCAGGCCGTCTCCCTAAAAAGGGACGGTCTTTTTTTATCTTTAAAACCCCTTGCTACGAGGTCGTTAGAAAAGCTTTAATCAGAAAATACTTACTTTTATAGAAATTCTGTGATACCATTTAGCCCGGTAGTAAAGGAAACCTTTATCCTAAGCAAAGGAGCGATACAAATGCCTACACGCACAGCGAACGCGGTCTGGGAAGGTAATCTAAAGGAAGGCAAAGGCAACGTCCACCTGGGAAGCGGCGCTTTTGACGGCCAGTATTCGTTTAAATCTCGTTTTGAAGAGGGCGCCGGGACCAATCCCGAAGAGCTTATTGCCGCCGCTCACGCCGGGTGTTTTTCAATGGCCCTGTCCAACGGTCTCGCCAGCGCCGGGTTTACGCCTGACCGGGTTGCTACGACGGCTAAAGTTTCTTTCGGCCAGACCCCCGGCGGTTTCGCCATAACAAAGATTGAACTCGACACCGAGGCGAAAGTGCCGAACATTGACGAGGCGGCTTTCCAGCAGCAGGCCGAAGACGCCAGGAAGAATTGCCCTATATCCAAGGCTCTCGCCGCCGTTGAGATTACCCTTAACGCCAGACTGGTGAGCTAAAACCAGAATAGATTGTAAAATATATAACAATTATAGCCTTTAATCGTCGTTATTTAGTTCAAGCTGTCCTTGAAGGGGGTCAACGTGGAACCTCAGTTGCTCTGCCCGAACTGCCGGGCCGAAAATATGCCGGGGGCTTTAACCTGTTATCGTTGCAACGCTAAACTTGCTGCTGCACCCGGTTGGGTCGGCCCGGCGACTTTTAAAACTTATGACCCGTCAAAGGACCGGGGCGTGGCTTATCTGCTGGCGGTACTGGGCGGAATCGTGGTGGTAGTTGGATATTTGCTGGCCTGGTTAGGCGTGCCGAGCGCTGCCGATGGCGCTCAGAATCAAGGGACAAGCGCCTTTGATATTCTGCTTGCCTCTAAAGGCAGTCTTAGCGCCATCGGGAACGGTGGCGTCGGTGATGGCAGCATAGGCCTGGATGTGCGGTTTGTGCTGTTTGTGGCCCTGGTGGCAGCCCTGGCGGGCGCTATCTCGGCCCTGGTAAAGCCTATGTTCGGGGCGCTGCTGCCGGCGGGGCTGATTGCGCTGGTCGGGCCAATTTATTTCCTGGTCCAACTGGTCCTTCGCAACAGCCAGCAGTTTAACACGCCAGCCCTGGCGGGGCTTTTACGCTGGGGGTTTTACATTACCTTGCTGGGCAGCCTTCTCATAGTTGCTACGTCCTTCCGCTACCGCAGAGTGCCGACCATGCAAAGCCGGGCTGACATTCACGGGAGTTAACCGGCGGCTTTCCCGGGAAGAACTTTACATAATATTATTTGACACGGGCGGTGGGCGGTGTTAGAATCGCCCCTGCTTCACACTTCATAAGCTAATGTTTCCCAGGAGTTACTTGCCGGAATGAGGCTTTTCCAGAAAAATATAGGGTCTGCTTCAATTATTCCGGTTGAAAAAAGCCTTACTCCCGCTTCCTCGCCAGCTAAAAATCTTCCCCAGGATGCCCGCGAATTGTGGGCCAACCGCTCCTTATTCATAATCGTTTACCTAATTATGGCCGTCGTTTTGCTGGCCTGGGGTTTTGTTATCCTGCCCGAAAGCGGCTGGTTTAGCTGGCTGTGGTGGCCGGTGGCGGTGGTGGCGCTCCTGGCGGGCGGCGGCCTGGCTGGCTGGCAATTAAAGCGGGCCAGCGGTTTGGTCGAGCCTGTCGCACCTGCTCCGTTGGCTAAAAAGCTGTTCGGTTTGGGCCAGCGGATACCCCTGGGCCTGCTTCCTATCCTGTTGATAGGCTTTTTCCTCAACAGCTATATCGTAAATGAGAATCCCCAGCCCTTGCGCCATGACTCGTATGAATATAGCAACCTGGCTTACCAGTACGCGCACCAGGGCTACACTCCTCACGCCGTCCGCACTCCCGGCTTTACCGTTCTGCTGGCCGGTATCTTCAAGCTCTCGAATACGCCCGTGCCGGAGCGGGCCGAGCTTTTCGGGCCGCCCAATCCCTACACGCCGAATTACTGGGCCATTGACGCCTGGCGTTACGAGCGGTTCATGCTGCTGCTGGTCGGCCTCGTCATTTATGCCCTGGTAGTCGAGCTACAAGGCGCCCGGCGGTTTAATTTCCGCTATCCCTCTACACTCTACTGGGGTGAACCTGTCGCGCTGCTGGCGGCCTTCCTGACCGTCACCTGCCCCTTTCTGATTGCCTATACCGGCCTTCCTTTGACCGAGATACCCTCGACCTTCTGGCTTATCCTGGCGGTCTTTTTGTGGGTCAAAGCTATAAAATACCGGCAAATCGCCTTTTACCCGCTGCTGGCCGGGGCTTGCCTGGCTTTGCTGCTGGAAACTCGCCCGACTTTTATTTACCTGCCTGTTGTAGTAATCGCCACCCTGGTTATTTTCAGACGGGGGCGGCAAAGGCTTTACCAGCCGCTATTGCTGGCCGCGCCTATCCTGCTGTTTTTGTGGCCCCAGGCGGCGGCTAATCTCCAGACCTTTGATGACCCTAACCCGACCCTGGTGGCCGATTTTTCCACTCACCAGATGGCGGTCGGTATTTACCTGGTAAGCACGGGTGGACTGCCGCGTTACCAGATACAGCCCTCAGCGGTAAGCCCGAACCCGACTTACGAGCCAATCTGGGACCGCCTGGCGAATTATTTGCCAATCCAGATGGGTAACGTGGATGGGGTACAGCTTTCGAATACCGTGCGCAAGAGCAGAAGCGCTACCGAAAGCGCCTATTTTAAGAATCTTATCTTTAATTACATCACCTCGAAGCCGCTTGAATTTGCCGGGACGATGGCGAAACGGGCCTGGTGGATGTGGGACCAGCATTTTCTTTTCCCTTATTACGATACCGATTATTTTGACTATCGCTGGCTGACCGATAATCTGAACCGGCTTTATCTAATCGCCGGACTGGCCGGGATAGTCGCTTCAATCTGGGCCTGGGGACGGTGGGCCTGGCCGCTCTGGCTGGTTATGGCCTATATGTGGGGCGTTCACTCGCTGGTCGTGATTGAGTTTCGTTATACGCTCCCGGCCTACCCGCTATTGGTGGCTTTCGCAGCGCTCGGCTTGTGGTCAACCGTCCGGGCCGTTGTTGGAAAGATTAAAGGTGTGGAACGCCGGGCGGTGTTTGGCGGAGCAGTCCTGGCCCTGGCGCTTATCACGACCCTTTCAATCACGGTGCCCCTTATCCCGCCGACCAACTCTACCCGTGAGAAAGCCCTTGACATCAAAGCCCAGGCCGACGAACTGGACCAGGTCCGCCAGTTCAAGCAGTCAATCGCGCTTTATGACGAAGCGATAAATATGTACCCCCAAGAAGCGCAACTCTGGGCGGGGCGGGGCAATTATTACGCCAACCAGCGGCTACCCGACCAGGCTTTACCTGATTTTAACAGGGCCATTCTGCTCGACCCTACCGCCCCCGACCCTTACCGCTGGCGTGGAGAGGCCTTGCTCGAGTTGAAAAAATACCCCGAAGCCCGCGCCGACCTGCAAAAATTCTTGCAGCTTGCGCCTGCTAACCATCCTAGCCGCGACAAAGTCGAGCGTGAACTTGCCACAATTCCCACCTGATTGAATTAAAAAAGGGGGTAGACTCAGCGAATCTACCCTCTTTTTTATTTGTATAACAAACGTTATTTTCCTTCGTCCGAACTATTTTCAAGCAGCTTTGAAAGCGCCGCCCAGCGTTTATCAATCACTTCCGGCTCGGCTTCCTCCTCCTCGGCGGCTTCGGACTCTTCCAGGCCGGTCCCTTCTACAGCAGGTTCGCTTTCAGCAGCGTTTATGCGGTCAAGCACGCTGTAGAGGCCGGGACAGTCGTCACCGCAGAGCGGGTTTATCGGCAAACTTACCAGGATTTGCTGGCGGATAGCTTCGCCCAGGTTCAAAAGGTGATTGGCGTCCAGTTTAAGGTCGCTAGCTTCATCCAGGGTTTCGTCTTTGACCGGGTAGCCGGTGGTAATGTCAATCAGGGGCCGGAAAACCTCTTCAATATCAAAGTCGACGTGATAATCAAAGTCGTTCAGGCAGCGCACACATTCCAGGACCACATCAGCTTCGCCCTGACCCTGGGCAAGGACGCTGCCCCGGACTTTAGTAAACCGGACATGTCCGGTGACATTGGTCGCCTGGGCCGGTTTCTCACCCTCTCCCATAGCCATATCGAGGACATCCTGCTCGAAATCGTAGTCGCGGTGCGCTCCCTCGAAATCGCGCAGCAGGGTCGCCAGGTTAAAAATCAGGGGCCCGGTCTTTTCGGTGTGCTGCTGCTTGCGGCCGGTCAGGTGCGGCTGGGATGGGATAGCCTTTTCAGGGGCGGGCAGGTCGCGCTGGGACGGCGGCGCCGGCGTTATCTGGTTATTAGTAAAGTTAAAGCGGGTGGTGCGGGGCGGCAAAGACCCGCTTGAGTTTGAGGCATTATTTTCTTCATTGTTCTTCATAAATTTCACTGACTAGCTTTTTAATACTTTATTAAAATTAAAAGTCCTGAAACCCGGTGGCCGGATTTCAGGCTTACTGGGTTAAAACCAAATTTTAGAAAGGCGGGCGGCCTGGCCGGTTCGACGGATTTTGAGAGTCGCGGCCGTAGCCAGGCCCGGGTTCCTCCTCATAATCGAACAGGTCGAAATCATCCGGTTCTTCCTGGGGCGGCCTGGGCGCGTTACCGGTCTTGGGTACAGGCCGGATCGGGCTTGGCTGGACCAGATTAATCCGGTTGAACGGGCGGCTCTCCTGCGGGTTAGCCTGACTGCTCGGCGATGGGCGCTGCTGGGTCTGGTGGGCCGGCGGAACGGGTGGCGCAGGGGGTCTTGGGTTGGGCTGGCCCTGTGCTATTGGCCGGGCCGGGTTAGGCTGGTTGGAGACCGGTGCCAGGTTCTCCGGGTTGGTCTGCTGGGGTCGGGCCGCCAGAGAGGCCGGTTTATTATTAGCGGGCGCGGGTGCGGCTTGCGCCGGGGCGGGCTGTGGTTTTTGCTGGAGATTATACTGGGGCCGGTACTGCTCCTGGTATTCCTCGATTTGCTCCTGGTAAGTCTGCGACTGCTGCACAAAGTTCTGCAAGCCGTTGCGCACGACATTTAGATGCTTATCCAGCAAATTTTCCAGTTCCTGCAAGACCTGCTGGGCGTACTGGTTCGCTCCGTCTCGCATTTCCTGGGTCTGGGTAATTGTGTCGTCGTAAAGAGCTTGACCCTGGCTGCGAATCTCGTAAGACTCCTGGGCGGCTTCCCCCAGGATAATGTCGCGCTGGCGTTCGGCCTCCACCAGAAGGCCTTCTTTTTCAAGCATCGCCCGGCGTTCCTGTTCGGCCTGCTCGACAATCTGCCGGGCCGTCTCGTCAGCCTCGTCCAGAATGCGCTCCCGGTCGTTCAGGGTACGCTTGGCAGCCTTGATTTCCTCCGGGACTACGGCCCGCATCTGGTCAATCAGGGCGTAACATTCCTGCTCATCCACCATCACTTTGTTGGAGAGCGGTACCCGTTTTCCGGCCTGGATTAAGGCTTCCAGGCGGTCAATTAAATAATCAATATCCATTACTTATCCGTCACGGTTAGATTAAGTTCGCCCAAATTTTTCGTAAAGCCGGGCTATAACGTGGGGCGGCACCATCTGGCTAACGTCGCCACCCCACTTGGCGATTTCTTTAACCATGCTGCTACTCATAAAAGAATAGTTCTGGCTGGTCATCAGGCAGGCGATTTCCAGGTCGGGCGCCAGGTGCCGGTAGTTCTGGGCCAGTTGCAGTTCCCATTCAAAATCGCTGACTGTACGCAACCCCCGCACAATAACTTTAGCCCCGATGTCAATGGCGTGATGGGCGGTCAGGCCGGTGTAACTTTCGACCCGCACGTTGGGCAGGTCTTCCAGCGACCGGCGAATCATATCAACTCGCTCAGCAGTTGTAAAGAGAAGGTTTTTGCTGGGAGCATCGAAGACCGCTACGACCAGTTCGTCGAAAAGTAGGGTAGCGCGGCGGGCCACGTCTATGTGACCGTTGGTAACAGGGTCAAAACTTGCTGGGTACAAAGCCCGGATCAATCCCGTTCTCCTCTCCTTGGTAGTGAACAGCTTTTCAGGCGGCTATTTCTCCGCTTCGATAGTATCCTCGTCTGAGCCGGGTTCTTGTTCTTCGGTTTCGGCGGCTTCTTCTTGTTTAAATCCGTAATCGCTCGGATTACCGGCCAGGAAAATAGTAAAAGCAGAGTCACCGTGACGGCGATGGCGTAACATGTTCAATTGTACTCCATCACCCGCCTGCTCGCTACCGATAACGGAGGCGAGGACCACGCGCGGTGAGTGTCCGATAACGACCAGTCCGCCGGGTTTTATCAGGCCGCTGCGGGCCACATGCTCCAGCGTATCGGGAATTTTCGGGTCAGCGTAGGGTGGGTCAAGGAATATTATATCATAGAACTTTTCGCCGGTGGCAGGTGCTGGGGTCGCTCGTGATTCCACTGGTCGCTCCACAGGTAGTTCTACCAGCAGGGGTTCGACCTGAGCCATTTCTACGCTAAAAAATCCCGCCTGGATGGTTTCTTTGTCGTGTTTCTCCCCGCCTTTGCGACGGTGCAGACCACCGGCGGCCCGTTTGGCGTGGGCGCTGCCTGGCGCGGCGGGCGGCGAATTGAGGAATGAGTTGACCTGGCGGTTGTTGACCCTGGCCCTGCCTGTGAACTTTGTATGCTCCAAATTTTCGCTGATAACCCGGCACACCCCGGCGTTAATCTCGACAAAATCCACCCAGGTCGCTCCCCGGGAGAGCGCCTCGATGCCGATAGAACCGCTGCCCGCATACAGGTCAAGCACCCGGCCCCAGTCCTTGTCCAGCTGGTCCAGCAGCGTGCTTAACATCGAAAAGACTGCCCCTTTGATTTTATCAGCCATCGGGCGGGTGGTCATGCCTTTGGGGGCTTTGAGGTTATGTCCGCGAGCTTCGCCGCTGATTACGCGCATATTTTGCTTTCTACTTTTAACTTCTACTTAAAATTGTTTCCACGGTCGTTTCCTTCTGCCGTTCCTGGCAGTCTTAAAGAGCATTATAACACCTCTACCGGCCTAAAACAGCCTGGTGAAGCTTGACTGAGAACCGGGCTGAGAGTATAATGAACCAGCAAAAGCTTAATAACGCACCAGTAGCTCAGTGGATAGAGCGTCTGCCTCCGGAGCAGAAGGTCACAGGTTCGAGTCCTGTCTGGTGTACCATCTTCCAACGGCCAGTGCCGTTTTTTGTTTCCTTAAACCAAAACTAATGACCCAGAACAATAACCGTCCTGGCCCAAAACTAAGTTTTGCCGGTCCGGGCTGTCTCTTGATAGCCCTGGTATTTGGTTTTGGGCTGGGGTACTTTATCGGGGCGAGGGCTTTGCCGGGCGCGCTGCCCTGGCTCTTTGCCTTTATGTTCGCCTTTTTCTTCGGGGCGCTGGCCTTTATTTTCACCGGTATGACCTCGCGCCGGGATAGGGGCATTGTCACCGAAACGTTTGTCGCTATTCCTGCCTCCCTGGTTTCTTCTCTCAAAAACGCTATCGCGGAAGCTAACCCGCCCTCCCACCTGACCGCTTCTGAGGTTGGCAAACTTGACGCCATCCTGGCCGAACTGGAAGAGTTGGCCCGCCTCTTAAAAAAGCAGCCTCGCGCCGGACAAGACCCGGCCCTTCCGCCCAGGCTGGAAGAAATCGCCGCCGAGTGGCTCACGCCGGACCAGCTTGAACACTGGTTGGTCAACAACAATTTTTAATTTGTACTCTTAAACCAGGCCTTCCAGCCAGCCCGGCATCTCCTGGCGCAACCATTCGATAGTGGTCCTGGGTATCCCGGTATCCGGGCGTGTGGCGAAGTCGTAAATAAACTCCACGACTGCCCATACTTTGGCTATTTTTACATCCTCGGCGAAATCATCTAAAGTTTTATCAATAACGTTCGGATTTACTTCTAAATATTTTCCCGCGTTGTGGTGTAAATCAGCTTTGCCGGGCAGACCGGGCGTTATAATTGAAATGTCAATAGCGGGCGAACCGGAAGTGAAGCGTTCCCAGTCAAACAGGACCGGCGAACCGTCCTCGCGCAAACCCCAGTTGCCAGGGTTCGGGTCTGCCGAAATAAGGCCGGGCGGCTTGAAAAGAGCTTGCGTTTTCTCCTGCCAATCCCGGAGGACCGGGGCTAGTCGCATTGAATCCAGGCCGAGCATGGTCAGGGCATTTTCGGTCATGCCATCGTTCCAGGCAGGCCGGTAAAGCTTACCCATCTCAAGGCCGGGCGGAAGGGTAGCCCGGTGCAAATTCCCCAGGATTGCCAGTACTTGCGGGTCAGCGCCCCAGCGTTCACGGGGCAGCGGTCTGGGGATATTTTCCAGAGCCAGCCAGTGTAAACCGTCTGCGCCGCCCTGCCAGTAAACTTCAGGGATGGCAACGCCCTGCCCTCGTAAAGAAGGAGCGATATTTTTATAGAAATTGCTCTCCTGAGACCGCTGGCTTTTTTTTAAAATGACCAATTTATTTCCGAAAGAGGCCCGGTAGACACTGCTTCCGCTCATCCCGCCGAGCTTTTCAAGGTTTGTGAGCGGCGGGTAAGTTTCCTCAAAGAAATTGCGTAAGCCAGCAGGCAATCGGTCCGGGAAATCCATAAAAACTCCTGGTTACATTCAAATTAGCTTAATATAACAATTGTTATATTGGTTTTGAGGTAGCTAGATTCGTTGAGTCCAGGTAAATACGCAGCAAGCAGGATGAAAGTAGCGGAAAAAATTAGATTTGGGCGCTGGCACTGCTCATTCTTAGCATGGTTATTAGATAATTTAGCAAAGTGTCCCTCGCCTGCTCTTTGTCCTTAACCCTGAAATTAACGAAAGGCGAGTGCGGATAAGCCGTTAATATTGTAAGCAGGTAACTGGCCGTAAAGCCGGGGTCGTCCAGGGCCGCTTCTCCGGCGCGGCGGGCATCCCGCAAAATGTTTTCCAGGCTGCGCGGCCAGGTCTGGTTTACATAAAGAAAGGCGCTGCGGGCCTGGGAAGGTGTTAGACCCTGCTCCGGAAAATGTTTGTTGTGTTCGACCCGCCGCTTTAACTCGCCAAAGAGCATCGGCAAGTTTGGCGTGGGTGGTTCCATAAAAGCCTGGGCGATGATTTGAAGCTGTTTGTGAAAATCACTTTCGCGGCTGGCCCGGTTAAACTCACTGTCAATTTCGGTCAGAATATCCAGCAAAACCGCCAGGAAAAGACCATCTTTATTCTGAAAGTAATAATAAATTGTCGGCTGGGTCACTTCCGCGAGTTGCATAATTTCGCGGATATTTACCCCGTCAAAGCTGCGCTCCTGGAAAAGATTGCGGGCGTGATAAATTATTGTTTCCTTGCGGTCAGGGTCAATCGGGTTGAACCCGCTTTTAGGTTTGACGCGATTCTCGGCCATTTTCATTTCCTGTATAACATTTGTTAGTATAAGGACAAAAAATAGCACCACTCCCTCGAGTGGTGCCGTTCTGGTTTTAAGGTCAGCCCATTCGATTACCGCAGTTGCCGCAAAACTTTGTTCCCGGCGTTATATCGGCGTGACAGGCCGGGCAACTTGTCGGCTGCGGCACCAGGTTCAAACCGCAATTCGGGCAGAACTTTGCGCCTCCGGTCGAAGCGTTGCAGCGCGGGCATGTTACGACCTGGCGCTGGTTCAAGTCAACTCCGCCGGTAAAGTCTATTTGCATGGCTTTTTCGCGGATCTGAGAATTAAAGGCGTCAGCTTTGGCGGAAGCCACTTCGCCTTCGCGTTTGGGCGCGCAGTTGGCGCAAACCCCGGCGTCATAGTTGAAGCAAACATCTTTGCAGGCCCAGATGCCGCAACGCTGGCACTGCATAAAGAGCGGCTTTAATTCTGTAACAGCCTGGGCGAAAGCATCATCGTGCGCTTTGCCGCGCGTTAAATTGGCCAGTTCGTAGGAGCCTGAACTAGCCCGGCCAAAGACGCCGCCTAAAATGTTACCAATGCCGCGTGAGGCTTCGCTAATCATCCCAAATTTGTTTGGCCGGAACTGGCTCATAAAGCCATTGCCGCAACGGTCGCAGAAAAATTCAAATTGAAAACCGGTGTCGTTGCTATGGTCAGTGTAATTTCGAGTAAATTGAATGTATGCCATCCCTTTTCGCTCCAAAAATGTTTGTGTGGTTTGATTTTAGTGGTATTAGGCGCTATTAAGCGATTTTAAGACGTTAGTAATCATAGCATTACCCAAATTTATTTTCAATGAGCTAAATCACACACCTTTTTTGGTTGGTAAAGATTATGCTAATAAAGATTATGCTAATAAGGTAATAGAAAAATAAGACTTTTGCCTTGACCTGATAAAACTTTGGTTTGCAAGAAAATTAAATTTAAAATAATTGTTCCAGGCGAAAGTCTTAAAAAGTGTTAAGGAGAAAGAAATGTGCGGACGCTTTACTTTAACAAACCCGGACCGGTTGCCAAAACGGTTTAACCTGCAACAGCCTGAGTTGCCCCTGCCGCCCCGGTTTAATATCGCGCCGACCCAGACCGTGCCGGTGGTTTTGCAGGATGATAAAAAGGAAAATAAACTTGAACTGCTCCAGTGGGGCTTGATTCCATTCTGGTCGAAAGAGCCAAAGGCCGGGTATTCCACCATTAACGCCAGGGCTGAAGGCATCGCGGATAAACCGGCCTACCGTAAACCAATCCGCAGCCAGCGCTGCCTGATTCCGGCGGACGGCTTTTACGAGTGGCAAAAGACCGGAACCGGCAAGCAGCCGTTTTATATCCATCTTAAAAACGCCGATTTGTTTGGCTTTGCCGGGTTGTACGATATTTACCGGGATAAAGAAGGCCGCGAGTTAAAGACCTTCACGATTATTACGACCACCGCGAACGAAGTGGTTGAGTCGATTCATAACCGTATGCCGGTCATTTTGAAACCGGGCGACGAAGAGGAATGGCTTGATCCCTCGATTACTGACCCCTTCGAGGTAACCCGGTTGCTGGTGCCTTTCCCGGCGAAGCTCATGGAGGCTTACCCGGTCTCTAAAAAGGTTAATTTCGTCGCGAACGATGTTCCCGAAATCCTGGAAACCGCCAACAGCGCCTAGAGCGGCGTTAACTTCAGTTGGGCCAGGCCAAAGGAGAGCAGCCGGGTATCAGCGCTGCCGGGTATAGCATCGCTGGGGCGTATGGCCGGTTCAGTCGAAACAAGGCTAAGCGTCGAGCGGCCCGGCGGAAGTTCGATCTCGAAGGCTTGCTGCTCCGGCGTGGGAATAACCTCTTTCTGGCCGATAGCGAAATTATTCAGTTTTAGTTGGACCGTCCGGGGCTTTTGCAGGCTGAAGATGGTCCATTCCACCCGGTACTTTACCGGCTGCGGGTTCGGGTTGAGCAGGGTCAGGGTGCTATCGCCGCTGCTCCAGTAGTACGGCCCGACCTGCGCGTTGTTTTCCTGTTCGAGCCAGCCTTTGCCCCGGTCTATCCAGCCCGGCACCAGTCTCCCATTCCAGTTATAGTCCGGCACCCGGTAAATTTCCGCTCCGCCATCCCTGGCAAGCGGCGGGTTATTTTCCAATAACGGTTTCAGGGTCAGGTCCAGGTAATCGGAAGATTTCTGCGACATTTTGTCCCGGTGAATCACCACATAGCGAATTCCATATATATTGAGGGCAGGCACCAGTGTAGCCTCGAAATCGTTTTTAACGAATCCCTTTGGGGATGGCGTAAAGCTGCTTTGGGTCAGTTCGCGCACAATCGGAGCCTGGTCTATAAAGTCGAAACCGGGTATCCGGGCCAGGTAGCCGCCAACGGCCGGTTGGCCGTGCGCGGTCTGCTCGTACATCAAAATGCCGCCAAGTTCGCTGTAAGGCAGCGATAAAACCGCGCCCGGCGGCTGGATTTTCTGCCAGGCTGCCCGGTCCAGAGCCAGGCTTACGGTCGTGCGCGGCCCGGGTAGGTATTCGAGAAAAATTATCAGCAGGGCCAGCCCGGCCAGTCCGGTTGTCCAGAAGGCCGGTTTAAGTTGCAGCCTGGCGGGTTTGTGGGCGGCCAACCAGTCCAGACCCCACCCGGCCAGCAGGCCCAGCGGCAGCATGGCAAATGCGACCAGCCGCACCGGCACCCGGAAGAAAGTCCCGATTACGGGCAGCGCTTGCAATATCGCGCCCGGCAGCGGTATATCAAGATAGCTGTCCTGGCCGGTCTTAAACTGAGGACCGAGCGACAGCGCCAGGAAAAACAGGGCCAGGAAGAACCAGCCCCGCGTTTTCTTCCAGAAGAAAATCGTACCTAAAGTGGCCAGCAAGAGCGTTCCAAAACCTAAAAACTGGCTGAATTCCTGCCCTTCGAACGGTTGCGAAAACCACAGGGTCGAGTCGCCCGGCAGCAGGAAATAAAGCAGAGTAGCCGAATTGAACCGGACGCTGCTACCACGGGCGGCGGCGGTAGGCATCCCGGCGGCGGCGCGAGCGGTCAAAAAAGCCAGCGGCGCGAGGGCAATTCCGCAAAATACAGCCAGCAAAACCAGGCGCTTTAAAAGATTAAATTCTTTTGTCCGCCCCACCCTCACCAGCAGCACTAACCCGGCCAGCCCGGCGAAAATCATTAAATCGAGGGCGTAATACCAGGTCGTCAGGGCTGTCAGAAGAATCATCAGGGCTGCCAGGAGGCTGTCCCGCCAGAACGTCAGGGGCAAGCCCAGCCCGCTTTTGCCGCTCTCAGCGGGCGGGCCGAGCGCTTTGAGGAAAAACAGGATATAGAGCGGCAGCCATAGCTGGGTGAGTTGTTCGAGCTGGCCGAAGTCCAGTTCGGTTGAGATAATCGGGCTGAACGCGTAGACCGTCCCGGCCACCAGGGCGCTCCCGGTGGAAAGTTTTAAAAAGCGGGCCAGCAAAAAGGCCGTGTAGCCGCTAAAGGTGAAGGCCAACAGGACCATCAAATTAAGGCTTGCCACCAACCCAAAGATATACTGCAAAGGGCTGCTGATAAAACCGCCGAGCGGGTTGAGTGCATGCAAATAGAGCGCGGGTGTGTTGGGATAAAATAACAGGTTGGTTTTAAAGGGGTTGGTGTGCAGTTCGAAAAGGGCGTGCTTGACCCACCACAGGTTCCAGAGATTTTGCCAAAGGTCGGCGCTCCGGGCGCTGATGCCCCGGTCGCCCATATTAAGGACCAGCGGCCAGGTAAAGGCGAGGGCTAACGCCAAAAAAAACGCGATTGGCCCCAGGACCGGGAAGTAGCGAAACCCTCTAATTTTTCTCTCAACATTGGCCCGGTCATCCCGGGCCACCTGTACAGTTGTAAATTCGCTTTTGGAATTACCCAAAATACCTCGCTATCCTGGTCTTGTCTTCCTTATAAATAATATTTACAGGCACAATTTCCCAGTTTTGCCTTAATTTCTGTAAAGAAAGATTTGAGATACATTTTGCCATAATTGGTGCAATTATAGTTAATTGAAGTCATTCTTTGCTATCCGGGGAAACATTTCCCCCGCTAAAGGTTCGCCAACTTTTAAATCGAGCGGGTCCGTTACTGGATGGCCCGTGCCGGAATAAGTCGTGTCAGCGTCCATATAGATAACTATGTGAGCAACGCGCGGGTCGGCTGTAAAATTGGGGGTCGCCATATGCGCTGTCCAGGAACTGTGAAAAGTGCAGTCCCCCGCTCTTAAAGGAATAGTAGTGCGGGGCATATAAATCATATCGGGACAAAGTTGCAGCAAATCTTTCGCATCGGTCAGGTCCTGCGCCCGCCGCCCGGTGTAATGGTGTGACTTATTGATGAAGGTCAAGCAGCCTTTTTCCGCCGGGACATCACAAAGGGCGACCCAGGCGCTAAGACAGTGGCGGTTTGCGGCATCGTTATGCGGCCAATAAGGCTGGTCCTGGTGAAATTCGGTAGGAGCCTGGTTAAATGGCTGCTTGATTAAAACGTGGTCGTGCCACAACCGCAAAGCTACCCCGGCCAATCGTTCGGCAAGGGCGGCCAGGTTAGGATGGAAGGTAAGCTCTTTTATTACCGGGTCTTCGCGCCAGAGGTTGACCAGTTGGGTAAAGACTTTTTCAGATTTTCCCCTGGCAAAACTCTCGTTTGTTTTTGAGGCTTCCAGGGCGGCGCTGTAAAAGCGCCCGGCTTCTGCCTGAGAAATAACGCCGGACAAATGAATAAAACCTTGCGCCCGGTAAGACTGCACCGCTCCCTCAGAAATATTCGCGGCATTGGTTTGATACTCGCTGACCGTTGTCATTTTATCATTTCTCCTTCTTCCCAGAATAACCGGGCCTGCTGTTGGTACGCCATCTTTATATTATAGCCGGAAGTTTGTTATAACCATTTTGACCGGGTGTTAATTTGCTCACCTGTAAAATAAATAATTAAAAATGAAACTAAATAAGTTCAATCATTGAGTATTTTCTGGTAGAGTACCACGGTTTGAGGCAGTGGAGCCAGGTCAAGTTCGGTTTTTAAGGCGAGAGTACAGCGTTCAAAAGCGCGCAGAGCCGCCGTCCGGTTGCCCTGGCGGTAGTAGGCCAGCATACTGAGCCGGTACGCTTCTTCCCAGCAGTTATCCCGGTTGAGTATCATGCGGCATAGTTCCAGGCAGCGTTCCCAGTTTTCTTCAGCGGCCATGGTCTGGGCCATTCGCTCCGCTGTAGTCAGAAAAAGTGATAGCAGCCGTTCTCGCTCCGGGGCGGCCCAATCTTCGTAAAGACAGGCCGGTAGATAATCGCCCCGGTAAAGCGAAATGGCCTGGTTATAAAGAGTGAGCGAAACCGGAGAAAGCCGGTTCAGACCCGGTTCGGTCCTGGCAAGCCCCGCGGTTTCGGAATGCTCTTCCTGGCGCCCCTTCCGGACAAGCTCCTGAAATTCCAGGGCATCACAATAGCACAAATCCGGGTCAAGCTTCAGGCTGTAAGACAGACTCTGACCGCTTCCCTCTTTAATAATGAAACTGGACTGGCTGCGGCTGGTCCGGTCCGGTTCGAGCGCCCGGCTAAGCGCGTTCAAAGCCACCTTGAACCCGGTTTCCGCCGCTCTGAATTCACTTTCCGGCCACAGCAAATCAAGAATATGCTCTTTGGGTAACGGGTTATAGCGGAGCGTGAGCAAAAGCTGGAAAAGCTGCCGGGCTTTCTCGCGCTGCCACTCGCGGTTGGTCAATTCGGTGCCATCGGCCCGCCGGACCAGGAAAGTCCCCAGCGAAAGGATGGTCAATGGCTGAGGGTTGGGCCGCGAAAGATTGGCCGGGCGAGGCAGCGGTTGGCTTCTTGAGCGGACCGCTCCCAGGTTTTCGGCCAGTTGGGCTACCCAGGCCGGTTCTTTCGGACCCAGGAAGGTCGGCTTTTCCACTAAAAAGAGGTAGCCGCCGGTCTGACACTCGGCCAGCAGAGCTTCGGCGTTTTCCCGGTTGGGTTCCAGGAAATTTTGCCAGAGTAAGACTGCCGTAAGGCCGAAACGCTCGCCGCAACCTTCGAAAAGCTGCCGGGCCGCCTGTAACACCTCGCGTGCTTCGGCGGAATGGGCCGGGCCGTGCTGGATGAACGCAGCAGCCAGGCAAAGCGTGATATAACCTTCAATCCACTCGTCCCCGGCCTGCCGGGCGATTTCAAGTCCTTCATTCGCCGCGCGGCAAGCGGCTTCCAGGTTGCCGCCAGGCCGGC
Organism: Chloroflexota bacterium; assembly: GCA_902812345.1. Classification (GTDB taxonomy): domain Bacteria; phylum Chloroflexota; class Chloroflexia; order Chloroheliales; family Chloroheliaceae; genus 54-19. The sequence goes on along the minus strand of CADDZM010000002.1, from coordinate 45,995 downwards.
CTTCCAGCGCGCACACTCCCATAAAACCTTCCGCCCGCAACCGCCGCACGTGCAGGCGGTCGCCCAGCGAAGTGCCGTGTAAAAAGGCTTCGGCGGCTTCAGCGTTACGCCCGGCGACGGTCAAAGCATGCCCAAGCCGCTGCCAGGCCACCGCTTCCGTGAAGGGCGTGCGTAAATCCTGGGCCAGCTTGATGCCCTGTTCGGCCTGCGCGATGGCCGGGCCGCTATTACCCTCCAAACTGTTTATCAGGGAGAATAGCAGCAGGGCTTCGCGATGATTCCGCCCGGCCCGGGCCATTCTGGCGGGCTGCTCATCTGCCAGGTTTTGCCGCAAAATCTCAACCGCCTCGGCCAGCCGCCCCGTCCGCAGGAAGATACGCACATCCTCGTAGCCGGATTCGGGTTTGCCCAGCAGGGCGCGGGCCTGCCGGAAAAGCCCCTCCGCTTCCAGCGATTTGCCCCGGTTGATTTTGTTCTCGGCCAGGTCGCGCAAAAGGGCGGCCTTCAGGTTGCGTTCTTCGGTGGTGTTAACCAGGGCGAGGGCTTCTTCCAGGAGTGCCTCGGCCTGGGCCGGTTGAACCGTATCCAGGTAGACCAGGGCCGAACCGCGCAAAGCCCTGGCCTGGGCCACCCGGTCGCCGCTTTGCTGGAAAAGCCCTGCCGCTTTGCTATATACAGCTAACGCCTGGTCGAAGCGGCTGGTCAGGCGGTAGCAATCGCCCTGTATTACCAGCAAGGCCGGGCTTGTTTCAATGATTCCAGCCGGAAAATTCCCGAAGAGTTCTTCCAGGCGTTCCATCCGGCCCGTTGCCAGCAGGTTTTCGCCAAGCCCGTTTACCAGGATATCCCTGGCCGTTGCGAAGTCAGCGGCGGCCAGGGCGTGAGGCAGGGCGTCTTCAGGGCGGTTTTGCGTGATGAAGAAGCGGGCAGCTTTTTGTTGTAAATCCTGGGCCAGGGCCGGGCTTTGCTGTTTGAGGCGGTTGTATAAAAATTCGCCAAACAGGTGATGATAGCGGTAGGAATTTTCGCCCGAAGACGGTATGAGAAACAGTCCGGCGTCCGAGATACCTTGCAGTTGGATTTCGCATTCAGCCGCGGTCCGGTTTAGCAAGGCTGCGCAGGCGTCACTCCGCAACCGGCGAAGGACCGCGGTTTGCAAGAGAAAATCCTGGGTAGCCGGGGTCTGGCGGTTGAGAACTTCCTGGGCCAGGTATTCAAAGAGGCCCGCAAGGCTGTCCGGCAGACGGTCGAGCCGGGGAAGTTGGCCGTCCGGTTGAGCCGAGGCGCTTTGCCAGTACATTTGCAGCGCAATCACCCAGCCCTCGGTTTCATCCGTCAGGAGGGCGGCCTGTTCGGGCGTGAGTTCAAGGCCGTAATGGTCCCTGAAAAGCTGCTCGGTTTCGGTGGGCCGGAAAGCGAGGTCATCCTTGGTCACTAACAAGACTTCGTTACGGGCCTGCCAGAGGGCCAGGGCCGCCAGGGTTGGCCGGGAGCGGCTGGCGATTATCAGATGTAACAAAGGGGGCGCGGCGTTGATAAATTCTTCGACAAGAGATTGGGCCTCGGCGCGGCCGTCCAGCAGGTGAAAATCGTCCAGGGCCAGGAAGGTTTCTTCGGTCAGGAGGTCGCACAAATCGTTAATCAGGAGGCGCAGGGCCGGTATGAAGAGTGACGCTACCGGTTCCGGTTCGCCCTGCAACAATTCGAGAGCGGCGTGTCCGGCGGTCGGGAAGCGGGTCCGCAGCGCGTATATTATATGAAGCAGCAAAATGAGCGGGTCGTCTTCAACCGAACCCAGGCTGTACCAGGCCGAGGGCGCATCGCTAGCCGCCAGCCACCCGGCCAGGGCGGTTGTCTTGCCGTAACCGGTCGGGGCTTCCAGCAGGGTCAGGCGGTAGTCGCGGGCCTGGTCCAGGCGCGAAAAAAGCCGGGGCCGGACCAATGTCCAGCGGCGGGTCCGGGGCGGCATCAATTTAGTTCGCAGAACAAGTTGCTGGCCGAACATACCTTTGCGTGTAGATAAACGAGTCAGTGTTAATTTAGCAACAGCTTACCTGCTTATCATACCATCTTTTGACCTCTTTATCTTTAGAGCCTTTGAATTTAACATTGCACCACTTTACTAAAGCTGTTAAAATAACCCGGTAAACCAGAATTAATTTAACCGGGTATTACCAGACAAAACTAGCAAGATTTAAAAAGCATGATTATCGGTATCGCTAACCAGAAGGGTGGCGTCGGCAAGACCACTACGGCCGTAAGCCTGGCCTGTGGCCTCGCCGAGCAGGGTCGAAAGGTATTGCTTATAGATTCCGATCCTCAGGGTAACGCTTCCAGCAGCCTGGGAGTTAATCGAACTGAACTGGAATTTTCGCTCTACGATGCCCTGATTGACGAGCGGCCTCTAAACGAGGTTACGCTGGATAGCGGGCGGCCTAACCTTTACCTGGTCCCGGCGAAAGTGGAACTGGCCGGGGCGGAAGCTGAACTATCCGCCGCCAGTCACAATCGGCCCGAAGGAAAACCGGCTTTTCGCCTCAAATCGGTCCTGGCCCCGGTGGCAGACGAGTATGAGTTTATCCTTATTGATTGCCCGCCGACCCTCGGCCAACTCACCATTAACGCTCTTTCCGCCGCTGACGGTGTTATCATCCCGATTCAATGCGAGTACCTGGCCCTGGAAGGCCTGACCCAGTTAAAGAATACCATTGACATGATTGTGAGCGGCCTTAACCCGAAACTGCAGATTTTCGGTATTGTAATGACCATGTACGACGGCCGGACCCGGTTGGCCCTTGATGTCGTGGAAGAAGTAAAGCAATATTTCCCGGAGCAGATTTTTAACACGGTGGTGCCCCGGAGTGTGCGACTGAGCGAAGCGCCCAGTTACGGGCGGTCCATTTTTGAATACGACCCATCCTCAAGAGGCGCCCTGGCTTACCGGGCGCTTTCCAGAGAAGTTGAGCAGCGCGCCCTGGCAATTGCCTGAGCGCCGGTAGGGTAGAGATTAGTCCGGCTGCAGGAATAAAAAGCTCGTCTTATTTTTTTAAAGCGGTTTGTGAAATTTCCGGGAGAAGCAGGTTCTCAAAGCCTGATGTAGCGGGGAAAATTCAACATGACAACACCATCCAAAGGAAGAGGAATGGGCCGGGGACTTAGCGCGCTGGGCCTGGGCGGTCCGGTGCCGGTCGCGCCTGCCCCGGAAGCTCGCAAAGAAGGCCTAACCCCGGCGCCCCTCAAAGACAAAGAAAATAACGGGACGGCTCAACCGGAAAGCCGCGAGCGTAAATCCGGCCTTATGATGGTGCCTATCAGCTCGATTGTTCCCAACCCCTACCAGCCGCGTAAGCATATTGACCCGGACGTGCTGGCCGAGTTGGCCCAATCTATCCGCGAGAACGGTCTTATTCAGCCGCCCGTGGTTTCTTTTAATCCCGACTACGACCCCGACTACAAGGGTTCGCCCGAAGACGAGGCCGGCCCGGTGCAAAAAGAGCGTACGGCCCGCTATTTGTTGATTGCCGGGGAGCGCCGCTGGCAGGCTTCCAAGCTGGCCGGGGTGACCGAAATCCCGGTTGTCATCAAAGAGGCGACCCCTATCCAGATGCTCGAACTGGCCCTGGTCGAGAATATCCAGCGGGCCGACCTCAACCCGCTCGAAGAAGCGTTGGCCTACCGCCAGTTGATGCAGGAATTCAAGCTGACCCAGGAAGCGGTCGCCCAGAAGGTCGGCAAGAGCCGGGCGGCGGTCGCAAATTCGCTCCGGCTGTTCGACCTGCCCCAGCAAATCCTGGACGCGGTCTATACCAACAAAATCAGCGAAGGTCACGCCCGCGCCCTGCTGATGGTTCACCGCACCGAGGACCAGTACCGCCTGCTGCACGACATTATCGCCAAGCAGTTCAGCGTGCGCCAGACCGAGGAAATGGCCCGGCGTATGAACGCCCTGGCCGCGACCGAAGGCCACCTGCCGACCGAAGAACGCCCCAAACTTTCCCCGGCTGAGCGCGAGACCCGTGAACTGGAAGACCAGTTCATGCACGCCCTGGGCAGCCGGGTATCGCTCAGCCGCAGCAACAAGGGCGGCAAGCTGACTATTCAATTCTCTACGGACGACGAGCTTGAAGCAATCTATGCCAGGATTGTTGGCTCCGAAATCTAAATCCAGCCAATCCCCTTTATCAACCCGGCTTTCGTCTTTTGGGGCGAAACCTTATTTAAAGAAAGCAGGTGGGCGCGCCCCGCCCCTGAGCCATGCCCAGCACTTTTGTAGTCACTTCTTCCGAGGAATTTGAAAACGCTGCCCGCAACGAACTGCGCCGCTACGACTCAAAGCTAAAACTCGGTGAAACGCTCCAGCCCGGCCTTTTTCTCGTCTGCAGCCAGCTTGCCTGGGACGATTTCGCGGCTATTGTCGGCCAGGAACCGCCTATCTTCACCCGCCACCTTTTCCCGGTTATGGCGACTGTACCCCTGACCAAGACTGAGGCCGACCTTGCCGCGCTGGCCGAGGCTATCGCCACCTTGCCGCGCCTGGACGAGCTTTCGGAAGCTACCCCGTTCAGCGTCCAGGCCCGGCTTTTCGAGGAAGTCGAGGGCAAGCAACTTTCGTACGCCTATACGCCGTTCGGTATTAAAGAGCGGTTGGCCGGGGTTATTACAGAAAAGACCGGGGCAGTTGAGAATATTCGAGAGCCGCTGGAAATTTTATCGGTGGTGGGGAGCCAGGGTAACGCTTATATCGGCCTTTCCCCGGCCGAGTTAAATTTGAGCGGCTGGGCAGGCGGGATGCGCCGTTTCGCCAAACGCGACGAGCAAATCAGCCGGGCCGAACTAAAATTGCAAGAAGCCCTGGAAATCTTTGAGGTGGAACTTCCCTCCGGTGGTGAAGCCATCGACCTGGGCGCGGCCCCCGGCGGTTGGGCCCGCCTTTTGCTGGAAGCCGGGCTGCACGTGACCGCGATTGACCCCGCCGAACTTGACCTGCGCCTGCAAAAGTACGCCGACTCCGGCCAGTTGTCGCACTACCAGGGACACGCCGAACGCTTTTTGCAAAACGCCCTGGCCGATAAATCGCGCCTCGGCTCCTGCACTGTCCTGGTCAGCGATTTGCGCATGGACGCGGATATGGCGGCGAATTTGCTGGTCAGTTACGCCCCGCTGCTAGCCCGGGACGGCCTGGCTATTACCACCCTCAAACTGCCCCACGAATCGGCCAAAGTTAAACCGGCCCAACTGGTCGAGCAAGCCCTGGCGATTTTGCGGAAGGCTTATCCCAGACTACAGGGCCGCCAGTTGTTCCACAACCGCTCGGAAATTACCGTTTTACTCAAGAAGTAAACTTTACCGGAGAAAAGTCCCACTTTTACCGCTTTACCATGCGTGTGGTAAGCGGTAAATTTTTTGAGTTCAAAGGCACTTAATCTTTGAGATTATGCCGGATAAACCACTCCCCCACCATGAGCGGCGGAATGGTCAGCGAGATTTTGCGCCCTGCCGGTTGCCGGATAACGCCCCAGCCGAGGCCGGTCATAAGGGTATCGCTGGTCTCAGCAACCAGGCGGTACAACAAACCCTGGCGCAACCCTTTAGCGTCTCTGGCCCGGATAAGATAAATGCCGATAGCTATATCCCGGAAAGCCAGGGCCAGTGTTAAAGCCATTCCGGCCCGGTTTTTGGTGTCAATGCCAAGCTTGCTGCCAAGTTCTTTTGGCCGCAACAGGACCACTCCACCCAGTAACGCGCTACCCCACCCGGCAAGGCGGGCGGAAATTCTTGCTAAATTAGCCATCTGGCTTTCCTTTCTGGACCTATCTAAACTAAGCGGCGACTAATTGTATTTTGCGGCTAAACGGCTAACCCGCTTCCGGGTCTCCTGGTCGAACCAGGGACCATCCCCGGCGGCGGCGTTTTCGGCCATGCGCTCGGCTTTGCTGGTGGCCGGGATAATCACGCTCACGCGCGGGTCGCTGGCAATCCATTTGAGCAGAATTTGCGGCCAGCTTTTAACCCCGAAAGCTTCAAACTCGGCCAGTTCGGCGGCGGGCGGCATGCGCCGTACCAGGCTGCCTTCGCCAAAAGGCCGCATCACCAGCACGCCAATATTAAGTTCCCCGGCCAGCGGCAGAATGGTCTTTTCAACCTCGCGGTCCAGGACATTGTAAGGTATCTGAATCGCCTCGATTGGCTCGCTCCGCATAATCTGGCTCATTTCCCGGAAAGCGCCGTGGCTGTAGTGGGTAATGCCAATAGCCCGGACCTTGCCCTGGGCCTTGAACTCCTGCAGAGTTTCCAGCCGTCTTTCCCAGGCCACCAGGTTATGCACCTGGTATAAATCCACGTACCCCTCAAAGAAGCGGAAAGCGTTATCAAATTGCTGCTCCGCGATTTCGTCCGAGGCCGTCCAGACCTTCGTGGCAATCATTACGTCCGAGCGCACGCCCAAATTTTTAACGGCCTGGCCCAGCACCCGCTCGGCCTCGCCGTACATCGGCGACGAGTCGTAGAAATTGGACCCGTTATCCAGGGCCGTTTTTACGATTTCCTGCCGCTGCTGTTCGTCCTGGCTGTTTCGCACATCAAAAGTTTTCCACGTGCCCATCCCGATTAAGGGCACCGTCAAACCACTCCGGCCCAGTTTGCGTTGTTCCATAACTTTAAGTCCCTCCAACCCCATTATAAGGCAAACAGGCCTGGCTCAAAAGGAATAATCCGGTTTAGATAGGGCTAAAGCAAGCCTGGTCGTAAACCGTTTGTAGACCGGTCGTGAACCGGTTCACTTTTTATGGTAAAGGCTTATCGTATCGAAGTCGCCCGGTGGCAGGGGTATGCGGTCGGCAGGCGTAAAACCGTAGTCGGTAGGGTTTGGCCCGCCGCTTTTGTAAAAAAGGGCGTAATCAAATTTCTGGCCGGGCTGTGCCGTTTGGACCCCGCCCACCACCTCGCTGTAAACGGTCGAGTAAGGCGCGAAATAATGTTTGTCCGGGCCAAGCAGGGCGGCCAGCGTATAGGTGTAAAGGCGCCGGTGGCTGTTGGTGTCGGCCAGAAGCACGCTCGAACCGGCCGGGATAAGCGCGGCCAATGGCTGGAAACGCCCCGCGTCCGGCTTTACCCGGTAAACCGCATCCTTGAACCGGCTATCCGCAGAATTGGGAAAACCCTGGACCAGTTCCAGCCGTCCGCCCGATCCGGCTTGCTTTTCCAGTTCGGCCCGGTTAGCGTCCGCTGCCAGGTTCGCGGTGTGGACAATCACAAATTTAACCCCCAACCCTTCGATTATATCCAGCGTCGCCGGGGCCGGGAAGCTCTGCATCTCGTAATAAAGGCGGTCGTACCCGGCAGGCAGGATATTCGCGCTGCCGTTGAGCATCGGGCGGCGGTGGTCGAGGCCATAGAAAAGATAGATGGGGCTACTGGTTATCGGGGTCGGCTGAGTATCCATTGGCAGTTCCAGCAACAGGTCTTGTGGCCCAATAAGGCGGTCGGCTTCGGGAGAAGCCAGCCAGCGATACAGTGGCGGCGCGTCCTGGCCGGTCGGGGTCGGCATGGCGGGGAGACCGGGCGCGAAAAACTCGATTGCCACCAGGGCTGCCAGGCCAACCTGAACCGCCGGTTTCCACCCTGGCATCCCTTTCAAAAAGCGGGGTTTAAGGTCAGACAGCCAGACTAACCCCAAGCCCGCGCAGACTGCCAGCCCCAGCATTAGCAGTTGGGCGAACCGCCCGGCCGCTCGCAAAGCCGAAAAGCCCGGCACCAGGTCGTACAGCCATTTATAGGGCAGGGTTATCCCGGTCGGCTGCAGGCCATACGCGTCCAGGTTGAGCCCCGGCCCAAAACTCAGCACCAGCCCGGTCAGGGCCACAAACAGGAAAAGCCAGTAGACGCCTTGCCGCTTGCGAACCGCTCCGATAGCCCCCGCCACCGCCAGCAATACGGTTATAAGGCCGGGATACATTTCGCGTTCGACCGAAGTCTGTAAATTAAAAATTCCTCGCTCGACTGGCTTGTAAAGCCAGCTATGGTCGTTCATCCGCAAGAGGCTGTTCGGGGCAGCGCTCCAGTAGGAAATCTCCGAAAGCTGCCTTTTGAAGCCGAACTCCTGCTGGTAATGAAAACTGGGCAGGGCGAACGGAATTATTAACAGTAAGGCTATTACCAGACCCCCGGCTATCCAACCGGCCTGTTGGCCGAGTTGCCGCCAGTCGGGTTTTTCAAAAGATTTCCGGCACACCCAACGCCAGCCCTGCCGGGCCAACCCTGACCGGAACACCAAGAAGTAGGCCAGGTAACAACCGGCCAGAATTGTTTCGAAGTAAGCGTAGTAGCCAGCACAAAGAGCCTGCAACACGAAAAAGAATACGAAGAGCGCCAGCCAGAGCCAGTGGCGTTTCAGCCAGGGTCGAGATAAATTGACCCTGGAGTCTTCCAGGAAGCGTATAAAGAAATAGAGGCTGAAAATCATCCACTGTTGGGCTGTCAGCGGCAAGTGGCCGTACTGGCCGGTGTGCCAGGGCGAAAAAGCGTAAACCAGCCCGGCCACGATACCTGAACCGAAACTGCCCGTCAGGTGCCGCACCAGCAGCCACATGCTAAAACCGCTCAGCCAGAATGAGGCAAAGTTAAGCAGGTTAAACTCGAACGCGGCGTTCCCGGTAAGCCAGTAGACAGGCGCACCCAGAATACCCAGCCCGGTTAAAAGCTCGTTGAGAGCGATGCTATCGGTTAGTGGGTAAAAAAAAGGGTTCTGGTTGAGATTGAAAGGGTTGTTTAGCAGGTTCCGGGCGATAAAACCAAGTTTCCAGGCCACGTCCGGCGGGTCACCCCAATCCGGCAAAGTATCCCACAACTTTATGGCTAACGGCCAGGTGAAGGCGGCGGTCGCCAGGGCAAAGAAAATCAGGGCCGCCCAACCTTGCGGCCATTTGCCCGGTCGCCAGGGATTTTTCTTTACCGGGGCTTCCACCGCCGCCACGCTGTGCAGGTTATCTAACACCTCGTTTTGCTCTGCCATCAGCTTTGGGCGTCTTCCAGCGGGTTGAAAAGAACAAAAAGACCGGCCAATATTACCGGACACGCGCCATATTCAGCAAGAAAACTCATAAATTTAAAATAGACCGTCGAAGATTGAAGTAAAGTGAAAGGCCCGCCAGCAGGCCGCTCTAACCTTTGCAGACTATACAACCTGGAAAATGCAAAGTCAAACCTTTCTAATTTGCCTTCACCTGTCTTTCCGTTCAACTTTTAACGTTTAATGTTCAATGCTGCCTGCTTTGTCCCTTGCGAGAGCGTTTTTTTGTATTATACTGGAGGAAATATGCGATCACATTTTCAACTTTTACATATTCTGGCTTTATAAGGCAAAAGAGCCGGAATTTAAATTTAAGGAGTTGGCTCTATGATGAGCAAGTTAATCGGTCTGGCCGAAGCCGCCGCCCTGGTGCCGGACGGCGCGACCCTTTCGCTCGGCGGTTTTACGACCCAACGTCACCCGATGGCTTTTGTCTACGAACTCATTCGCCAGAAAAAACGCGATCTCTATCTTTTCGGCCACTCCCCCGGCGGCGATTGGGACATTTTGCTGGGCGCGGGTTGCGTCAAGCGGGTCGAACTGGCCTACGAAGCCGACGAAGCTTTTGGCACAATTGGCCCACGCTGGCGGAGAGCGGTCCAGGCAGGCCGGATTGAATGGGAAGACTATAGTAACTTCGGTATGGTGACGCGCTTCCAGGCCGGGGCCATGGGCCTGCCTTTCCTGCCGACCCGCACCGCTTTCGGCAGCGATGTTTTTGCTAAAGAAGCCCTTTCCGCCGAGCAACGCGCTGCCGACCCCCGCACCAGTCAGCTCAAGCAGGCCGTAATGGAATCTCCCTTTCAGCCGGGCGAAAAGCTGCTTCTCCTGCCCGCCATCCATACCGAATTTTGCGTGCTGCACGTTCAGAAAGCCACCGAGAGCGGCCTGGTCCGGGTGGAAGGCCAGACCTTTGCCGATAACATCCAGGCTCTTTGCGCTGATACCGTCATTGTTACGGTAGAAGAAATTGTCCCTGAAGAAGTCATGCGCCAGGAACCAGAACGGACCCTTTTGCCGCCTTTCGCGGTCACGCACGTCGCCCACGTGCCGTTTGGGTCGCATCCTTACGCGGTCTACAACTATTACGACAGCGACCCGCGCCAGCTTAAAGATTATCACGCCGCCGCGATGATTGACGAGGATTTCCAGGCCTATCTCGACAAATATGTTTACGGTGTGCCGGACTTCGAGGGCTACTTGGCGGCGGTAGGAAAAACGCGGCTGGACAGCCTTAAAGCCGACCCCGATTACGGCTACAGCCCTAACTTAAAACGCAGGAGGCTCGACTGAGATGACCACTATTTCCAACCCACCCCTGACCTACAGTCTGACCGAGCTTATGGCCGTGACCGCCGCCCGCGAAATTCAGGATAACGAGGTGGTCTTTGCCGGGACCGGCCTGCCGATGCTGGGCGCGATGCTGGCCCAGAAGACCCATGCCCCCAACTGCCTGATTATTTTTGAAGCGGGCGCGATTGGCAGCCGCATGCGCCACCTGCCCATGTCGGTTGGCGACCCTCGGACGGTACGGGGCGCGGCGATGGCGGTCGGGTTGGCGGAGGTTTTTACCTATATGCTCCAGGCGGGCAAAGTTGATGTCGGCTTTATCAGTGGGGCGCAGATTGACCGCTTTGGCAACATCAACAGCACTTCAGTCGGCGATTACCGCCACCCGGCGGTCCGTTTTCCCGGCAGCGGCGGTTCCTGCGACATTGCCTGCCTGGCAAAGCGTACCGTCATTATCGCTCAGCACGAAAAGCGCCGCCTGCCCGAAAAAATAGATTATATTACCAGTCCAGGCTGGCTAACCGGCGGGGAGAGCCGCAAAGAGGCCGGGCTAATCCGGGGCGGCCCCTCGGTAGTCGTTACGACCAAAGGGGTGTTGCGCTTCCGGCCTACCAGCCACGAAGCGTATCTCGCCAGCTACCATCCCGGCCTATCCGCCGAGAACGTCCGCGATGATACCGGCTTCACGCTCGATACTGCCGGCGCCTTCGAAACGCCTATCCCGACCACCGAAGAACTCGACATCTTGCGTAAAGTGGTTGACCCTGAACGAATATTTTTGAAGTAGTTATGAGGTAGTTTTTAAACAAAAGAAACCGGGCGTTAATTGCCCGGCTTTTCTTTTGGTAATATTCCTCCATCGTTCACCCTGTTGAAACCGTCCCAGCATTTGTCATTCCGAGCGTAGCCGAGGAATCTCAGCGCCGTTGGCGTTACATAGCGGTACATAAAAGCGGTGATATTACTATTTTCAACCTGGGTTCGGTTGATTCATATTGTAATTCAATTTTCACCGTACAATATAAAAATTCCCATCTCCGGCGATAACATAGACCCGGCCATTCCGCACAACCGGGACGCCGCCAATATTATCCCCGGCCAGGAACATCTGGCGGTTAAAGCCCGAAGAGTCTGCGCGGACCTGAAAGAAGCGTTCGGACGCCCCAAAGTAGATATAGCCGTCCAGCACGGTCAAAGCGTACGACCCGGGGGAGAAATCGGTGTGGAACGTGAATTTTTCGTCCTTGAAATTGTTCGCGTTAAGCGCCCGAACCTCTAAAACCTGGTGGTTTATGCGCACACCTTCCGGCGTTTTATCGTCGGTATAAACCTCAACCCCAACATAAACCGTATCACCTACAACGGTTGGTAAAGTAACTCCCCTGTTACTAATCGAGGTGCTACTGGGTCTATAAGTATCCACAATCTGGCCGGTCCGGTCGAGGGCGAAAAGGAGTCCATTGCTTACGTACAGCCGGTTGTTGGCGAAACTGAAAGCGTCCGTGCTGGTTGGGCCGGAGGCAATTATGCCTATTGACTTTGTAGACCAGTCGGTCACCGGATGACCTTCGCGGGTATAAGCATAAATAGCGTTATCCCAGGCTCCAAAGAATAGATTCCCTTCAAACCCAAAGATAACTTTTCCTCTCGCCCCATAAATGTTCGGGCTTTCCCAGACAAGTCCGCCATCCGACAACCGCACCGCGTAAACATGCCCACTGCTTGGCCCGTACATCGAAGAAACAATTTCATCCGTCGCGCCCGCGAAATAAAGATTTGGCCCGTCTGTTATAGGGGTGGCTATACTGTAAACCTGGTGCGGCTGCTTGCTGGTCCAGACCGGCGCGCCATCGGATAGCCGGACGGCGTGTAATGTCCCGGTTGTGTCGCCCACAATTGCCAGGCCGTTATAAAGCAGCGGTTCCCCGTAAAAGGCGCTGCCCGGCGGGTTGTAGCGCCAGGCTTCGCAGGTTTGCGCCGGGTCGTCCGTCAACCTTAACGCCACCAACCCCTGTTTAGCCGCCCCGAATACCGCTAACGTGCCATCCTGGCTAATGGCAAGATTTTGCCCGGTGGCATTTAACCCGGTGGTGTAGTGAAAAACGTTACCCGGACCGCCTTCCGGCACCGGACCACTTGCCAGGTATGGGGCGGCAGGCTGGCTGAAATCCTGAGGAAATCTTTCAGGTGAGACCGGTGTGGTGGGTTGTGGCATACCCTGGCGGCAACCTTCGTGGGTCAAGGGTTGGTAGCGCCAGGCGAAATAGTGCTGCCCCACGTTACCCATCTCGACCCGGTTCGCGGGGGTGTTGGCGGGTGTATAGGTCAGCGTTCGCCGCTCGAAAAGCTGCACCAGCACCGCCTGCTCTTTCCCCGCTACAACCGCCTTCGTCCAGTAAGGCTCCGTGATAGGATGGCCGAAAATGTACAGTGGGCCAGGTGTAAAAAGTTGGCCCTGGTCATAAGGGTAGCTGCCGTTATAGATTTCTCCCGTTTGGTGGAAATAGGTTTCAAAGACATCCGCGATGTTGTGGCCGGTTACAGCGTCGAAACTCTTTAAAGGGCGGTTTTCGGGCGGCTTGAATAAGGTACGGACCGGCCCGGCGGGGTCAAGTTGCCGGTTGACCGTCTGGCCGGTAAGGTCAGGTAAGGGTGCCAGCAAATTTTTGAAGGCAGCGTAAGAGGGCGAGAGCGGGTTATCGGGGTCGCCTGCGACGGCCGCCGGGTTTGGCGTGGTTGTCGTAAATGAATTGTCGCCGGTCTGGCTGCGCCCCAGGACCATTTCCTCGACCAGCAGGCCGGTCGTAACGTGCCAGGGATTGGCCGGGTCGGTTATTTCAGGGTTGATTTCCATGCGGGCTTTATCGAAATACTCCACCGTCCTCGGCTTGCCGTCGTAATTCTCGGCGGTTATCCGTCCGCTCCCGGCGACCGGCGGACCCCAGGTGTAGCCGCGTGAGGGGCTTTCGGTATTCTGGACCGGCGCATCCAGCCTGTCCCACTGTTGAGCAAAAGCCGGGTCGTTAAAGCCGTAAGCGGCCCGGGCCGTCTGAGGACTGGCGCTCGTTACCAGCGACAGAACCGCCACAAAAGCAAGGCCGGTTCTAAAAATGAAGTCTAGATTTTTCATAAATCCCCCAATACCATCTGGAGAAGTCCGCCTCGCCGGGTGGCAGCCATCAAAAACCTAAGAGCACAATTTACCTGAAAATTAAAACGCAGCAAAGAGCTGAAAAATTACATGCCTTTGGCTTTTATAACTTTTAAACATTATAAAAGCGTCTTTCCCGAAAGAAGACGCTTTTACAGATAGTGGTCTGTTTAGAGTAAGGATTTAGCGCGCGTCGAGATTTCTAGCCCCGACCTGGGGAGCGCCATCATTCTCATTTAACTGGTCGTAATGCCCCCGAACTCCCAGCCATCCGCCCAGGCTGGCAGCGCCCAGACCTAATAGCAGGGCTATCAGAGCGCCCCAGGCTCCATTTCGAGCGGTATCGGCAGCCTGCTGGGCAGCCGCCGGGTCGGTATTAACCGGGTTGCTGGCTGGATTATTGATAGTGGTGGTAAGAGTGTTAGTAAAGCCTTGCAGATTGAAGCCGATAGCGTTCAGGAACCCGCTGGCCCCGCTACTGGCAAGCCATAGCAACAGCGGTAGAGTTATCGCCCAGACCAGCGCGCCGTTAACCCAGCCGTTGGTTTTCCCACGAATTCCGGCGGTGCGGGCAGCCACGTACCCGCCGATAAAGAAAGAAATAAGGGCCGTAGCCGCCGCCCAGATGGCCGCGCCAGTCCCGTAGTTGTTGGCTTTATTCGCCGCGCCCGTTACGCCATTAGGGTCGCCGCTGGCGGCGGTCAGACCTACCGCAACTCCGAGTAGACTTAAAATTAACAAAGCGGCCAGGGCTGAAAAGAGACCGGCCAGAATGGAACTCCAGCGTACCCGGTCGCGCAGGTGCGGCGTATCAAAGGTATTAACTTCGGTCCGGGCCACAGGTGCTACGGTGCCGTATGGGAGCGCCTGGTTCTGTGGAGTGGGCCGGTAATTAACGGGGGCCGCCGCCTGGTTATATTGCGGAGCCGCCGGTTGCGGGGCTACATACTGAGCCTCGTTGTAACCTGTGGGTTGAGGCGCTCTTTCGCGGATTTCTCGGGCGTATTGCTGGTCGGCCCTGAATTGCTGGTCATTTGCGTTCTGATCATTTCCCCGGTCACTGCGGGGATCAAAAGTTGGATTATAAGACATAATGCTACCCTCTTGTTTAGCCCGGTGGGCTAGTTATAAATTTCTTTGCGCCTGGTTTCGTTACCGGGCTTCGCCAGATAACATAAACAGCATATTTAATGCCATACTAACTAAATTTAGAGGGTTTTAAAACTTCTTTCCGGTTTCTTTGTGTAAAGAAACCCGGAAGAAAAGGCAAAATTGAGGCTAATTTAGAGGGAAAGAATTTAGCTTAGAAAAACATTATAGCCCCGGAGGGAATCGAACCCCCGACCTGCGGTTTAGGAAACCGTCGCTCTATCCGCTGAGCTACGAGGCCATTTCGCTATAAAATATAACATTCCGAGGGCCGCAAGTCAATCCTGAGCAAAAAGTACTAAAGCTTAATTAAATAATTGTACAAAATGCCCAAAGATGCTAAAATTAAAGAGTTAGCTGGCCCAGTTTATGATATCTAGTTATGATGAAACCAGGATGGTTCCTGTTTCGTAAATCAAATAGGAATAATTCTATTTTTAGGTAAAAGGAGGATTTTCTCTTTTTATTGAAGTTGTTAGACCTACATCATATGGTAAGATTAGGTGTTCAACCTGACGAACAATAATCTTATCAAATAACAAGTTTGTAATCAGTAATTTGTACGGATACAAGGAAAGGAAGAGCGTAATGTCTCTCACTGCTAAAGATCTCAATGAAGAGATCAAAGCTATGCAGCAAGCTAAAGAGCCAATCGCTAACCCACGCCGCCGCCAGGCCGGGGATAAAGCAGCCCAGATTGCCGAAGCTCAGAAGTTACTGGCCCGGCAAGAAGCCCACAAAGAAGCCAACCCCTTTGAAACCGCCCGCCAGCAATTCTTCCACGCCGCCGATAAACTCGGCCTCGACGATGGAATGCGCGAAATACTCTCGGTCCCCCAGCGCGAACTCAGTGTGAATTTCCCGGTCAGAATGGATGACGGCCGCATCCGGGTCTTTACCGGCTACCGCATCCATCATAACAATGCCCGTGGGCCCGTCAAAGGCGGCTTGCGCTACCACCCCGCCGTCTCCATGGACGAGGTCCGCGCCCTGGCGATGTGGATGACCTGGAAGTGCGCCGTCGTCAATATCCCTTACGGTGGCGCGAAAGGCGGCGTGGTGGTAGATGCAACGAAACTCTCCATCGGCGAACTTGAACGCCTGACCCGCCGCTTTACCACCGAAATCTCCATTCTTATCGGCCCTGAAACCGATATTCCCGCCCCCGATGTGGCGACCAATCCCCAGATGATGGCCTGGATTATGGACACCTATTCGATGCACCACGGCCATAATATCACCTCCGTTGTGACGGGCAAGCCCATCAGCGCGGGCGGGTCATTAGGCCGGGTGGAGGCGACCGGGCGGGGTGTCAGCATTACCGCCCGCGAAGCCATGAAGCACCTGGGCAAAACCTTGGAAGGCTCCACTGTCGTAGTCCAGGGTTTTGGCAATGTCGGCTCGGTTTCGGCCCGTTTGTTGCACGAAATGGGCTGTAAAGTTGTCGGGGTTAGCGATGTCTTTGGCGGCATTTACAACCCGAACGGCCTGGATATTCCGGCCCTGTTGCAATACATGAAAACCTCGCCTAACCGGGCGGTCGGCGGTTTCCCCGGCTCCGAAGAGATTGATAACAGCGAACTTCTGACGCTGCCCTGCGACATCCTGGTCCCGGCAGCCCTGGAAAATCAGCTTACGGCCAGCAACGCCGACCGGATTCAAGCTACAGTTATCATCGAGGCGGCGAACGGCCCAACCACCCCCGAAGCCGATAGGATTTTCCAGGAACGCGGCATCTTCCTGGTGCCAGACATCCTGGCGAATGCCGGTGGCGTAACGGTTAGCTACTTTGAGTGGGTCCAGGACCGTCAGGCTTTCTTCTGGACCGAAACGGATATTAACCAGCGGCTGGAAGACATTATGGTCAACAGTTTCGCGGCGGTTCGGGATATTGCGGTCAGCTACAACGTGGATATGCGCGTAGCGGCTTATATGCTGGCGGTAAACCGGGTTGCCGAAGCGACTCGTGTGCGCGGCGTTTACCCGTAAGTTTCGTTAACATCAAAATTAAAAGTCCTGGTCAGTGTTCTGGCCGGGGCTTTTTAATAGACCGGATTCAGGTCGAGTTTTGTTTTAAAGTAATTAAAAACTAATTTTCGGTTTCAGGGTGGGCGTGGCCGTTTTTAGAGTGGTTGGTAGTACGCAGGTAGCCGTCCGCGCCCTGTCCGGTATCGGCGGGCAAAAGTACCCCCGGTAAAGCCGGGTTCTTGCGTTTAGGATTTTTAAAAGATTTATTCGCCGGTTTAGGCGTGTTTTTAGGGGGTAAGGCCACCTCGTCAGCCAGGGCACGCAGCAACCGCAGCAAGTCTGCCGCCTCAACCTGGGGCATTTTTAGCAGGTTCAGCACCAGCAAAAAATGGGGCGCGCCGGGCCGCACCGAGAACCGCCGCACTTCGAAACCATCGTCGAGCAGCAGCGTAAGGACGCGCCGGGCCATTTCTTTTGCATTAGCGGTCCTGTAAGCGATTTTGTAGGAGCTGTTGCCGGAAAAATCCTCGGTCTGCCATTTCTGGTCGGTTTGCGCCGCAGCCAGGACCGTACGCGGGATTAACCCCGCCGCCTCGTAAATTTCAAATTCGTTCCCGGCGACCGGCGCTTTGGTCAGGCTGACCAGGGTCGTCAACGAATCGCGGCCGCGCCGGACCAGAGAAATTATCATTTTGAAAAGCTGGCGCGACTGCATGCCGAGGACTATGGCAGCTTCCCTGATGTTGCCCCGGCCTTCGTTGACAAACACATCCAGGCGGTCAGCGCCCTGCCAGCGGCTGGATTGTTTGGCCCCCAGAATCGGCAAGGCTTCTTTTAGCCAGCTTGCCAGCAGCCGTAATTTGCGCCGGTTGCGCTGAAAGCTATAAAAATATGAGCCTACCCAGACAATCAGTAAGCCTAAAAGTAAAAAAACTAGCGGGTTATCCATCCGGCGGCTTAGTGATGGCAGCCGCAGTTGCCGTGGTTGCAAGCCCCAAAGCTGTTGCCGTTACCGGCAGGCGCCGTATTGGTTGGCCGGGTAATCCCGCCGGTCTTGCTAAAAGCGGTAAAACTACTTAGCAGCCGTTTGGCCCGGCCGCCCTGCCCGCATTCGGGGCAATCAATTTCTTTGTCCTCGGCGGTTATGCCGCGCAGGCGCTCGTAGGTCGAGCCGCATTCGGAGCAGCGATATGCATAAACAGGCATTGTGTCACCACATCTAAAATAAAATTCAATAAAAAGCAGCAATGGGCGGGTCGCAAGAAGCTTGAAATAGCTTTTCACCCTACCTCAAACAGGCTTTAAGCAGCCCCCACCTGAATTATAACATCTTGAGGAATTAAGGGGCAAGCTGCACGGTGCGCCGAGCTGGCCCCAGCACATTAAAGGGGTCGCGCAAAGTAATAGTGTCGGCAAACTCCGCCCCGGTCGAAATCATATCCACCCTGACCCCGATAAGGGATTGCAGCTTGAAGATAAAGTTCTGGCAGTTGGACGGTAAAGCCGCGAAGTTGTTGACATGGCTGGTCGACGACTGCCAACCGGGCATTTCCAAATAAACCGGGCGGACTACCTTAAGAGTCGCCAGGTCGGAAGGAAATCGGGTCAGGGCGGCATCATGGACCTGGTACTCGGTGCAAATGCGAATGGTTTCAAAGCTGTCCAGGCCGTCAAGCTGGGTCAGAGCCACCGAGGTCAGGCCGTTTAACTGGACCACGAAGCGGGCGGCCACAGCGTCAAACCAGCCGAAGCGCCGGGTGTTTTCACCAAGCGTGGAAGTCATGGCAGGTGCGCCGGTGGTCCGGCCCTGGGCCATGTTCTTGTTTATAAGACGCAAGTTGAAAAGCGGCAGGCTTTCGTTGGGCTGCATTTCGGTCGGGAAGGGGCCGTCCTGGAGGCGGGTGATGTAGGCGCTAAAGATACCAACGGCGGCGGTAATCGCGGAAGGCGGCACGCCCGAACTGCTGCTGGCGGCCCCTACCGTGGGAGCGGCGTTGGAAATGTACGGGTACGCCCCGAAATTTTCGTCCAACATAGAACCCTGGTCGCTTTCGAGCAGGATGTGGTGGCCGCTCTCGATAGCTCGCTGCAAAATCAGGCGCGTATCAAAGACATGTTCGCGCAGTTCGCGCCCGTAAGCCAGGTATTCGCTATAGACAGATTGGAGTTTGAGCGGCGGAAGCCCGAAGACTTTCAGGATTTCGTTTTTTACGGCTAAATTCCTGGAAAGACGCTGCAAAAAGAATTCTTCCTGCAACAGGTCGCAGACCCGGATGCCGATGCGTTTGGTTTTGTCGGCGTAGGCCTGGCTGAGACCGCCCCCCGCCGAGTCTACCAGGGGCGTGTTATAGGCTATGCGTTCGGCTTCATCCAGCAGCAAATGATAGGGCATAACGACGTGGGCCTGTTCGCTGATATAAAAGCGGCGCATATCCACCCCGGCGTGGCGTAGAGCCTGGCGTTCTTCCACCAGCTTGTGCGGGTCTATAACCATGCCCGCGCCCAGGACCGTAATTGTCCTGGAATTAAAAATGCTGCGGGGAATATATTTTAGATTAAAAGAGCCGTACTTATTATCTACCGGCTGGCGAGGATTGCCGCCGCCGCTGAACCGGACGACTACTTTGGCCTGTTCGCCCAGCAGTTCGGTTAGCTTGCCTTTGCCTTCTTCGCCCCATTGCCCGCCAATTAAGGCAACAATTGTCATGTAAAGCCGCCCCTATCTTGCCTGTTCCGATAGAATTATGCTAATAAGAAATTATCCAACTATAAAGTTAGGATTTTAGTTCAACGGTACTATAGCTTGAACCGGCTGGTTTGCTAAGCTTATGTGGTAATTATATCTCACTTTTAAGCAGAAGAAAATACAGGAGAATTATCCTACTACTTTAGTCCTACTTGCCCAATGTGGACAATTCATGACTCATGAAAGGTTAAAGGGCGGTAGCCCTTGACTACCGGCTTTATTTTTATCTATTCTTCAGCCGCAAAAAGCGCTTCCTGTTCGGCGGCTTCTCGCTGCTTTTTCTGCTTGATGTCGTCCGGTATGTAGCGGGCGTAAAGCAGCGTTATATCCAGCAAGCGACCGCGCAGCCAGTCCGAAAGGCTGTCAGGGTGGTAGCGCCAGCCCCAGTTACCGCCCGCCCGACCCGGCGCGTTCATACGCCCTTCCGACCCCACTCCCAGCAAATCCTGCAAAGGCGCGACCGCCAGTTCCGCCACCGAACCCCAGGCCAATCGTACCAGCCGCCACGATAACTCTATCGGGCTGAGTTGGTCCAGGCTATCCAGGGCCAGGTAACGCCGCAACATGTCTTTTTCAGCGTCCGAAGCTGTCGCCAGCCAGCCGACGGTAGTATCGTTGTCATGAGTGCCGGTGTAGACCAGCAAATTAGGGCTGTAATTGTGTGGCAGGTAGTTGTGGGTCATATCATTGCCAAAGGCGAACTGCAAGACCGCCATGCCGGGGAATTTTACTTCCTTGCGCAGTTTTCGCACGCCGGGCGTAATCATGCCGAGGTCTTCCGCTATAACCGGTTTCTCGCCGAGTTGCCGGAAGACTTCCTCGAAAAGCGGCGCGCCCGGCCCTTTGGCCCAGCGTCCGTTAATCGCCGTCTCCTCGCGGGCAGGCACTTCCCAGTAAGAATCAAAGCCCCGGAAATGGTCCAGCCGGACAATATCGGTCTGCCGGAAAGCCGCCCGGAAACGCTCGACCCACCACTTGTAGTCGGTTTGGGCCAGCACCTCCCAGCGATAGAGCGGGTTACCCCAGCGTTGCCCGGTCGGGCTAAAAAAGTCCGGTGGCACGCCCGCGATAACCGTCGCCTGGCCGTTTTCGTCGAGGTAAAACAGGTCAGGGTTAGCCCAAACGTCCGCGCTGTCATAGGCCACAAAAATCGGAAGGTCGCCGATTATCTGGATACCCCGCTCGTTGGCGTAGCGTTTAAGGTCGGACCATTGGGATGAAAAAATAAACTGCAAATATTTCTGGAAAGCCACCGGACCGGCCAACTTCTCCCGCCACTCGGCCAGCGCTTCCGGTTGGTGGCGGACCAGGCCGCTTTCCCAATCGCTCCAGACTGCGCCGTTATAAAACCCTTTGGCAGCCATAAAAAGGGCGTAATCGTCCAACCAGACCGCGTTTTCCCGCTCGAAACCGGCCCGCCGTTCGCGGATTTCAGGTAAGGATTTCACCTCAAAATGTTCGAAGGAGCGGGCCAGCAACCGCATTTTCCACTCGATGACCGGGCCGTACTCCACCGTCTGCCAGGAAAAGGCCGGTATGCCGGTTAAATCGGCGGGTTCGAGCAAGCCCTGTCCCAGCAAAATATCCGGGCTAATCAACATCGGGTTCCCGGCAAAGGCCGAGAAAGCGGCGTAAGGCGAATCGCCGTAGCCGGTTGGCGCCAGCGGTAAGATTTGCCACAAGGTCTGGCCGGTCTGCTGGAGAAAATCAACAAAGCGGTAAGCTTCACCGCCCAGGTCGCCGATACCATAAGGTCCGGGAAAGCTGGTTGGGTGTAATAAAAGGCCGCTGCCGCGTTCGAATTTCAAATTTACCCCTCTTAGCTGTTAAAAAATTTTACCCGGCTAAAAAATAGGAGAGACTTCCGTTAGGTAGCCTCTCCTGCTTGCAAAAGTCTTCTAAATTAAAGCTGCAAAAACCATACCAACCGGCCTAGTTATCGAGCTTGCTGGCCCCTACCGGCTGAGCGTCTTCGTTCTGGCCGGAAGCCGGGTCGGGCGTGTAATCCTGGAACAGCTTGCCCCAGGGAGTTGTTTTCAACCAGTGCTGGAAGGTTCGCTTGTCTTTGCTCGGCCACCGCAGGTAGTCGTGATAAACTTCGCTGCCAAGAATAAAGACATTTACCAGGGGAGTATGGAAGAAAAGCTTCTGAAAACCCTTCATCGGGCCGAACCACATAATGTCGCCTACCCGGCTTGCGCCGTTATCGCCGACCTGGAAGCCCCAGCTTTCATTGGAAATATCGGCTCCAACCACTTCGATTTCACGCGGGTCGCCGACACCCAACCCGGCGTCGTGGGCCAGGCGGATATATTTGAGCGAAAGCGGGTCAAAGCCCATCATCTTGGCGGCCACAGCGTCAATCGCTACCTGGTCATTTGAGGCGAGGATATAATCCTTGATGACCGGGAACATAGTGCGGGGGCCAGGACCGTTACCGGCGGTCGTGCCGTCCATTACGGCAAAAATGCCGCTGTGAATTTCCTTCTGTATAGCCAGCAAATCTACTAGCGTTTCGTGAATCCAGCTATGGGTGTAGTGCCGCTTGGTGTTGAGCAGACCGCCGAAAGCATTCTTCATTGCACCCGTGGTGGTCGTATAAATATGGCATTTCATAGTCGGAAGGTGGACAATATTCTTATCAAAGAAGTAGTCCGGAACATAGATGCCTTCCGGAAAGATTTTATCCAGCACCAGCATTTTAGCTTTAGGCTGGTACTTGACCCAGGTCATATCTTCCGGTTCAAAATTGTAAAGGACCGGGATATTATGTTTCTTGAAAAGTGGCACGTAATTATTGAGGTCTTCGCCCTTGAAAGCGTTTGTCACTACGGTTTTGTTTTGGACGCAGGAAACATCTTCAAAGCCGTTATTTTTCAAACCTTTGATGACGCCTTCGAGTTGCCAGGGAGTCGTATTAGCGGCCGGGAAAGGAAAATGCCAGCTAATATTATCCTTTAAAATAGTCGTTTTGGAAGGGTCGAGATATTTATCAAACTCGGCCAATTTCATCAGCTTTTCGTAATCTTCCAGAACAGTTTCCGGCCTGGTCTTCAAAACTGCGACCCTGGCTCGTGTAGACATAAGATAGTGCCTCCTATAATTCTCAAGGCCCGAGGTTAGCCCTCTGACCTTTATCTTTCAAAATCCTTAATATTATAACACTTTTCGCCGTGAGATTGTTGCAACACACTTTCTTGCTTTCTGTTATAATAGGCCGCGAATACGCGCGATATAAAAAAAACTGCTAATTCATTCTTTAGGTTCAGCCTGAGCGAATTAATATTTTGGGGTTCGGTTCCTTATCCCGCATTAGTGAGGCGTTTCCATAACTATGGCACCAAAAAAGATTTACGGCAAAGAAAAAGAAGTACCGGCCATCCAACGTAATGGCAAACACGATAATATTGTTATTGACGAGCGTGGTACGGACGTGAATTCCGACGAGTCTGAACAGCCGCTGGTCGTTCCGGTCCCTGACGAGGAAGCCCAGGAAGAAGCCGCTATCACCGAAACTGAAGGCATCGAGCCGAGCAGGGTGGCTTTGAGCGAGACCGATAAGGAAGCCGAAGAACTCGTCCTGGATGCCGAGCGATTGGTGCGTGACGCCGAAAGACTGGCTCAGGCCGCCGCTATCTCGGCCGATTACTACAGCACCGACCCGGTGGCAGACTACCTGCGCCAGATTGGCCGGACGAAGCTTTTAACCCAGGAAGAAGAAAAGCGGCTGGCTCAGCTTAAAGACGAAGGTGACGAGGGAGCCAAGCAAAAACTTATCGAGGCCAATTTGCGCCTGGTGGTTTCGGTAGCCCGCCGCTACAGTCAGAGTTCCGGCGGTATCACGCTGCTTGACCTTATCCAGGAAGGCAACCTTGGTTTAATCCGGGCGGTGGACAAGTATAACCACAACACCGGCTTTAAGCTTTCGACCTACGCGACCTGGTGGATTCGTCAGGCCATTTCGCGGGCTATCGCTGACAAGAGCCGCCTGATTCGTCTGCCGGTCCACATCAATGAGACCCTGGGCCGGGTCCGCAGGGCTTCCCGCGACCTCGCCAGCCAGCTTGGCCGCGAACCGACCATGCAGGAGTTGGCCGACCACCTGAACATGCAACTGGACAAAGTAACCCAGCTTATGACCATGGGTAATGCCCCGGTTTCGCTCGACCAGCCGATGGGCGAGGAAGGCGACTCGTCGCTGGGCGACCTCGTGGAAGATGTCCAGGGGGTTGACCCCGACCAGCAGGCGGCCGAGATTTCCATGCGGGCGGCGGTCCAGAAAGCCCTTACCCAGCTTCCCGAACGCGAGCGCAAAATCATCGAATTGCGGTTCGGCCTGGACGAGGGCGGCGGCGGACAGCCCCGGACCCTGGAAGAAGTCGGCCAGCAACTTGGCGTAACCCGCGAACGAATCCGCCAGATTGAGGCGAAAGTGCTTCGCAAGCTGCGCCATCCGCGGGTCGGTAAGCAATTACGCGATTTCTTGCAGTAATTTTTGTAAAATAAAAGCTCTGGCTATCTCACTCAGGAAGCCAGAGCTTTTTAATTAGAAGTAAAAATCACTCGAAATCGTAATCGAGGGACAGGCGACCGGGAGGTACATGCCCTGCTTCCATCTTTGCTGTCCCGCCAATCCCGGCCAGTTCGCCGGTCCCCGAACCGGGAATAATGCTCATGCCGGCCCGGGCGGTCTGCCCATCATAATAGCCGCTTCCCTGCAAGACGAAACTCCCGGTCTTGCCGCCAAGCTTACCGGTTATCCGTTCCAGGCCGACAAAGCTGGAAGTCGTTTCGGTGGGATACATCAAGAGCGACTCCCCCTTACTTTCGCCCACAATATCACCCTCGTAAGTGTAAGTGACGCTGGCCCGGTTGGATTTCTTACCCTCCTCCATCTTGTCATAGGTGCTTTCGTTCCAGCTTTTGACTTTAAAAGTAGCTTCCGCGTGCGTGGTCATTTTCCACTCCTTCCACTGAATATCTTTAAAATCTGAATATCTTTAAAATATTGTAACTATTTACCTGTGGGAGGGAATTGTATTCCCGATGCATGCCAGAACCACGGGTGACGGAATAGTTACAGAATAATTACTTTCGTCCCACTTTTTAATCTCGTAGGCGCTTTCGGTATGGCCTGGTATGAGTTACCCTTCTTTCCGTTAAAACTTTCTGCTAAAAATGTTCCCAAAAGTGGCCCTTTTTGAATTTGTGACTGATTTCTAATTGGTTTAACATTTCTATTATACCCGCAAAGCCGCCGGAAGTATTGTAAAAATGCGACATTTTAGTCATTTTGTACTATAATAAACCTCGCTTAATCACAAACCCGGCGGGCGGAACATCAACTTCTTAACCCAATTTTATTTTATAAATGGAGAATTTATGCGGATTAAATTGACCAGCGTGTTTGTGGACGACCAGGACAAGGCTCTTAAGTTTTATACCGAGGTGCTTGGCTTTGTAAAGAAGGCCGATTTCCCCGTGGGCGAATTTAAATGGCTGACCGTCGTTTCGCCCGAAGAACCGCATGGAGTCGAACTGTTACTCGAACCGAACGACAATCCGGCCTCCAGGACTTTTCAGGCCGATATTTACCAGCAGGGCATCCCGCTAACCTCTTTCGCGGTCGAGGACGTGGAAAAAGAGTACGCTCGAATGAAGGGACTGGGCGTGGATTTTAAGATGGAGCCGACCAAATCAGAAGGGCCGACCGTCGCGGTCTTTGATGACACCTGCGGTAATCTTATCCAGATATTCCAAATTTAATTTTAAGGGAAGAACTGGTGGCGGCATTACCGGAAGGGGAACCAAGGGGGATTTTAAATAGCTTTTCGGCAGGCCGCCCGCCGAATACGCCCGGCAGAACAAGCCTGCCTCTTAACCCTTTAGAACTATGGTTGGTCGCCGATGACCTGCCAGAGATAAGCCAGCGAGCGGTCGTAGCGGTAATTTATGTTCATGTGGCCGTCGTCGAACTCCTCGTGGTGGACCTTGACGCCCAGGCTTGCCGCTTTGCGGGTGAAAATCCGCGCTCCCAGGTGCAGCGAAAATTCGTCCCGCGACCCGGCGTCCAGGTAGCGGCCTTTTAGCGTTTTGAGCGCGTCCAGGTATTCGGGCTTGTCGAGCATCAGCACCGGGTCGAACTCCAGCCATCTTTCCCAGACCTCCTGGTTTATTTCGCCGGTTTTTATGTTGAAAGGCAAATCAAAGCCGCCGCCCGTTTTTGGTGAATAAGAGGCCGCCATCGCCAGGATATTGAGGGTGTCCATGTACTTGCCTTTTTGCTCGGCCAGGGTAAAATCCGACAGGAACGCGCCAACCGGGTCGGGCGTCTGGGTGTAGCGGTACAGCCCGTTGACCGCTTTAGGGAAATCAAGTTTGTAGCAATACTCGAAATACATATCCCCGGCGTGCGAAGCGAAGCCGCTGAAGATGTCCGGGTGGCGCAAGGCCAGGTAGACCGCCCCGAAACCGCCACTCGACTTCCCGGCTACGGCTCGTTTCTCGGTCGTGCCAACAGTCGGGAACTTGCCGTCAATAAAAGGGACCAGTTCTTTTACCACAAAATCTTCGTACATTCCGGTTGCCTCGGAATTGACATACTGACTGCCCCCCAGCCCGCAATAACCGTCCACAAAGACCAGAATCATTTCCCCGCTTTGCTTTTCGTTCACCAGGCGCTCGAAGCGTTCGGGAACGGTCGGCTGGTAAAAGGAGTTGACATTCAGCCACATCGAACTGTTGCCCGTAAAGCCGTGCAGCATGAAAACCACCGGGTATTGCCGTCCCGGGTCGCGGCGGTAGGATGCCGGTAGGTAGACCGGGATTTTGCGGATAAAGGGGTCGTTGAGGGGATTGCCTTTTAAGACTTCACTCTCGAATTGTTCGATTACTACCGGCATCGGGTTTTCTCCTTTACCTTCTTGTTACCAGCTTGTTAGCCTGCGCGACTTAATTCTCTAGCGCCAGGACAATTGTATCATCTCCCCTCGGTTTGGGACAGGTCGAAATATTTCATGGTCGTGCCGCCGGTAGAGTTTGACGTTGCGCGGCGTGGGGTAGCAACTTTGCAGGGCGCATAGGCTCCTTTCTTTCAATTTGCCGGTCCTTTCAATTATAATACAGCCTGTTAGAAAATAATGAGGAGGAGTCTTTATGCTTTGTCCAATATGCAAGCAAGCCGAAATGCGCGAAGTGCCTGAAACCAGCCCCCTAAATACCACTTTTAAGTGCTTGAACTGTGGCGCGGAAGTCATGAAAGCTAAAACTGATGACGCCGATGATAAGAAAGAATTTCTGGCGGTTTTCGTCCAGCAGCCTGACGGCAGCATGAAACAAATAAACGTCAACGAATAAGCAGGCCGTGAAGCGGGGAAAGTATAAGTTGTGGAATTAACGGCGACAGAGCAGAGCATGCTAGCGGGCGAAAACGGCCCGGCGGTCCAGACAGCCATGCGGATTGTGGTAAAAATGGGCGGCCTTTTTGGGGCGCCTCGCTTAATCCCGGTCACTCGCGCCCATATTGATAGCGGCATCTACGAAGGGCAATCCGGCCTCGATTTCGTGGAGATGCTGCTGGCGAAGGGCGGTAAAGTAGCCGTTCCCACCAGCATGAATGTCGTTTCGCTCGACCTTGAAAACTGGCAGCAAAATAGCCGGGTACCCTTGAGTTTCGCTACCCCGGCTCGCCGCCTGGCTGAAATGTACCTAAAAATGGGCGTGAAACCTACTTTCACCTGCGCGCCCTACCAGCTAAAAGAAAATACTCCCCGCTTTGGCGAACAAATCGCCTGGGCCGAATCCAACGCGGTCGCCTTTGTAAACTCGGTCGTGGGCGCTCGCACCAACAAATACGGCGACTTTTTCGATATTTGCCTGGCCTTGATTGGGCGTGTCCCGGCTTACGGCCTGCACCTGGCCGAAAACCGGCGCGGCCAGCTTTTGCTCCGTCTTAAAGATGTTTCCCCGGCGCTGTTGCGGCAGGATGCTTTCTACCAGATATTAGGCTACCTGG
The DNA here is from genome assembly GCA_902812345.1 of Chloroflexota bacterium. Taxonomy (GTDB): domain Bacteria; phylum Chloroflexota; class Chloroflexia; order Chloroheliales; family Chloroheliaceae; genus 54-19. Next base: position 18,610 of record CADDZM010000002.1, on the reverse strand, counting down.
TCGGGCGGCTAGCGGGGAATAATATTCCGGTTATCGCGGGCATGCCTCCAGGTGTAAGCGAGGACCAGTTAAAGGCTCTTTCAGCGGGGGCCGCATCATCCGGCTCCGTTACGCTTTTTCATGCTGTAGGCGTTACGCCCGAAGCGCCCGACCTTGAAACGGCTTTTGGCGGTAATACTCCGCTTGAAACCATTGAAATTGATATGCCAGGGTTGCGCCAGGCCCGCCAGGAACTTTCCGCGAATCCGGGCGGCGGCGACCGGCCCGATGTTATCGCCCTCGGCAGCCCGCACTTTTCCCTGGCCGAAGGTATTCAACTTGCCAACCTTGTCGAAAATCGCAAGGTCGCGCCCGGTATCGAGTTTTTTGTGGCGACGAACCGGGCCGTCTACCATGCTCTTATTGAGCGAGGTTTGCTGGAAAAGTTATTGGCTTTTGGCGCGAACGTGACCCAGGATACTTGTGTGGTAGTCAGCCCCTTAATCAAGCCGGATGCTCAACTGCTCATGACTAATTCGGCCAAGTACGCTTACTACGCCCCTGGCAAGCTTAACATGCCGGTGGTTTTCGGCACCCTGGCCGAGTGCGTGGATTCGGCGGTGGCGGGCCGCTTGCTCCGGGACGACGCGCTATGGAACTAAGCCTTAAATTGCTGGTCGAGGCCGGGGCCAGCGGCCCATTGGTTTTCACTGACCAACCGCTAAGCTTCTGGGGCGGGTATGACGCGCACTCCGGTGAGGTCATTGACCGGCGGCACCCCTTATCGGGACAGCGCCTGGCAGGTAAAGTGCTGGTCTTTCCGGGCAGCCGTGGAAGCAGCAGCGGCAGCGGTGTCTTGCTCGAAGCCATTCGCAACCGCACCGCGCCTGCCGGAATTTTAACCCTTGAACCGGACCATATTTTGTGCCTGGCCGCCCTCCTGGCCCAGGAGCTTTACGCGCGGACTGTGCCGGTGGGCCTTATTACGCCCGCTTTCTTTGAGTGGGCAGCCTCTCATACCGGCGAAAGCGCCAGCCTGACTCCTGATGGCCGTTTAGAAATTTTTTAAAAAAAACCTGCCTTACCTTAAAAGATAGAGCAGGTTTTCGTTTTTAAGGACTAACCGGAATTAAAGGTTGGTGCCTTCCGGGTTCGGGGTGCCGTCCTGGGGAGTGGGCTGCGCCGGAGCCTCAGGTTTGCTTTCCTTATTGGCGGGAGTCCGGCCCTGTTTCTGGCGGAGTTCGGCCAGTTTAGCTTTGACCCCGGCCAGGCGCTCTTCCAGGAAGCTTTCGGCTTTCTCCAGGAAGGCAATCCGGTCTTCTACCGAGAAGCGGTGCTTCCAACCCCGAAAGCCGGGACCGAAACCCTGGAAACCTGGCCCAAAGCCCCAACCGCCGAAACCGGGTCCGAAACCCTGTCCGTGACCGTGACCATGACGACGGCCCCAACCCCGGAAGCCCGGCCCAAAGCCAAAGCCTGGACCAAACCCGAAACCTCCCCCACGAGGTCCGCGGCCCCATGAGCCTTGCTGCGGTCCCCAACCCGGTCCGAAACCCTGGCCGGGTCCATAGCCCTGGCCTTGCGGTCCATAGCCCTGCTGGGGGCCGTAACCGTAGCCCTGTGGCCCCTGGGGGCCGTAAACGTAACCTTGCGGGCCGTAACCGTAGCCCTGTTCAGGGCCATAATTCTGAGGCCCGTAACCCTGCGGCCCTTGCGGACCCTGGGGGCCAAAACCCTGCGGTCCCTGCCAGGGTCCACGACCATACCCCGGCCCAAAGCCTCTACCGCCGGGGTCCCATCCCGGTCCAAAACCCCGGTTCTGTCCGTAATTTTCTTCTTGTGAATGTTCGTTATACTCGTTCATTGTAAACGTTCCTTTCCTGCATTTTCATAAAAAACTTCTTGTGACATTAGCAGGCTAAACTAAATCGGGTTGTCCTCGCCCAGGAATGGTTCCCGGGTTGAGTTAGAGTTGGAGCCAGGTCCGGGCTGGCCCGTGTTGTCCGCAATCCGGTGAAATTCGGTCAGGAAATTGTATATCATAGAAGTCCGCTGTTCGAGAGCCGCCGCCCAGAACATTAAACTTTCGTCGCCGTTGGGAGTAACCCGGTAAATACGTTTGTTCGGGCCGGTGCTTTGTTCGCTCCAGGTCGACTCAACCAGGCCTTCCCCCTCCATCCGGCGTAAAGTCCGGTACAAATTTCCGACATCCACGTCCTGGCCTAATAATTTTCGCTTGCTTAATTCTTCCATCAGGCTATAGCCGTGTTTGGGGCTTTCTTTGAGTAGCAGCAGCAGGCAGGGCTGTAAAAATCCCCACATCGGCGGTTGCATAAACCACCCGCCGCGTCTGCCTCCGCCACCACCGGGCCACCTGGGTCCGTGACCACCAGGCCCGCCGCCGGGCCAATCCGGGCCGGGTCCACCTGGTCCTCTTCCTCTACTCCAGGTCGGGCCGCCAAATCCATGATGCAAAATCTTTTCTCCTTCCCCGTTTCAGGACATCCCTTATGCTCTTGCTATATGTCACAGTCATATAGTAAATACATATAGCTTTTCTGTCAATAGGCTTTGTGTTAGTAATTTGTTAGAATAGAGAAAACCGCGTTAAATGTTGAAGGTTGAACGTAAAACGTGGGAAAATCAAACCCTGCTTTCAAAATTGTTCTTTTACAGGTTTTATAGGTTAAAACAACATTCAACGTTGAACGTTGTTTCGTTCTACAATAGGAGTTCTATGGCATATACGCCGATAATAGGCACCCTTGGTTATATAATGTCGCCGGACGGACAGCAGGTCTTGATGATTCACCGCAACTCCCGGCCCGATGATTTGCACCTGGGCAAGTATAACGGTCTGGGCGGCAAGCTCGAACCGGACGAAGATGTGGCCGCCGGGCTAATCCGTGAACTGCGGGAAGAAGCCGGAATCGAGATAACCGACCTTAAACTGCGGGGCACTATAAGCTGGCCGGGCTTTGGCAAAAACGGCGAGGATTGGCTGGGCTTTATCTTTCGGATTGACGGTTGGACCGGCACGCCCTACACCTCCAACCACGAAGGCACGCTCGAATGGGTGCCGCTCTCCCGGCTGCTAGCTTTTGATTTGCCGCTCTGGGAAGGCGACCGCTATTTTCTGCCTTTTGTTTTCGGGGAAGATACCCGCACCTTTCATGGTATTATGCCGTACCGGGACGGCCACCCGGTCAGTTGGAGCTATAGTCTGGTTTAATTTTAGTTTTGAGGAAAAGAGATGCTATTTTTCAAATCAAACCGTTCTCCATTTTTAGCTCGGCGCGGCATGGTTGCTTCCAGCCAACCGCTGGCGACTCAGGCCGGATTATTCATTTTGATGCAGGGCGGCAACGCAGCCGATGCGGCAGTTGCGACGGCGGCGGCCCTGGGTGTTACCGAGCCGTATTCGACCGGGCTTGGCGGAGATTGTTTCGCGCTTTTTTACGAGGCCAAAACCGGTCAGATTACCGCCCTGAACGGGTCGGGCCGGGCGCCCCAGGCTCTTTCGCTCGACCTCCTCAAAGAACAGGGGTTGGAAGGTTTGCCGCCTTATCACGCCCATACCGCCACGGTGCCGGGGACGGTGGCCGGGTGGTGCGACTTTCTTGAAAAGCACGGCACTATGCCGCTGGCCGAGGTTTTAGCCCCGGCTATCCGGTTGGCTGAGGAAGGCTTCCCGGTTGGGCCTATCACGGCTCATTTCTGGCGGGAGTTCGGCCAGCAAAAGCTCCGCAACAGCTTTGGCGGTCCGGCCTTGCTGCCTGGCGGGGTCGGCCCGGCGGCTGGCGAGATTTTTGTCAATAAAGACCTGGCCCGCGGCATGCGGCTGGTGGCCGAGGGCGGCAAAGACGCTTTCTACAAGGGCGAATTGGGCCGGAAAGTGGTCGAGGCGGTCCAGGCGGCGGGCGGCGTCATGACTGTCGAAGATATGGCCGCGCACACTTCTACTTGGGAAACGCCTATCAGTACGGTTTACCGGGGCATGCGGGTCTGGGAATGCCCGCCGAACGGCCAGGGTCTGGCGGCTTTACTGGCCCTGAACGTCCTCGAAGGGTTCGACCTTTCGGACCAGGACCCGCTGGGCGTTGAACGCTGGCACCTTTTGATTGAAGCCATGCGGCTGGCTTTCGCCGATACGGCCTGGTACGTTTCCGACCCCAAGTTCTTTGAAATTCCCCTGCAAGGACTACTTTCAAAGTCGTACGCTGCCGAGCGCCGCCGCCTGATTGACCCCGCGAAAGCGGTGCTTGACCGCACCCGGGGCGTTCCGGTGGCCGGGTCGGACACGGTTTATTTCTGCGCGGTGGACGGCGCGGGCAACGCCTGTTCTTTCATTAACAGCATCAGCGCCAGTTTCGGCACCGGGATTGTTCCGGCCGGACTTGGTTTTGCCATCCACAACCGGGGCGCGTCTTTCTCGACCGACCCCAACCATCCGAACGCCCTGGCTCCCGGCAAGCGGCCTTACCACACTATCATTCCGGGCATGCTCACTAACGAGGCCGACGGCTCGCTCTACGGCCCGTTCGGCGTAATGGCCGGTTATATGCAGCCGCAGGGCCACTTGCAAATGCTGGTCAATCTAGTAGATGACGGGCTTGACCCCCAGGCGGCCCTGGACCGGCCCCGTTTTCGTATCGAAGGCGGTCGGGCTTCGGGTATAGTCCTGCTGGAACAGGGACTACCGCCGGTCGTGGCAGGCCAATTAGCCCTGATGGGCCACCAGATAATCCCGGAAGTTACCGGGCCGCTCCGCAATGCCACCTTTGGTCTCGGCCAGATAATCCGGCGCGACCCCAACGGCGTCCTCTGGGGCGGCAGCGACCCGCGCGGGGATGGGTGCGCCATGGGGTTCTAGTTTTAGAAGGAGAAACCATGAGCGAAGAGGTTAAAAGGGTAGTTTTCGATTTCGAGATAGATTTTACCAACGGCGGCGGCATTCAGGGCCAGGATTTCCGGCTTGATATCGCCGGGGACGACATTTCCGACCGCGAACTGGCCGGTTATATCGTCAAGGATATGCGCCTGCTTATGGTCGGGGAGGTACGCATCCTCAACAAGCGCGGTATCACCGAGCCGCACAAGCGCCGGCCTGTCAACGCGGAGAGTGATAGCCCCGAAACCCTGCTTGACCTCAGTCACACCATTCGCGACGGCCTGGTGACTTACCCGCGCCCATTATCTGCGACTATCTCAGCCGGGAAGCTTCAAAAAGCCGTTACGCGCCCGGCACCGAGTTTCAAATCGGCAAAATCGAGATGGTCAGCAACACCGGCACTTACCTCGACAGCCCGTTCCACCGCTACGCTGACGGCGCGGATTTAGCCGCGTTAACCCTCCAAAGCCTCGCGAACCTCGAAGGGATTGTGGTCAGGGCCGACCCAGGCACTCTAGCGATTGGCCCGGAATATTTTCAAACCAAAGAAATCCGGGGAAAAGCCGTCCTGGTGCATACCGGCTGGGACAAACACTGGAACAGCGAAGCCTATTACGATAACCATCCCTTTTTAACCGGCGAGGCCGCCGAATTTCTGGCGAAAGCGGGCGCGCGGCTGGTCGGCATTGATTCGCATAACATTGACGACACCCATCCTAACACCCGTCCGGTCCACACGACTCTGCTGGGCGCCGGGATTTTAATTGTCGAGCATTTAACCCGGCTCGAACAGCTGCCCGATGAAGGCTTCCGGTTTAGCGCCATTCCGCCAAAGTTCGAGGGGGTCGGCACTTTCCCGGTGCGGGCCTTCGCCGAGCGAGTTTAAGGCAGAAATCTTAAATCATCCAGAATTATGAGTAAAGAACTGTGGTTCCCTTATCAAAGAAGGGCGAACTGTCGGGCAGCTTGACTCGGAAGAGGGTCAAATAATTATTTAGGGGTCGGCGTAGCAGCCGTGCGGGGCGTGGCTGTTGGTTCTGGTGTTCCGGGGCTGGGCCTTTCCGGGAAAGCCCCTGTCGAAACCGGCAAGGTCGGGGACGGAGTTTCCAGGTTCGAGTTGGGGGTCGCGCCGGGCAGCGGCATCTGGCGGTTGAGCAGGCCGAGCAAGTCGGTCAGGTGGCGGGCCGCGTCGTTAAACTGGCGATTGCCTTCTTCAAGGTCTTCCGGACTGGTGTTGTCAATGCCGCTAACGGTAAAGTCTATCGCGTTATTGGTGATAGAGGCGATGTTTTGCAGTTCCCGGTAAACCTGAATCAGGTTCGGGGTGGTTTCCACGGCCAAGTTGTCCAGCGGCTTTTTTTCGGCCTTAATATCCGCCTGGAGTTGCTTGCTCGACCTGGCGTATTGCTCCCAGGTGATTTTGCCGCTCTGGATCTGCGACCGCAGGTCGCGGGCGGTCAGGGAAAAGCGGTTATACTTATCTATTTCCAGCCGGATTTTCAGGGCGAAAGTTTCATCGCTGCTGAACGGCGCGCCCTGGGAGGCCGCCGCGACCCGGGTCTGAACCAGGATGCCCGGTAAACTGGAACCGGCCTGCCCGGTACCACCCGCGTAAAAGTCCGAACTCGGAGTCTCGGAATTACCGTGACTGAGCGGACCCAGCCAGATTAGCGCCGCGATGATACCGACCAGCACGATTAACCCAATCGCCACCGGCACTTTCCCCAGCCGGGGCCGTCCATATTGATACGCTTTAAGCTCGCCGCTCTCGATAGCCGGGCCGAAGCGGGCGCCGCCGAGCGGAATACTTTCCGGGTCCGGTTCGATGCCTTTCTGCCGCTGCCGGTCAATAACTTCTTCCAGGCCGATTCTTATTTCCGGTCGGGCTAACACAATCGCCCGGCTCTCGGTCGCTTCCGCTTGCTTGCGGCTCCGTTCTTCAAGCCTTTTATTGACCTCGGCCAGTCCCCGGTTGGCCCTTTCGCTGGTGGGGTCCAGTTCGAGAGCCCGACTCAGGCAAACTTTCGCTCGCTCCAGGTTGACATCGGCCAGCAGGCCGCCCAGCCAGGTCCAGGCTTCGGCGTTGGCCGGATCCTGCGTAATAGCCTGGCCGAACAGCGTGCGGGCCAGGTCTAACTGACCATGCCGGGCATACAACCGGGCTTTAGCGATAAGCGCCTGGGCTTTAGCGGCCCTTTCCAGTTCATCTCCGAGGGGCGTTTCCGATTGGTTTTCCGACTCTTCAGGAGGTTCAGGGGCGTGGGCATAGGTTTCAAGCTCGACCGTTGAAAGGGTTGGCTCTTCCGCCAGGGTTGGATTGGGGCCTGTTTCTTCAAACGGCACTTCAAAAAAAACTTCATCGGCCGGGTGCGGGAAAACCGCTTCTTTCCGAGGAAAAGAATCTTGCGGCGAGGTTTCGAGCGGCTCTTTGGGGGTGGGGTTGCCCGGCTTTTCTTCTGCGGGTGAAAATTCAGCCGGGGCAGGTATCGAATATTCCTCGACGAGTTGGGTTGGTCCTTCGTCGGGCTGAGAAAATGCTTCTCCATAAGGGCTGGGCGGGATTTTTGGCTCCGGTTCCGGCTCAACGACAGCCGGGTGTGGGGAACGGTAAACCGACCGGATAGCCGCCCTCAACTGGGAGCGGGACAGGTTAGTTTGCGAGTGGGCCGGAAGGTCGGGCGAGTTTGGTTCAGCCGGGCTGGTTTCAGGCTGTTCTTCCTCGGCCACCGCCCCAGGCGGTTGTTCTTCAGGCTGGTCGGGCATAAATTTCTCGGTTAAATCAAAAGCAGCGCGGGTTTTCAGGCGGCTTTATTTTAATAGTTTACAGGTTAGCCGAGCAAATTCAGCGCCGTTTGCTCAAGGATGTCCGTGGCCGTGATAATCTGGGCTACCTCAACCTTTTCGTCCGTCGTGTGCGCGTCGCTTAGCAGACCGGGGCCAAAGACGACCGCCTGCTGGTTGCCGGTCAGGTGGGCCAGCATCGCGGCGTCGGTATACGCCAGAAAGCCCAGGTGCGCGGCCGTTTTGGCGGTTACTTTTTCGTAGGCTTTATCAAAAGCGCCCAGTAGCGGCGAGCCGGCCGGGCATTCCGCCGGGGGCCGTTCCGCCGACTGGTTGACCACTTTGTACGAAACTCCCACCTTTTCGGCGGCGGCTTTAGCGACTTCCTCAACCAGGCGGCGAGCATCTTCACCCTTGAAGGGCGGCGGTATCCGAATATCAATCTCGCAGCGGCAAATCTCCGAGACAATGTTAGTCTTGACGCCGCCCTGCAAGCGCGACACAATCAGGGTGGGACGGCCCAGTAACGGGTGCGGTTTTCCCATCGAATTGCCCAGCTTTTCGGCGGCATCGTACCAGCCGAGAATAGCGTGGGCCATCGCTTTGTTCGCATCAGCCCCGATTTGCGGGTTGGCAGCGTGCGCACCCCGGCCTAGAAAAGTCACTTCAAACCAGAAGGCGCCTTTCTGGGCGGTATTAAGCTGGCAGCCGGTCGGCTCCATCGTGAGCATGTAAGCGTCGGAAGGCACCGCTTTTTCTTTACCCAGGGCGGTTGAGCCTTTCATAAAGGCTTCTTCCTCGTCAATGGTGCAGGCCAGCACCAGGTCGCCGTTTAGCCGGCGGCCGCTCTGTTTGATGCGGGCCAGGGCAATCATAGCCGCTGCCGTACCGCTTTTCATGTCGCAACTGCCCCGGCCGTACATGTACTCGCCCTCGATTTCCGCCCCGAAAGGGTCGTGCTTCCACTTCTGGCGTTCCCCGATTGGCACCGTATCCAGGTGCGCGAGAAAAATCAGGGGCGGCCCGCCTGCCCCGCGTACCCGGCCGAGAATATTCGCCCGTTCGCCTTCGACCGGTCGCACTTCGGTTTCAATATCGTGTTCGCGCAGCCACTCCGCGATGTAGCGGCCCACCGCTATCTCGTCGCCGGTCGGGTTTTCGCTGGGAATCTGCACCAGCTTTTGGGTTAATTCAATGGCGGCGGTTGGGCTAAAAATATCCGTCTTTGTGCTTTCCACCCTGCTCTCCTTATCCTATCTCCCGGCGATTTAGAAACTGTAGATTGTCACGCTGCCGGACTGGTAAATTACCTTCATAAACTGGCCGAACTTGGTCAGCCCTTCCGGCGGGTACTGTTTCTGAATGGTGCCGCCCCGGTTGATCAGACCTTCCTCAAGCGTACCCACATACACGTACTGAACGCCCGCCGCGTGGAGGAGCGTCTGGGCTAATTGTACATTATCGGTGCTGTAAATGAAATCAATAAGCTGTAACCGGCAGTTTGGTTCGTCCCGCTGCAGGCTTGGCCGGGTCTGAGGCGGGCGCAGGTTATATTTCGCCAGAAGCAAACCGCAGTCAAACGTGCCGGGGCGGGCGTAGGCTTTGCCGCCGCGCCACTGGTTTTCGTGACCGGGCCAGCCCATGAGGGTCGGCAATCCGGTAAAGGTACTGACCCGCGAATAATCTACCCAATCCTCGCCGCTGGCTTCCAGAATCGGCTTGATGAAAGAGGGGTCGGCGGCAATCTGGTTTTTGAGCCATTCGATAGCCCGGTAATCTTCGGGCAGTCCCGCCCCGGTCGAACCGCCATCACGCAACCAGGTCGAGCCGTCTAAACCTACTCGCTGAGTGTAGTGGTTGGTCTTTTCATATGCGCCGAAAATCGGGAAGACCAGCCCGCCCAGCAAGCACAACCCCAGGCCAAAGGCCCACAGCCAGCGCCACCAGGGCCGGTAAGGCCGGGCCTGCACGTAGTCCTCGGCTTCTTCGGCTTCGGGGTCGTCCAGCCCGGCTAAATCGAGGGCCGGAGAGCCGCCGGAAATCCTGGGGGCTTCCGGGGCGGTGGGCATTTGCAGCGACCGGAAAGCTAAATTGCCGCCTGCGCCACCGGCCATGCCCAGGGCCGGGTTCAGCCGCAAGGAAGCCTGGGGCAGCGGCCCGGCCAGTCTTCCGGCAGGTTGCGGTTCGACCTCGTCCAGCCGTTCTGGTTCGTTCGGATTGTTAAAGGGCGCGATTTTCCAGGCCCAGCTTAAAACTCGCCAGGAAGCGTAAGCCGCCGCCAGGCCAAACAGCACCCAGCTTTGATAGTAGAACTTGAAAAGGGTGTTCAGGCGCGAGTTAAAGACATCCCGTACGATAATCAGTTCGGTGCCGAAATCAATCACGACCGCCAGTAGAATCATCAGCAGGACGAAGCGGTCCGCTGCCCACAGGTTCAGGCCGCCATTCTGAGGCGCGTCTTCCGGCGGCGCTTCGTGCGCTTCTAATTCAACTACCGCAGGCCGGCTTTCGAACCAGATTAGCAGCCCACTGGCGATGGCTACAATCAAAAACGGCCCGTAGAGTTCAAAATGCAGTATCCAGCCGCCCGCTACCATAAGAGCGGCCAGGATGAAAGCACCCCAGCGCAATTGGGCGGCTCGCCGCTCGGCACGGTAGCGTTCGAGCGTTTCCAGGCCCAGCAAGGCGAGGCCGACGCCCAGGAACGGCAGCGCCACAATAGCCAGGATTACGGTTATGGCCGAGTTCAGTTTCAGAACGTAAAAGGTCATCTCGCTGATAATAAATAGCGCAATCCCGCCGGTCGCCAGTTGAAAGCTCCAGGTGTTGCCCCAGTCAACCTCGTTTTTAGGATTGTAGCCCGGTTCGTCCAGGTAGGCGTAAGGCTCTTTGAGGTAAGGCCACAACTTGAGGACCAGGAACGAAAGTATCGGGAAGGCGAACAGGCCGAAGACCAATAAGTACCCCAGGAGCGGCGTGCGGTCCCAGGCCACGAAGATTATCAGCTTGGCGATTGAACCCAGGATAGGGACGCTCGCAACCGGCTCAGGCACCGGGAAATCGCCCACCAGCGAAACAAAAGTCAGGTGGAAAGGCAAATAAAGGGCCAGCGAAACCGCCACCAGTCCGGCGCTCCAGCCGAGCCAGCGGGCATAACCGTTCCGCCGAATCCGCGCCCAGCGCCCCTCTTTCGCCGGTTCAATCGCAACCTCCTCACCGGGCGGGGCGACCGGGCCGGCCACAAACGCGGGTTGTTTTGGCACCAGGCGGACCCGTACCAGGGCCGCCAGCAGCACCAGAATTAAGTAAGTCGGGTAATCCCAGGTGTTCAGGAAGTAGAGCGCCCCGACGGTCACTGCTACCACCCCCGAGAAGAACCAGCCGTCCGCCCGCCGCATGTTCAGGGCCGGGCTGCCCGCCGGAGTCACCAGGATATTCAGGGCCAGGGCTATCGCCAGCAGGGCGAACGGCAGCGTCATAACGTGCGGGTGAATGTCGGCGATTAGAAAGCTGAACTGGGGAAACTCGTTAATGGTCTGGCTCCAGGTATAAATCAGACCGCCCGAACTGGCGTCGGGCATGTAATCCCAGATAACCCGCGAAGGCCACCACCAGCTAAAAACAAAGTTTGTAATGCCGGTTTCGCCATTCGCGGTGTTCGGCCAGAAAATTTGCCGGACGCTATCCAGGTTCCCCATAACGCAGACCATCACCAGGGCCAGCAGCCCGAAAAGCAGGGCATGCCGCCAGGTCCGGTTCAAGCCCTGGACCAACCGGACCATGTTGTAGCCGATGCCCAGGACTGCCAGGCAGGTCAGGGCAAAGATACCGGCGATTATCAGGTTAAAAGCGATATCCGGGTCAACCCCGGTCATTTTGATAAGCATCGCCATCATAAAATGGCTGAAATAGTAGTAATTTATCGGGTAGCCGCTCATCCAGGGGTCGTAAGGCGGCATTTTATCGGAAAGCGTGAGTGACTTTAGAAAGGCGAAGTCGCCGAATTTCTCATAGTCGCGGATTTCGGGCGTGTAAGAGCGCATGTTGAGCAAGTAGGCGTAGGCCAGCAAAAAGACCAGTTCAACAAGTAGCACAAACCAGGCGTGCCGGGCGAACCACGCCCCCATATCGCGCAGCAACCGGCGGCCCTGGCGCAGCAGCAGCCAGCCGTCCGCGGTCACGAATAGCAGAATGAATCCCAGCCAGCAGACCAGCGGGTTAAAAGGCAAACCCAGCATCGAAACCAGCCACACCAGGTAGCCCGTCCCCAGTAGCCCCAGCGGTTTCGCCAGGGTGTACCCTCGCTCCGGCAGGAAGCGGAAGACCTGGAAGGCTACCGGCAGCGCGGCTATCCCGATGAGTTCAATCATTAAGAACCAGATTACAGCTTCAATCATGCTTTATTTTCCGATATAGTCTTATGTGACCCTTTTATTTTCCCTCTTTGCACCCTTCCCCTACCAGGGGAAGGGTTGGGGATAGGGTCGAAATTACTCATTACTTTTCCTGACTAAAACTCACTTTTAGTCAGGAACCGGCTAACTGGCGGATTTTAGCGGTGGCCCGTTGCGCCCAGAAATCGCTGGTGTTTTTGCTATTTGCTATCGTTTGCTGGTAAGCCGCGATAGCGTTGTCCTTCTTGCCTTGAGCCTCGTAGACCTCGCCTTCGTGGAAGAACGCCTCATTAAAGGTCTTATCCAGCCTGACAACCTGGTCGAACTGCTGCAAGGCTTCGTCCAGGCGGCCGACCGCCTGCAAAGCCACGCCGTACTTGTTAAAAGCGGCCGGTTTTTCTCCGGGCGGAGAGTTTATCTCAGTCGCGGTCTTGTATTCGCTTAAGGCTTTATCCACGTTCCCGGCGTCCCGGTAGATATCGCCCAGCACGTGATAGGGATTGACCCGGTTGGGCGTTAGCTTGACGACGTTTTCGAGTTCGGCGGCGGCGTTGACATAATCCTTCTTGGCGTAGTAATACTGGCCCAGGTCGTAATGGGCCTGGGGATTGTTCGGGCTGGCCTTAATAGCCGCCTGCAACTTGGTCAGCTTGGGGTCGGTAATGGTAACCGCTCCGACCGAGGCCGGGTCGCCGCTAATCACACCCGACGCACCCCTGGCGGTCAGCTTGTACACAACCACGCCCGGATTGGTATAGGCCACTTCCAGCAGGCCGAGTTTTGCCATCTGCTCGAACTTGAGATAGCCCGCGTCGCTCATGTAGGGCTGGTAGAAAGTCTGTCCGGTAGTTGGGTCAATATGGTCAACCACCTCGGACTCGCGCTCGATGATGCCCAGGTGAATATAGGTCACGTGATAATGGTTAAGCAGGTCGAGGGCTTCCTGGATATCGGAAGTGTTGTAAATGTCCCGGATTACGCCGTATTTACCGGCCTCGGCGCTGCGGCTGTTCACCATGTCCGGGTAGCGTTGCTGCCGTTCGTGGTGGTCCCAGCCCAGGATTTCGGGCAGGCCGGTGTCAATCGCAATCCAGTTGCCGCCGCCCCGGTAGGGGAAGATACTGGCTTGTAACACGACCGGCGTCCCTTTAACCTTTTCGTAGAACTCGGTGAGCGATTGGGCATCATAGCCGAGGTCAAAGACCTTGCCGGGGGTCATGTCTTGCATCCCGGTGACATAGTGCAAATCTTTGAAGTAAGCCAGGCCGTCCAGGGTCGGGGCCGGTATCGGGTCGCTTGACCGCTCGGTCATGCGGGCCGGGATAGCCTGGACCGGGTAGAGGGCCGCGCAAAAGACAATTACGGTCACGATAATCGCCCAGGAGTAGCGCCAGGTGAGCGCCCAGCGCCGGGCTGCTGCCGAGCGGAAAGTCTGATACATCCCGTTCAGGCCGGGCGCCAGCCAGCGCACCCAGACCACGTAGGCCGCGATAGCCGCGCTCAGGGTTAAAAGCGTCCAGACCTGGTACTGGAACTTGAAAATGGTGTTCATGCGGGCATACTCGCCGGTCGCGCCCATGTCGTCCTGCAAAAAGATAACCTCGGTCACGGCTACGACGCCGAACCCGGCCATTACCATCAGCATCAAAAAGATGTTCGTTTCGGAGTGCGCTTCCAGGGCGTGGTCGGGATGGCGGCGGTCAAAAGAGCGCGGCAAAATCAATATCAGGCAGCCGCCGATTGTCGCCAGGGCCAGGCAGAAGACCAGCCAGTTGTTGGGTATAACCATGCCGGTAACAATCAGGAAAAGGCTGAGGACACCCGCAACCACGACCCACTTCCGGGCGAACGGGTTAGAGCCGGGCCGCGCCGGAAGGCCGCCGCTAAAACCGGGTCCGCTGCCAAAACCTCCGTTGCTGCCGCCATCGGCCCCGGCCAGGGAAAAGGCCAGTTGCGGCCTCTTTCTTTGCAGCGAAAGGCCAAAGCCGGGCAGGGTCGGCTGGTAAGTTTCGGATTCGGTGACAACTTCTTCCCCATCCTCGACCTCAACAGGATAATCTGCGCCCTCGTCATAATCGCCGCCGAGCGGCAAATTCCGGCCTACTCGCAGCCAGTTCAGGTAATTCCAGAGCAGATAACTGCCCAGCAGCACCATCGGCAAGAGGAAAATCACCAGGAAATATTTAAATTCGCTGCGCCCGCTGATAGTTGGAACGTCCGGACCGTACGAAGCGGCATCCAACCGGTCCGGCACCAGGGTAATCTGGGTAAAAAAAGCCTGGAAGTGGCTGAAGAAGTTCCAGTACAGGCCCAACCCGCCGAGCAGAGTTGCCAGGCCCACCAAAACAGTCAGCCCCAGGTCAACCGCGACCGAAGCCCCGCTAAAGTGAGGCCGGGAAAGCCGGACCGGCGGGTTGTAAGGCGGGTTTTCTTCCGCCTCTATTTCGTCCATATCGAAGACTGGCCCGCTCGCTTCTTCCGGTTCGTCCGGCGTGGCGGACTGGCCGGGCATAAAGTAGCGCCGGAAAAGAGCCAGCAGGACCGCAACCGTTATCATCGCCAGGTAGGTCGGCAAGTCCCAGCTATTGGTCGCGCCCAAAAAGCCGACCACCACCATAAGGATTACCGGCGTGACCAGCGTCCGGTCGAAGACCTGCCACAACCGTCCCACCGTCATGCGCCACCACGAGCGGCGGCCGTCCGCCTGGAACTCGGTGTGCTTGCTCCAGTCGGTCGAAAGCAGGTTGAGGGCCAGGGTCATCGCGACGAGCGTAAAAGGCAGGGCTATCAGGTGAGCGTGCAAATCAGCGTAGGTGAAACTGAAAGAGGGAAATTCGTTGATTGTCCCCGGAATAACCCGGCTGCTGCGGAAGTAATCGAATTTTTCCAGCGGCTTGACCGGGGCCGGGTACAACTGGAGCGCGTTCGCCAGGTTAACGATAGGCTGGAACCGCTGCAAAAGCTGTAAAAAGCCGTCCATGTTGCCAACCAGGGCGAAAATCAGCGTCCCGAACAGTCCGGCCACCACCGGGCCGCCCGTACGGATCGGGTCCACTTCAGGGTCGAGGCGGGCGCGGTGCCGTTTGTATTTCAGGGCCATGTTAAAGACCAGGCTAAAGGCGACCGTACACACGAAGGCGTACAGGGTCGGCAAGGCCAGGTTAAACCCGATGTACGGGCTGATGCCGCTTAATTTGATCCAGGTTGAAACAAGATACTGGCCGTAATAATAGTAATTTATATAGCCGTCGGCGAACCAGGGGTCGTAAGGCGGGAAGTAGGCGCTCTTGAGGATACCCATCAGGTGCGTGAGTTCCATCGGCTTTTCGCCGCCAAAGAAAGGATGCCACAAATCAGGATTGCCAACCCGGAAGGCCACCCAGGCCAGGAAGACCGCCAGGAACAGCAACTCCTCGATTAAAATCAGCCGCTTGTGCCGGGACAACCAGCCCATCAACTCTTGCCGGTTGTGCCACCACAGCCAGCCCGAAAACACCGTGAGTAACGCGACCGCCAGCCAGGCTGTTACGGCGGTATTCATCACCAGGCGGGTCCACACCATCAGCCAGACCAGGAGGGCCACCACCACCGCGCCGAGCGGTTTAGCTACGATATAGCCCCGGTCCGGCAACCTCCGGCAGACCCGCCAGGCCACCGGCAAAGCCACCAGGCCCAGCAGTTGAATCAGGGCGAACCATAAAATCACGGCCAGCCACTGGTTGTCGTTGGCCCACTGGTTCCAGCCGATGTCGTCAATCACAGGTAGTCGGTCTACCGGCTCATTCAGGAGCAGCGTTTTGCCGACTTCTTTGGCCTGCCCCGCCGTTGCCGAGTCAAGTACGCCGTCGCATTGAGGTGCGGCTAAATTATAGGGGATGCAGGCTTGCCCGGCCTGCTCTACCGGCAAGTCGTTCGGGCCGGGGTAGCGTTTGACGACCTGGGGCGCTTTAATCGCGTTCGCGAAAAGTCCGTGCAACTCTTCGCCGGTTAGCTTGGTGGTCTTTTTGAAGATAAAGACTTTAGGGTGGTCGTAAACCGTAAAACTTTCGTCCGCCGAATCATCGTTAATCTGCCAGTTCAGAAGGGGAACGGTCGGGTAATCGGTGAAAGTGGCAACCTGCGTGTAACCAAGCTGGCCGCTGAAAAGCAGTTCGTAAAACCGAATCTGGACCGGGTAACGCCAGGGCAACTTCGGCATGGTCGCGTAAAGGCGGTTGCTGGCAATTAAAATATAGTCGGTCTTTTCGACCTGCTTGGCGAAATAGTCGGCTTTTTGCTGGTTAGGCTGGTCGCCGTAAATGTCCATCGAAACTTGCTGGCAGTTACTGGTCTGGGCCAGGGCTTCGGGGTCGCACCAGCCTTTATCATAAACGGTCTGGCCGGTGATGCGGGTCGGCAGCGCTTCGTCCCACTGCTCGGACGAGATGGTCGCGCCCTGCGGAATGTTCTGGAACATCCAGCGGGTGGCCTGGTTCATGGTGTGTTCGTGGCCGTAAATCTGGCTGAACGAGAGCGCCCAGACCCCCGCCCAGGCAAAGGCAAAGAGCGCTACGAAGCCGACCAGGTAAGTTTTGAGCGGGAGCGCGGGCAGGCGCAACCGCCGGATGGCCGGGACGCGCCAGATTGAGGTATTTTCATCGAGGGGGACCGAACGCCCGAAGCGGTGCCCCGCTTCGACCACAATCATACGAGCCGCGAAAATCAAGAGCAAAGGCACCACCGGCAGCATGTAGCGGTTGAACTTGGACTCGGCGCTGAAAGTTATCAGACTGTAGCTGATGAAAAAGACCAGCAGCACGATTTCGCTGCGGAGGTGCAGCCGGAAGCCCTGCCACAGGCTGTAAAGAATACTCGCCAGGGCTAAAATCCCGAGCGGAATCCCCAGGCCCCATTGGGTCAGGTTCCCGGCCTGGTACAAAAATGGGATGGTCCCGACATACTGGCGGGTGTAGGGGATGCCTTCCGCCCCGCGCGAGATACCGGCTTCCTCGACAATCCGGTTGAAGAAGTTGGTAAAGTCAATAAAGGCGTAGGGCATCGATACGAACCAGGCCACCAGGGCCACCGCCCCGGCGATAACCAGGTTCAGGACGGTCAGCCGTAAAAAGCGCGGTCCCAGGGCCACGCCTCCTTCGCCATATTTTTCCGTTTCCCGGCCCGGCAAGGCCAGCATCCGGGGCTTTCCAACCTGTTCCCCGCTAAGGCGGGCCGGGCCATAGAGGCCGCAAAAGACTGCCGCCACGACGGCCGCCAGCACGACCGGGGCCGCGCTAATTTTGCACGAAAGCGCCAGGCCAACCGCCAGACCCAGGCCGACCGCGGCCCGTTTGCTGCCGCTCTGGACCAACCGGACCGCCATGTAGAGCGACAGGATTATAAAGAAGGTCAGGGCCACGTCGAAAGTAAGGAAGTGGGCCAGTTGAATGTCGAGTACGCTGACCGCCATGAACGCCGCCGCCAGCAGGCCGATAGCGTCACCCCGGTTGCGGCCCAGCGATGGCCCGAAGACCAGCCGTCCCAAAAGGAAGGTCAGCAGCAGCGTCCCCATGCTCCACAGCCCCGACTCAAAGCGGCCAACCAGCATCAGGTGGTCGTAATCGGACCAGTCCGAGCCGGTAACGGTCGTGGCGACCATACCGCCGAACTTGATGAGATATTTGGGAAAATCGCCATAAGCGAAAAAGTGGGGGTTCAAGGGACTGTAAGCGGCGTTCCAGAAGTTTATCGCGCCCGGTGGCGGGTTTTGGTCGGGCGGCACCACGTTGGGCGGTAGCGGGTAAATCTGGCCGGCCTCTTTGGCCTGGTTGTAGGCATCGGTCTCGGCTTGCGAGGCCGGGCGCAGGTTTATCTTGTCATTCGGGATGAAAAAGCTGAGGCCGCCGGGCGCGAAGCCTACCTCTTTGTGCGGCCCGTAAGTGGGGTCGGAGGTAAGCGCCACCGAGTTAATATTGATGGTAGAATTGATAATAGCTCGTTCGTCGGGGTGAAAATATTGGCCCTGGTCCCAGCGCAAATCCTGGAAACGAAAGGCGGCCCCAACCATTAAAATCAGGAGCAGGGTAGCCCAAACGGTAATATCGCGGCGGTTCTTGGAAAGGAAAGCTGTCATCCGAAAAAATTATTCCTGTTTAGCCGGGCGGGCCAGGTGAATGGGCCAATCGCAGCCGGGTAGAGTAGGTTCATGACGGGTAACGCCAGGTGGCCGGTCAAAAAGACCGGCTTTTTAGTATAACGCTGGCTGGACCCCAAAAGGTACCTAAATTTGTCTACCCTGGCTCTCTAATTTTAGCCTAATCCGGCTTAATATTCAATCGGGCTTAACCCAGGCGACATATCTCTTTTATTTTTCTCTTAACCAATTAATTCCCCGCCCGGTGAGGCGGTTTGTGGTGGGGAACTCCCTTTAAGGAAAATAAAAGATTTTTCGAAGCAAGAAGAGAAGCAAGAAGAGAAGCAAGAAGAGAAGCAAGAAGAAAGGAAGCATCAGAAATGCCTCATTCCGGCGTTGAAGACAAACCAACCTGGCAATCCGTTCCCCTTAAAATTCGTCTTCAGACCGAAGCAA
>CADDZM010000001.1 GCA_902812345.1 Chloroflexota bacterium | reverse complement strand
GCAGGGCGGGGCGGGTTGACCGGCAGTTGAAGGTCCGGGACGTTACTGCCGCACCCAGCCAGCAATAGCGCCGTAAACAGGGCGACGAGCAAGAGCGCCAGCGGTTTAAATAAAGTATTCAAGCCTGTCCGACCGGTCGCCCGGCGGACCCTTTTCCCTTCAGCCTGGGGCATACTGAACCTGATTTTCCAGTTCATAAATTACCACAACAGGTCTATTATCCAGGATTGGTTAAGCCGAATCAACCAATTTCAGATTAAGGTTCTATAAACCTTTAGCCTGAAACTGCTCGGTCTTACGCTTCATCCAGTCCAGCAACCGCTGCCGCACCTGGGGCGCTTCCGGGTCGTTGAGCAAGGCGTGATATGCTTCAGGGAAGTAATGCAACTCTTTGTCAGTGGAGGCGATACGGGCGAAAAAAGCTTTGGTCTGGGAATGCCTTACTGTGAAGTCGCGCCCGCCCTGCGCCATAAAGACCGGCAACTCCAGCCGCGCATAAAGCCGTGAGGCCCGCTGCATATGCAAAGACATTCCCGACAGAAAGCGCACGCTGACTTTGCGGTTAAAGAGTTCGTCGGCTTTAAGCACCTTGATAAATTCAAGGTCGCGGATACCTTCTTCTTCTCGTCCGGTAATCGGGATAACCGTCCGCCGCCGGTCCCTGACAAGGTAGTAAAGCGTTCGCAAAATTTCGTCCAGGTGCGGCTTAACCGTCGGCGCGACCACGCAGGCAATCAGGGCCAGGAAATCCGGTTTAGCGTCAGCGGAGACGCTGGCGGCATAGGTTATGGCAATAGGCGTACCCATGCTTTCGCCCAGCAGGAAAAGCGGCAGGCCCGGGTGGCGCTCTCGGACCCAGCGCATAACCGTTGCCAGGTCGTCCTGAAACAAATTGAAGGTCTCGATATCGCCGCGCCGCCCTTCGCTAAGGCCATGGCCGCGCAGGTCCGGGGCGTAAAGAGCGATGCCGGTCGGCGGCAGATACGGGGCCAGCGAACTGGCGTAATAACCGCCATGCCCGCCCATACCATGCACAACTACCATTATTTTATCGGGCCGGGGTGCGCTAAACCAGCCGTGCAAATGCAAGGTCTGGCCGTGCGAGTTGGTCAGCTTAAAAGCCTTCGTAACAATATCGGTTGACGCGAAAGTTAATGGCCCTTTTTCCAAATCTCTACCGCCTCGTACCCTTTACTTTCCTTCAAATTTTATTAAACCGCAGTCAGGGCTTGCTTTTAGGGGCTGGCTGATCCTTTTCAAGAGCAGGGGGCCGCCGGATTTTATCCCAGCCGAACAGCACCAGCCAGCCGATTAATATTGCAAACAGCGAAAGGACGCCGCCTTCCGGACCGAACAACCCGCCCGTCATCTCCTGGGGTCCATTGACCAGCGGCTCGAAAACCGTACCCGAAACGGGGTAGCCGCTGACCGGAAAGCCAAAAATTGCCCCTTCGGCAAAGTTCCAGGAAAAATGAAAGATTATCGGCAGCCATAGTTTGCCGGTCAGCGAGTAAGCATAGGCGAAAATCACCCCGGCCACCACGATATTTAGAGCGCCTAAAAGGGTCGCGCGCGGGTTCAACAGATGGGCGAAACCCCAGAAAACCGACGTCACAATGACCGCCACGGGTCCGCCCCAGACCTCATTCAAAACCTGGAGAAAATAACCGCGCACCACCAGTTCTTCGCTGACCGCCACGCAGACGAAAATGACAAAATATTGCACCAGGTCGCCCCAGCTAAAGGTCGGACCCCGGTTGCCTACCAGGTAGCCCAGCGCCTGCTCTAACTGGAAGATGACGGCAAACAGCAGCGGGCCAAGAAATAAGCCCAGCAGCGCGTCGAGCGGCAACTCCCGGTACAGGCGCAGCCCGAGGTCAAGAATCGATTTGCCGCGCGCTATTCGTTGCGAAAGCCAGACCGCTGTGACGGTCGCTACCAGGGTAGCGATAGCGCCCCAGAGACTTAGCGGGTTCAGGGGACCGCTGCCGCCGCTGGACGAGTTAATAGTTTCGGTGAAAGCATCCCCAAAGCCGCGGTTGTTCGGCGGGGCGATGATAGTAATGCCCAGGCCAAAGACAAAAATAACAACTGTGCTGGCGATAAACCAGATAAGACCAAAAAAAGCCAGGGCGCGCAAAGCCCCGGTAATGTACCGGCGCTGCTCGATCCCGGCAGGGTCCTCTTTATTCACCCGGCTTTCGGCGGCATAAGCCCGGTTGACCGCAAACCAGATAATCCCCAGGGCCACCGCAAAAATCAATCTTACAAGTGGGTTCATTAACTCTCTTTATCCGTTTTCCATTAACAGCAGGAGTTTACGCTTTGCACCCTTTTTAGTCAAGAACCGGCCAGTCGGGTAATAGAAGTGGTTAGTTTTTAGTCAAAATTTGGTTTGAAATTGTAAGGGATGGCGAAAGCACAAAAAAAGGCAAAACCAGTCTATATAATTTTCAGAGAATTCAAGGGGATATGTTGACTACCTGGGGCGCAGGGTTTTACGTTAAGGGTTAAGGCTATTCAAGCTCCCGGTTCGCGATGCCCTTCATCAGTTCGAGCAGTTCATAGTTATCGAAAGGCTTCTGGACAAAGGTAGCGTTAAGGGCGGGCAGGTCATTTTCGGTGAGGCCGCAGGCGTTGAGGCGCGGGTTAGCGGTCATAAGAATAACCGGGACCCCGGCCAGGGAAGGGGTTCCGCGCATGGATTTAAGAACCTGGACCCCGTTTGGCGCGGGCATCATAACGTCCATGATAATTAAATCAGGTTGAAGCTGAGTAGCCTGCTGGATAGCGGTCGCTGAATTCAAACAGGTTGAAACATCGAAATCTTCTTCGAGCAAGATTTCAAGCATTTCGACAATGGCCGGTTCATTATCAATGACCAGCACCAGAGGTGTTTTTTCGTGTAGTACCGAGGTTGTCAAATCGCAAGACCTTTTCTACGACTCGCCTTTGCGTTACTTCAGATTGCTGCACATTCTCCAGCCGCCAAATTATTGTTTTGGGTAGGAACCCAGGGGGACTGGGTCTCCTATCCAAATAATGCGAGCCAGACGTTTCCTTGAAAATTGTGTAATGTTACTATGACAAAATAGTGTGACGTTGCTTACACGTTGTTAGAACGTACGTCTTTGCATCAACTGCCCCAAGTGTAACAAAACAAGCTTACGGATAACCTTACAAAACCCGGTATTTTCCTTTTTTCTAACAACCCTTAGTTTTTAGAATGATATTCTGACTAATTTAAGCTCAAATTAACAAAAATATCCCTTTTATCGTCGCCAGTCGCGTCTTTTATACAAAAAGCAGGACTTGACTTGATTCCCCCACACACTTATAATCGGAAGAACATATACTTCTGCTAGAGTTTAGGACTGAGGGCATTTTAGTAAACTCCGGTCCAATGGGAGGGTCAAGCTTGAGAACAATCCTGATTCACGCAGACACTGGGACGGGAAACAGCAGGGTCGCACACGTGACAACTGTTGCAGGGCCAGGTTTGCGGGACTTGCACGGGGTGCAAGGGGAGAAAACGGTTTTCGGCGGCGCTCAAAAAACTAAAATGTGGCACAGGTGACAGAAAATGGCCCTGTGCCGTTTTGTTTTAAACTCAAAAGCAGCAAGGGTTTGTCTTATACCGTTTAGCCGGTTGCGCCCGCCAGAGCACGGGGCTTGAAGGTCTGACCGGTAGACCTGGAATAGTTTTTCCGGGAAAGTGAAGATATCCGAAGGAGGCTTAATATGAACAGCAGCTTATACGGAAAGATTGAGAAAGCCAAACGCTACCAGGAGGAACCTGGCCGCATTCACTTCCAGACAGCTCAAGTTGAGTTCCGAGGTAATCACGATAACTACACCGTAACGCTCAAAGACTCCACCTGGCATTGCACCTGCCACACCTTTGCTACCGGTTTTGAAACCTGCTCCCACGTCATGGCTATGCAGCGTATTCTGCACGATATGCTAGACGAAGATTCGCGCAGCCAGCACGTTGAACTCGTGGCGGACAAATCAGTCCCGGCCTTGAGTTAACGCAACCTTACCCATAAAAATTGACCGCTCCTTTCTAAAGAGAAGCGGTCTTTTTATTTTATAAAAGAATAATTCCCAGGACAAAACCGGTGCATTTCCAGCGTCAAACTTGTCCCCGCTCTTACTGCCTAGCGGCTACCGGCTACTGATTGCTCACTACTATAAAAAGTTTGACGGCTTGCCCGGCCTTTGTTATGATTTGAACAATAAAAGCTGAAGCAGTTGAAAGGATTTTTAGGTTTTGGATTTCTTTATAAAGTTTTTGGCCGGGTGCGGCGTGGCGATTCCCTGCGGCATCAAGCCTTATTTGCCGTTAGTCGTAATAAGCGTGGTTGGTCTGGGCGGGAAATTACCTCTATTCGCTCCTTACAACTTCCTGGGGACCGTCGGGGTGCTGGTAGTGCTGGCCGGGCTGGTCGGGCTGGATATTTTCGCCGATAAGTTCCCCCAGATTGAAAAACTTTATACCTATGCCAACTATATAATCCGCCCGCTGGCCGGGGCGATAGCCTTTGCCGCGATTGTGCCGCCGACCGTCATTGATAGCGGCATCAGCTTCTTCCTGGGCCTGGTTCTGGCCGAGCTAACCTTCCTGGTGAAAAACATGCTGCGCCCGGCGCTTGCCGCATCGAGCCGGACCGCCAGTATCTTCGAGCCGCTTATAAGCACAGGCGAAAATATCGTGTCGGTAGCCCTGGCTGTCCTGACCGTACTTACCGGGGCCGTAGGCGGCGTTCTTTCAATCCTGGTGCTTTTAGGAATGCTCGGGCTGGTCTTTTCGCTGCGCCGCCGAACGCCCGCAGGTATTGCGCCCACCCTTAAATAAGGCATGCAAATCGGAATTGACGCCAGCCGGTTAGCCATAGCGCAACGCACCGGGACTGAGAATTACGCCTTTGAAATCATCAAAAGTCTGGCCCGGACCCTGGAGCAGACCGGTTCGCCGCACCGCCTGACCCTTTACTTCAACCAGGCTCCCGCCGAATCTGTGCTGGCAAGCCTGGATTTACCCGCTTCCACCACCCTGAAAATCATCCCGTTTACGCTCCTGTGGACTCACCTGCGCTTGAGCCGGGAAATGCTACTGCGCCCGCCAAAAGCGCTGTTTGTCCCGGCCCATGTCCTGCCGCTCATTCACCCGGCCCGCTCGGTCGTTACTATCCACGACCTGGGCTATCTGTACTATCCCCAGGCCCACACCGCTATATCCCGGCAGTACCTTGATTTCTCAACTCCCTACAGCGCGAATCTGGCTCGAAAGGTTATCGCCATCAGCCAGGCCACCAAAAACGACCTGGTGCGCCATTACGGTATCAAACCGGCCAAAATCGAAGTTGTTTATCACGGGTACGACCGGCAGCGTTTCTTCCCGCAAACGGACGAAACCGCTCAAAAGACGGCTCGCGAACGCTACGGTGTGGGACCAGGCCGGTTTTTGTTTTATGTCGGCACTATCCAACCGCGCAAGAATTTAGGCCGGTTGCTCGAAGCCTGGGCCGGGCTGGCCGCCGAACCTGCGTTTGAGGATTTGCAACTGGTCCTGGCGGGCAAACCCGGCTGGTTAAGCCAGCCTATACTTGACCGCGCCGCCGAATTACAGATGAAATTTCCCGGTCGCCTGGTGTTACCCGGCTATATTGATGACGCCGATTTGCCGGCCCTTTTAAGTGCGGCTACCTCTTTTGTCTTCCCCTCACTTTACGAAGGTTTCGGGATGCCGGTACTGGAAGCGCTCGCCTGTGGTTGCCCGGTGGTCTGCTCGAACACCAGCAGCCTGCCCGAAGTGGCCGGAAATGCCGCTCTTTACCACCACCCGCTGGATACCCTGGCCTTACAGACCCAACTCCGGCGGCTTTTGACTACGCCCGGGCTGCGCGAAGAACTGATGCAAAAAGGCCTCGAACAGGCCGCCCGTTTCTCCTGGGAGACCGCTGCTCAACAAACTTTGCAAATTCTTACAACTTAAAATTCAGGTTTAATAAACGGTTTATGGTACGACTCTTGAGAAAAAGTGTTCCGCATCTTTCTAACTCAGGTTTGTAGGATATATAGAAAACTTTATTAATGCAAACAGAAAATAACAAAAAAATTTCACCAGAAGCAACTGATGTGACCGCCGCGCCCCGCCAGAAACCTTTTCGCGCCCTGCAAAACCGTGACTTCCGGCTGCTGTGGACAGGGCAGGCTATCTCGCAACTTGGCACCCAGATGCGTATCGCCGGGATTGGCTGGCAGATTTACCTGCTCACGCACGACCCGCTGCAACTGGGCGCAATCGGGCTTTGCCGGGTCGTTCCGCTGGTGGCCTTTTCCCTGATAGGCGGCTCGGCGGCGGATGTGGGCGACCGGCGTAAAGTCCTTCTTATCGCCGAAGCAGTTTTAATGTTCTTCTCGGCGGCCCTCGCGGTTGTGACGCTTACCGGCATGGTTAACGTCTGGTGGATTTACGGCATAACCATTCTTTCTTCTGCCACCAATGCCTTCGAGCGGCCCTCTTTCTCAGCCCTGGTCCCGGCCCTGGTGCCGCGCCACGAACTCAGCAGCGCCATCAGTCTTAACACCCTCAACTTCCAGATAGCCACCGTTATTGGGCCGGGCCTGGGCGGGATTATAATCGCCCTGGGCGGGGTACAGGGCGTTTACTGGATTGACGCAGCCTCGTATAGCGCGGTGCTAATGTCGCTCATCCTTATCAACTACCGCCCGGTTAAACGAATAACCCAGCGCATCAGCCTGGAGGCGGCTATCGAAGGCTTGCAATTTGTCTGGAGCAACAAAATCCTGGTCTCGACCATGTTGCTGGACTTTTTCGCCACTTTCTTTGCCTCGTCCCGGACGCTGCTACCGATTTTCGCCACCGACATTCTTCATTCGGGTGAAATCGGTTTTGGCCTACTTTCGGCGGCGGACGCAGTCGGTGCGGTCATCACGAGCCTGATTATGGCCTGGGTAAATCCCAACCGCTTCAAACACCCCGGCGTTATTTTGCTGGTGGCGGTCTTTTTCTTTAGCTGCTTTACGATTCTGTTCGGCTATTCGACCTTCTTACCATTCTCGCTCGCTTGCCTCTTTATGGTCGGAGCCTGCGATACGGTCAGCATGGTCTTGCGGCAAACCATTTCCCAACTGGTCACGCCGGACGAATTGCGCGGCCGGATGCAGTCGGTCAATATGATTTTCTTCGCGGGTGGGCCGCAACTGGGCGAACTGGAAGCGGGGATTGTAGCCCGGTTAGGTGGGGCAGGCCTATCGGTAGTGACGGGTGGGATTGCCTGCGCCTTGATCGTTGTTCTCATTTCAGGGATGAGCCCGACCCTGCGCCAGTACCGGTTTGAGAAAGAATAACTGCCCTTAAAAGAATTCGTCAAGAAGCTGGTAGAACTCGATTTTGCCCCGGTCTATTTCTTGCTCTTTCAGGCCGTATTCCTTAAATAAGGCCGGGACAAACTTTTCACCCCAGTTATAAGCCAGGCTGCGGGCGGCCAGGGCTAAATCCTGGTAGCGGTCGGCCACTCCGCAACGTCCCGGGTCAACAAAACCGCTGACTTTCCCGCCTGCCGGGTTGAGGATTATGTTCGGCAGGCAGTAGTCGCCGTGCGTAAAGACGAAATTTTCGCGGGCGGGGCGGGTTTTTATTAGCTCAGCGTAAAGACCGGCGGCGGTCCGGCCCTGGCGCTTTTCATCAAAGTCCGTTTCGTCCACCAGACCGGCTTTCATACGCTGTCGGGCCGCTTCAAGGGTGGTCTTTAGCCGGGCGTCAAACAGGCAATCCTTTATTTCCAGCGAATGAAGCATTTTCAATCCGGCGGCAAGGGCTTTCACGACCTGAAACGGTTCAGCTTCAAAGGCCGGGTCGCACGACATTTTCCCGGCTATCTCCGAAAGCAGCAAGTATTCCCCGGCCTCGTCTTGCCGGTAAAAGATAACTTCCGGCACCGACAAGCGGCCTTTCAACCAGCGCAACCGCTCGACTTCCGGGTGGAAAGTCACTTTCGTCTCTTTCAAGGCAATTTTAAGGTAAAGATTGGGTTTAGCGGCGGCCGGCAAGATATAGACGCTCGCGCCGGATGCGCCGATTTTTACCGGCTCAATGGTGTAACCGTTAATTAAGGATACAAGCTCCTGCGGAAAGAAAACCGTATTTTTTATTAAATTCGTCATAGCAACATAAACTAAATTAGACAGAATACCCTTTATGAAGTACAAACTCTCTGGCTTGCCGGGAGGCAATCGTATTAGTGTTACCACTAACCGCTTTGCCCCAGACCCGTACCCTACCAATAAGGGCCAAAAGACCAGAGAGAATTTCTACTCAGTTGAGCAATAGGTTTTTAAATAATGAACCTTTTTAGCTCTTGCGGCTGTCGAGCAGGCGCTGCTTTTCTTCCTCGGCCACTTTTTCGTCCAGTTTGTTGAACAAAATCTGCGGCTGGTTTAGTTTCTGCCCGGCAGGCACTTCCTCGACCGCCCATTGGGCGGTAGGCCGCACCGCCAGCACCCCGTCTTTTTCCTGGCCGCTATAACTTTCGCTCACGCCGTCGCCCGCCTCGAAACCGAGGAAGCCGTGCAACCGCTCGGCGGCGAAGGGCAGGAAAGGATAAGTCAGCACCTTGAGAGTGTTGATGACCTGCAAGGCTACCCAGAAGGTCGTCCCGGCGGCGGCGCGGTCGGTCTTGATGACTTTCCAGGGCGCTTTTTCGTCCAGGTACTTGTTGGCCGCGCTTGCCAGCACCAGGGCTTCTTTCAGGGCATCGCGCAGGTGGACGCCTTCCAGCATTTCGGTGATGCGGTCGAAGGCTTCATCGCGGCCTGCCAGGAGCGCCTGGTCGGAGGCGTCCAGCGGACCGGGGGTGGGAACCGTACCGTCATAATTTTTGTAGACGTTGGTCAGGACGCGGTTGACCAGGTTGCCGTAAGTGCCGACCAGTTCGTTATTGATGCGGCTGACGAAATCGGTCCAGGCCCAGTTGCTGTCGCGGGTTTCGGGCGCGACCGCCGTCAGGTAGTAGCGCAACTGGTCGGGCTGGTAGCGTTCCTGGATAGCCGGCATCCAGAGCGCCCAGTTCTGGCTGGTGCTCATCTTTTCGCCTTCCAGGTTCAAGAACTCGGCGGCGGGCACATCATAGGGCAAATCAAGCCCGCCGTAACCGAGCAGCATGGCCGGCCAGATGATAGTATGGAAAGTTATATTGTCTTTAGCCAGGAAGTAATAGCTGCGACCGGGCGATTTACCGTTCTCGTCCAGTTTCCACCAGCGTTCCCAGTAGTCGGGCTTGCCAAGCCGGTTCGCCAACTCCTTGCTGGCCGACAAATAGCCGATAACCGCGTCGAACCAGACGTAAATGCGCTTGTCCTTAAAAGCCGGGTCGTCCACCGGCACCGGCACACCCCATTCCAGGTCGCGGGTAATCGCCCGGCCGTGCAGACCGCGTTCGAGCCAGTTTTTAGTATAGGCGACCGTGTTGTCGCGCCAGTAACTGCGGTCCTGGCTGTCAATCCAGGCTTGCAGGTCGGGTTGCAGCTTGCCCAGGTCGAGAAAATAATGTTCGGTTTCGCGGAAGGTAATCGGGCTGCCGTCTTCGCGGCTGTGCGGGTTGCCAAGCTGAATCGGGTCAAGCTGGTTGCCGCATACGTCGCATTGGTCGCCGCGCGCTTTCGGGTTGCTGCAAAACGGGCAGACGCCTTCAACATAGCGGTCCGGCAAAAAGCGGCCCTGGGCTTCGCTGTAGCTACCCGTCATTATTTCTTTATAGATAAAACCTTTTTCAAGCAGCTTTAAGAAAATATCCTGCGTGACCGCATAATGGTTGTCGGTCAAAGTTTTAGTAAAGAGGTCGAATTCAATCCCGAGTTTGTCCAGAGTCGCCAGAATCTGGGGATGGTAGCGGTTGACAATATCCACCGGGGTGACGCCTTCTTGCTCGGCCCGGATAGTAATCGGCGTGCCGTGACAGTCGCTGCCGCTGACCATAATAACGTCCCGGCCCCGGGCGCGCTGGAAACGGGCAAAAATATCCGCCGGTAGATAAACTCCGCTGATATGCCCGGCGTGGAACGGCCCGTTCACATAGGGCCAGGCGACACTGACTAAAATGCGTTCTTTTTCTTTTTTTTCCTGATTATTTTCTGCTGTCATTTTCTTTTTCTTTCTGACTAACCTTATTTCCCCTAAGCATAATTGGTTAGCTAGTTATAGTATAATGCATTTCCCTTTTAAAGCAAGCCATTTGAAATTATTTATACCGCCCGCGCATATCGTTGAGGCGCACTTTTGCAATATCGCCAATCATTCGCAGCGAGTCTTTTATAGGACTGACCTTGCTGCCGCTCACGTGGAACCAGCGCACCGGCACCTCGCGAACCCGGTAATTGAGCTTGCGGGCCAGGAAAAGCACTTCGACATCAAAGCCGGTCACCATCGCGCCCTTTACCCTGGGGCTGTTCTCGCCGTATAGCTGGACTTTGTGGAAAAGGGTCTGGGCGGCCTCACGGGTGAAAGCCTTAAAACCGCACTGGGTATCCTGGAAGCGGCTGAATGTTACCGTCTTAACCAGCAGGTTAAAGACCCGGCCCATCAGGTGGCGATAATAAGGCTCGTTAAAACGACGAGCGCCCTGGCCTTCCCGGCTGCCGATAGCGACATCGTAGTCTTTATCAAGCCAGGCCAGCAAGCGGTCGAAATCCTCGATAGGAGTGGACAAATCAGCGTCGGTAAAAAGCAGGTACTGGCCCCGGCCTTCCAGCATCCCGGTGCGTACCGCAAAAGCCTTGCCCCGGTGGGTGTTGGCAATAAGCTTCAGGTGGGGCCGGTTAAGAGGGCCGTCCTCGCCAGGGGAATAATTGTCCAGCATGTCTTCGACCACGGTGCGGGTGCTGTCCTCGCTGCCGTCGTCTACTACAAGGACTTCAGCCCGGTAGGGTTGCTGTTCCAGCCAGTCGAGGGTCTTCTGGAGTGTTTGAGGCAAACGCTGTTCTTCGTTGTAAGCCGGAATAACGACCGTCAAAAAAGGCTGGCCGGTCTGGTCCTGGCGCGGCGTATTTCCGGCTCCCATTTCAGTCAATCTCTCCGGCTCCTCCTGGCATGCTTGCAGGTCGGCAGCCCCTCCACTACTGGCCTGACCCTGGCGTTCCTCAATATCCATTAAATTCGGTGCTTTCTTGGCTGTTTTCAGGCGGGTATTTCACCCGGCCGAAAATAAAAGTCACGCCTTCTACAAGCGCAACCGTGAGTTTATATGATAGCGGGTGTTAGGTCAAGCTTATGAAAAACTAGCTTACAAAAATTTATTTATTAGAAATATTCAGACCGTAAAACTTAAGACTGAGAACGCGACTGTCGGTACTTCCGCCGCCAAAATTGGCCGGGGTGAAGGGTGTTTGCGGTCCTGGCACCAGCCACAAAAAGAGCGAGTTGACCGGCCCGCCGGTTTCGGCCTTCGCGCAAGAAAGGGCCGCCGCTCCTGCTGGGAGGGTCAGGGTATAAGTTTTGGCCGTTTCTCCAGGCTGGAGAGCGCCAAGCGGCTGCCATTGTTTGGTATCGTCGCTATAGCGGTAATTGCTTATATAGACCGAAACGCTGCCACCCGGCAAGGCTGCCGGGCGTTTACCACCGGCCAGGGTGAGGGTCAGTTTGCCGCCCGCTCCTTCCGGGGACATACAGGGAATCCGCAATACCCCGGTTGAGTCGGTCCAGCGGTAGGGTGTCCCGTCAGCATCCTTTTCCGTCTCGTAAAAACCCTGAACCAGCGAGGCGTAATCGTTCTGGCCGGCCTTGAGATTCCAACCAGCCGTTGTATCCAGTTGGCCGGACCCGGCGCTCTGGGCGAAACTGGCCGCCTGGTTAGCGTTGGTTTTCTCCACGCCGTAAATAGCATAACTCAGGCTATTTAGCTGGACGTTATAGGGCTTCTGGGTGGTCAAATCTTCAAGCTGGCGCAGTGTGATAGTGACATCGCTCTGGAACTTCAGGTTATAACCGGGCGGGTAAAAGCGGCCGCCGTTCGGTCCGAGCAGCGCTTTAAGGTGATAGCCCTGGGCCACCCAGCGGTCGAGGACCGCCGCCGTTTCGTCATTTTTAAGCGCATCGGGCAGCACAAAAGCGGGATGGCCGTAAATATAGTCAAGCGGGGCGGCGATTTTGCCGTCAATATCGCGTGACCCGGCGAAAAGCAAAATATCTTTGGGGCCAAAGTGAGCCGCCAGTTGGTCCATTTCCGCAATCAGGCCGGGCTGCCCATCGCCGGAGCCGTATTCCGAGAGGGTATAGATAGTGCGGCCCGTATAGACCAGGAAAATTACCAGCAAAGCGGCCAGGCCAAATCCCAGCGCCCAACCCCAGCGGCTATTTTTAGGAGCGGTTTCAACCCGTCCGCTGCTAACCGGGCTGGCCGCCAGTGGCTCAGGTTGCCGGACAACTGCGAAAGCGATATTTGGTCCGCTGCTGCCCGTTTCGGTCGCCATCGCCACCCGCCGGGGAAAACCGGGCAGGCGCAGCCGCCGCAGAGCCGCCGGAAGATCTGGCAGCACGCCAAACAGCATATAGGCCAGGGCTATCGAAAAACCGGGTACGGTTACTACAGCGAACCGCCGCAGCGAATAAATATAATGCTCCTGGGTGTAGTTCGTATCAATAAAGAAGACCGTAATCCCGGCCAGGATGGCCATGAAAATAGCCGTGCGGCTGTTAAGGCGTCGCCCAATCAGCCAGCCCAGCCCGGCAAAAATCAAAATCATCGCGGGCGGCGAGAAATACCAGCCTATTCGTACAAGAGTCCGTTCCGGGCCTTCCGTGGTGGGTGCGCCGATATAACTGCTCAGGCTCCAGTACCAGGCCGGGTAGTTGCCCTGGCCGTCCGTGGAAATTCCGTAGACCCGGATGAAATAGTTATAGAAAACATACGCCAGGGTTAAAACAGCCAGCCCTCCGCTGATTATGCGCCAGTGGCGTTTCAGCCAGCCTTCAAAGGCCAGCACCCGGTTCGGCATCGCGTCAATGAGGATTAAAAGGAAAAGCCCGACCGCCCCGGCCCCGATAATCAGGCCGATGATTTGCATGTAAAAAACGATGACGTTGTGATAAATGCCCTCGAAATAGCCGAGCGAAAAAAGCCGGATATGAATGACCGCGTGCAGGGCCATGACCGCGAACGATACCAGCAGCCACCAGTGATGGGCTTTCCAGCGCCGGGTGAGCCGCATCCAGAGCAGGTAAGGCGCCAGCGGCCAGACCAGAAACGGGAACTGGGCGTGAGCCAGGCAGATAAGGCCAAAGGCAATCCCGACCCCCAGCGCCCCTAACCGGGCCAGGGCCGGGCTGGCGGCAAAAGTGGTATCGCGGCCCTGTTCGTCCTCGACCTCGGCCAGTTTGAGCGGGCGCAGCATGAGCAAAAAGGCGTAAATACCGCTAAAAATCAGGAAAGCGCCCAGCATTTCCCACAGCGTTTGCCGGGCGAACCAGACCTGGATGGCGTTCAGGGCCGCGAAAAGGGCCGCGAAAGGCGCAATCCAGCGCTGCCGCCGGGCCGGGAAAAGCCGTTGAGCTACCAGGTAAAGCGCAAAGACTGCCAGCACCCCCAGCAAAGGCGTGACAAAGGTGATGCCCCGGCTTCCGTCCAGGCTAAAACCGAGCGCTAAATAGCTCGGATAGAGGTGGAAGAAGGAAGGCACTACCTCGCCGGTGGAAAGCCCTTGCAAATTATTCAGGATAAAAAAACCGGGCAGCCGGTAGTTACGGACGAACAGGAAGCGGCTTTCCTGTTTGGCGACGCCCGACAAAAACTGGGAGATTACAATCGAGCCGACTTTGGGGTCTTTAGCAGTCTCGGTTATCACCGGGACGAGCGGGTCGGTGGTGATAATCTTACCGGTCAGGGCAATATTGGCCCCGGTATTGAAGTACACTCCGCTGTCCTGCCCGCCGATAATCGTTTCGTGAGGAGCCAGGAAGAATAAAAAGGTCGAACCCGCGATAAGCCCGGCTAGAATCCAGCCCTGCAAATATTCACGGCCCCAGCGAGGCCGCCAGCTAATGAATCTCTCGCGCCACCATACCTGCCGGTAGCCGCGCTGCCACAACCAGACCCCGGTTACCAAGGACCAGGCCGCTAGAATGAGCAGTACCAGCCCAATTGAAAACTGGCCCCACTCGGCCAGGAATAAAGCCAGCCAGCCCGCTTCAAAGGTTCCCAGGGCTAAAGTCCAGAATATTTGCTCCCCGGCGGTTAAAAGCTGCGGGGCTTCGGCCATGGGGGCGGACGCGCTAGAAGGATATTTGCGGGTGGAAAGAATTAGCTGGCAGGTTAGAAAGCCGGGGACAAGCAACATGAAAGCCAGGGCAGGTAAGGCCAACCAGAGTGGCAGGGTAGCGGGCAAAAAATCCTCCTGTGAAAGTATCAGAACAAATCCACCGTGAGCAACTTCGCAAGTTTGCCCCGGCCATTGCTGCAAATTATAGCACAACCGCTCTTTATTCGAGTCAGGTTTTCTAAACCGCAAAATAAACCGGCTCTTAAATATAACAATGCCGATTCTTATAAAAAGTTTTAAAATTTGCAGGGGTAAATGTTTTCAGCTAACAGCCGTCTTTCGCTTTGAACCAGAGAAACTCAGGCTGCGAGAAAGGCCGCCGCCTGATAAGTGTTTCAAGCGAAAGCCCTATAGCAACGGAAATCGCTTATCTTTTACGGGTCAACTGGTGGATTCCTCAACATATGGTGGACAAGCTGCGAAAAAGCCAACCATGTTGGGGTTATGTTATAATTAAATAGCAAAGCTCAAACGGGTATTCGAGACCAAACACCCTTTAACAGAGGCAAACCCCATGACTGAATCATTCCTTTCGACCCGCCATCCCTTTCTTACCGAAGCTAAAAATAGTTCTTCCGCCGAACCTGACCATGCCGAAACACCGGTAGGCGAGGTGGTCGAAACCAGCCTGACCGGGTTCGTGGCGCATACCTATAAACTGGATGAGCCGCCGCCGTTCGGCGGTCTTGTCCGCGTCCGGGACCGGGGCGGCGCTACTGAAATTTTCGGCGCAGTTTACCATATCGCTACCGGCGGCCTCGACCCCGGACGCCGGGCCGCCACTCGCGGCACCGGTCTGCCGGCCCAAAACGACGAGCAAATTTATATTGACAATCCACAGCTTGCCCGCCTGTTGAAGACCGAATTCGGCGTCCTGGTGCTGGGCTGTTCCAGGCCGCATACCGGGAGTCGCCGCTCTTTTTCCTATGTCTTCCCCGATTACCCGCCGCCTTTGCACTACAGCGTGACGCTTTGTTCGGACCAGACCCTTGTCGAGTTTACCGAGGACAAAAGCTATTTGCGGGCTATATTGGAAGCGCCGCAAGTCCCGGCGGAAGAACTGATTGCGGCCGTCCTGCGCCGGGCCACCCGCGCCCGCGAAGCCGCCGGGCGGATGTTCCTGGTGGATAGCCTGCGTTACCTGGCCCGCAACCTCAAGCAGGATTACGACCGCTTTAAAATTATTGTCGAAAAGTGTGAGGGAGTTCAGTAATGATGTATGACCAGACCCGCCGCAAACCGGAAAAATTCCTGGGGGTAATTACCGCCGGTTCACTGGCAAAGGGCGTTGAAGCCCGGATTCGCACCCTCACGCCGCTTGAAAAAATCCAGACCGGCCAGTTTGTAGCGGTCGAGTGCGAGGGGGTCCGCTTTTTCGGTTTGCTTACCGACGTGACTCTCGGCGCCACCTCCGACTCGGTTTTGCTGGACCCGCCCTACCCCGGCGATAGCGGTTCGGCGCTTTTGCGCGAGGTCTTACACGGTGTCTACACCTACGGCGACGCCCATATTCAGCCGTCGCTCTCGCTTCAAAACGGCGAAGACCAACCGCGCCCGGTCCGTTCGGTGCCGAGCCATTTCGCCCCGGTCTTTATCGCCGAGGAATCCGATTTCCAGCAGGTCTTTGGCCTGGAGAATATCGCCGAAAACGGCCATAAGTTCGCGGTCGGCCAACCACTTGACATGGATATTGATGTCTGCCTGGACCTCGAACGCTTTGTAGAGCGGTCCAACGGCATTTTTGGCAAGAGCGGCACCGGTAAGAGCGTCCTTACCCGCCTGATTCTTTCCGGCCTGATTCGCGCTAACACCTGCTCGAACCTGGTCTTTGATATGCACAACGAGTACGGCAGCGTGACCAAAGGCGAGTATTCCAACCAGCAAATTAAAGGCTTGCGCGACCTTTTCGGCTCACGGGTGATGGTCTACGCTGTACGCGACCGCCGTCCCGGTGATAAAGCCCGCGAACAACGGGCGACCGTGGCCGACGGCGACATCGTAATCGGCATGAACCACATTGACGTGGAAGACATTCTCTTGCTGCGTAACGAGTTGCAGCTTAACGCTACCGCCGCCGAATCGGCCTACATACTGCAAAACAAGTTCGGCGACCGCTGGATGGAAACTCTGCTGGATATGGACGGTGAGGCGCTCAAGGAATTTTGCGAGAATAACGGCGCTAACAGCAATTCAATTACCGCGCTCAAACGCAAGCTGGGGGCGATAGCGCGCATGCCGTTTGTCGAGAAAAACCACCGCAGCCTGCGCGTTATTGACGATATGGTGGCAGCGCTGGCGGCAGGGCGGCACGTGATTGTCCAGTTTGGCGGCTCGGACGATTTGTTGAGCTATATGCTGGTGGCAAATATTATCACGCGCAGCATCCACAAGAAGTATAAAGAGTTGACCGAACGCTACAAACGCACTCAACAGGCCCAGGACGAGCCGCGCCGCGTGATGATTACGATTGAGGAAGCCCACAAATTCCTCACGCCTGAAGTGGCCGGGCAGACCATTTTCGGTACAATTGCTCGCGAAATGCGTAAATACTATGTTACACTCCTGGTGGTGGACCAGCGGCCGAGCAGCATTGATTCGGAAGTGCTTTCCCAGATCGGCACCCGTATCGTAGCCCTTATTAACGACGAGCGCGACATTGACGCGGTCTTTACCGGGGTTAGCGGCAGCGCGGGCCTTAAAACGGTGCTGGCTTCGCTCGACAGCCGCCAGCAAGCCCTTTTGCTGGGTCACGCTTCACCCATGCCGGTGGTGATTCGCACCCGGCCCTTTGACGAAATTTTCTACCGGGCCATCACGCACGGCCAGTCGTCCATCCCGGCCTTCGTCCGCCCGTCCAACGGCAACGGACATTCCGACACCGAAGGAGAAGATGACGGTCGCGAGTCGTTTGACGAGTGGGTGAAAAAGCAGGACGAAATCCAGCTTGAGAAGGATAAAGCCGACCTTTTCGGCTAAACTTTGTCCTGAAGTTTAGTTTCTTTGTGAAGTGGGGTAACATTATGACCGCTAAATTAGAGCAAGTGCTTTCCGATATTGATACACTTTCCAAAGCGGAATTAAAAGTGGTTCAAGAGCATGTTTCAGAAAAACTGGAGGAAAATAAACCTTTTTCTAATAAGAAGTTAAATGATGAAAAGCCTACCCCACACTTAAGAATAGGTTATCGCCTTTCCCCAAAAGTAATTGAGCCAATTCTTGCTGAATTTCTTACCCCGGAAGAACTGGCGGAGGTTGGGGGAAATACAGGCAATGGCGAGTTTCCAACTCTGCCAAAAACAATCACCGAATACATTGACGAAGACCGTGAGGACCGAGTTTAATGGCGTTTTTGTTTTTAGATACAAACGCTTTTCTTAAACTTTTCCTAAACGAAAAAGGTTCGGGCTGGATTAGGGATTTTATTATTAATAACGAAGTTAGCATTTCAGAATTAACGTTAGCAGAAACTGCCAATTCATTAACCAGGCTTTTTCGTGAGGGTAAAGTTTCGCAAAATGATGTAGTTTATCTTCTAACGGTTATTACTAAACAAGCCGCAACTTTCGAAATAGTACCCCTTGAAGTTCAAAATCAACTTCAAGATTTAACTTCGTTAGGGCTTGGAATACCCACTACCTTAAGATTACGAACGCTAGACGCATTACAAATAATTGCTTCTGAATTGGCAAAAGCAGATATACTTGCACAAGACCTTGCAGCAACTTTCATTTTGTAAGCTCGGATACACAATTGCTTAAAGTAGCGCAAGCCCGGGGCTTTACAACCGAAAACCCTGAAAATTACCCCTAAAAAGAATGCAAAAATGGCCGAGAAGTGGTTCGAGGAGGAAGGCTACGTCCAGAGCGGCGAGGTAAGACTGCACTATGTCGCGGCTGGGCCAACCACGGGCGAGCCGGTGCTGCTCTTGCATGGTTTTCCGCAGTCGTCATACCTGTGGCGGCGGCATCTCCCGGCCCTGGCCCGGCAGGGTTATCGGGTGGTCGCGCCCGACCTGCGCGGCTATAACCTCTCCGACCGGCCTTCTTCTCCCGAAGCCTACCGCATGCTTAACCTTGTGAACGATATAAATGCCTTTTACAATCATTTCGGCTGGGAGTCGGCGAACGTGGTGGCGCACGACTGGGGCGGAGCTATAAGCTGGCTTTTCGCCACTTTCTACTCTCAAAAGGTCAGGCGATTCGTGGTGATAGACATCCCACACCCGACCGCCTTCCGCGAGACCCTGCAACGGCCTCAACAGATGGAAAGAAGCTGGTATATCTGGCTGTTCCAGGCGGCGGGGGTGGCCGAAAGAATCATCGACCAGAACCTTGAAGAGTTCATGGACTATATAATGTTCGACCAGCCGCGCCCCGGTACTTTTAGCAAAGCCGACCGCCAGGAGTATTTACGAATGCTCTCGCAACCCGGCCAGCTTGAGGCAGCTTTCAATTATTACCGGGTTAATACTAGCCCGGGCAGCATCTATTCCGAAAGCTCAACTGAATTTAAACCTCTCAAAATGCCGGTCTTGCTATTTTACGGTGAAAAGGATTTTGCCTTTATTCCCCAGGCCTGGGAAGAGACGGCCCGGTTCTGCCGGGGCTATTTCAAGAGGGTCGAACTGCCAGGTTGCAGCCATTGGGTGCTGGAAGAAGCGCCCCAGGAAACTCTTGGCCTGATTTTAGCCCACCTTCAAGTACCCCTATAAAACAAAAAGCGCCCCCACCGGACGCTTTTCTTTTGAGAATGAAATGTATGTGATCAGGGGCCAACCCGGAACCAGGCTTTGCTGACCCGGTTT
Organism: Chloroflexota bacterium; assembly: GCA_902812345.1. GTDB lineage: Bacteria > Chloroflexota > Chloroflexia > Chloroheliales > Chloroheliaceae > 54-19. Next base: position 71,985 of record CADDZM010000001.1, on the reverse strand, counting down.
TCGAGCTGCTCGTCGGTAAGCTGCCCCTGGTACTGGCTTTTGACCGCTTCCAGCTCATCCGCCGAAAGCTCGAACCCACCCGCTTTTACCGCGCCTTCAGGGTCGGCCAACAAATCTCGCAAAAACTGTTTGTCGTTGTTAGCCCTGGCGATAAGGGCGCGTAAACCTTCGCTTGCCATCAGAAAAACCTCCTTTGCTAACGAGTTTAAGATGCCAGGCTGTATCCCGGCCTCCCATTATAACCCTGGCTGGTAGGAATAAGGTATGCGTCAAATCACCGGGCAGGTGTGCTATAAACCGCAACCGGTTCGCCCAGTTCGCGCAAAGCCGCCTCGGCCTCCTCTTTTTTAAGAACGACCCCACAGGCTTCAAAGGTGCTGGCGGCCTGCATAAGCAAGCCCCGGGCCCGTTCAAGCTGATCATAGTCCTGGCTCTGACGGTAAGCCGAAAGCAGATAGCGCGCGTAGTACAATTTGGTATATGACATTTCCAGAAAGGCTTTAACCGGTTCCAGGTTTTCCAGGCTGGCGTCAAACGCCTGCCCGGCCGCCGGGAAGTCTCCTTTTAGATAAGCCAACCGCCCATTGAGCCGTTCGAGCTGCCCCACCAAAAGCGGGTCGCCAAGCTCACGGACCAACCGGGCCGCGGCGGTTTGCTCAAGCCCGGCCCTCTCAAGCGAACCCTGCTCCAGGAAAAGCTCGCAGCGAAACAGCCGGGCGGTCGCCGCTCTTTCCAGGTTATTTAGCTCCTGAGAGCGGGCCAGGGCTTCGTTTAGCCAGCGCTCGGCTTCCTGCCAGTTGCTGGTCGCCAGGTAGAGCCAGCCCATCGTTGTGTAACCCTCTACCACCTGGGCCATCGCTCCAATTGAAGCGGCCAGGTTTATTGCTTTTTGCAGTTCGCCAAGCGCCCCGTTAAAATCGCCCTGCTGCAGCAGCACCTGGGCCAGGTTTATTTTAGAACTGGCAATATGGGTCGGGTTGGTAGAGTTTTCGGTGCTGTGGAAATACTTTATTGCCAGTTCGAGCCGGCCCTGCCGTACCGCGAGAGCGCCGAGGTTGCCCAGGATAGCCGAGGCCAGTTCCAGATCTCCGGCGCGCTGAGCGTTTTCGCGGGCGAGCTTCCAGTAGTTATCGCCTTTTACAAGGTCGCCGCGGAGCACAGCAATTAAGCCCAGCAGGTTATAAGTCCGGCCCAGGGCATCTAGCTTGCCGGTCTGTTGCTGCAATAGAGCCGCCTTTTGCAGACATTCTTCAGAGGAACCAAACTCGCCCCGGTCCACAAATACATTCGCCAGACCGCTATAAGCCCGACTCTGGTCAACTTGCAACTCCGGGTTCGACGGGTCGGCCTTTTCCAAAAGCTCCAGGCTGTCATTGTAAGTCGCCTCGGCTTCCTCGTAACGGCCTTGCAGGTAATAAATCCAGCCGATTTCGGTCAAAAGTTTGGCCCGCAGGTGTTGAGCTTTAGGTTCTTCCTCAAAAACGCCGTCCGGTTGGCGGGCCAACTCATGCCGGGCATCCTCGAAAGCCTGCAAAGCCTGCTCGTAACTGCCCATCTTCACCAGGCTGCCGATAAGCTTGGCCCCGATAGCCACCCGCGACAGCGGTTCGTCGCAACGGGCCAGGGCCGACCGGTAATGGGTGATCGCTTCCTGATAGGCTTCTTTCAGGCTCAGAATGTCACCGATATGAGTATCAATCCTGACCAACCGGTTCGTAGTATCCGGCTTATCCTTAAATTCCGGCCCCAGCAAAATTTCCTGGGCCTGGTAGTAAGCCTTGAGCGCCTCATCGTTACGGAAGAGGCTCTGGCGCATATCGCCGGCCAGTATCAGATAGTAGACGGCCTTTTCCTCAAAATCGCTGTGCTCGTAGTGGTAAGCCAGGTCATCAAGCACGGTATAGTCATGAAGGCGGTCGGCCTTGAAGCGTTCTATAACCTGGGCTACTTCCCCGTGATACTTGCTGCGTTCCACCCCCAGCAGATTGTTGTAAGCCACATCACGGGTCAGATAATGCCGGAAGACGTATTCAACATCGGCGGTCTCGTTGCGCTTGCCGGTTATCAGGTCTTTAACTTCCAGGTTTCCGATAGCCTGGTCCACTTCGGCTTCTTCCTGGCGAAATTCGTTCAGGGCGGTGAGGATGCGCTTTTCAAAACGGTTGCCGACCACAGAGGCTACCTGCAAGACCCGCCGGTCGAACAAAGGAAGGTTATCCACCCGGGACAGCAGAATTTCTTGCAGGGTTTCGGGCGGGCGGAAGGCCTCCAGGTCTTTAACGATGCGCCAGCCGCTTTCCAGGCTTTCATCCGGCATGATATAGCCGTCTTCCAGCAGCCGTTTAAGTATTTCCTCGGTAAAGAAAGCGTTACCCCCGGCCCGCTCCACGATTTGCATGAGCGGCTCCGGCACTTTTTCCCATTCATTTTCAGGTTTGCGGACGCGCCCCGGCTCCTGCACTTTGAGCCATTCTTCCAGGAACTGGCGCACCAGAGGCTCGATTTGCTCCGGGCGCAGGCGGTCGAGCAGTATATATTCAAAGTTATCGCCGGACTGGGCTACCACCGGCCAGGTATGGGCAAAATCAGGCCGGTGCAGCAGCAATAAAAAGACTTCCTGGCCCGACCCGGTCAGGATGCGGGTAATAATCCGGTCAACAACATTAAGGCTGTTGCTGTCGCCCCAGTGCAGGTCATCTAAAACCAGGACAAGCGGGTTGCGTGCGGCCTTACTGAGAATAAAGTCGGTGATAGCCTCGACCAGCAAAGTGTTGCGCTTCTGGGGGTCAAGCCCATCAATAAAGCGGTTGGGCAGCGTCAGGCCGGCCACCTGGCCCAACAGGGCAGCATTCTCGCCGAACTCGGGGCCGTCCGGGTCGTTCGGTTCGCCCAGCAGGTCGCGGATAGCCGCCAAAAGCTTCTGGCGAATTCCCGCTTCGTCCTCGTTGTCGCTAATTTTGCAGTATTTAAAGATAAGAGTCCGCACCAGGCTAAAATACTGGCCCGACGAATAGGAGTAAGCCGCGCCGTCCCAGTACCAGATGTCAGGGTCGTAAGCCCGCAAGCGGCGTTCGAACTCTCGCAGCAAGGATGATTTGCCGACCCCGGCCTCGCCTACAACCGAAACGACCTGCCCGTGACCCTGCAAGACATTTTGCAGCCGTTCCCACAGGACGTATAACTCCTGGTCGCGCCCGATAAGCGGTAAATCACGCCCGGCCAGACCGCGCCGTTTCTCGCGCTCCCGCTTCGGCCCGACCACCTCGTAACAGTGGACCGGCTCGCGCTTGCCTCGGATTTGCTTCAGGCCAAGGTCAATAAAGTCAAAGGCGTGAGCCGAGAGCTTATAGGTGAGGTCACCGACCAGCACATGTCCGACCCGCGACTCGTGTTCCAGGCGCGAGGCCAGGTTAACCACGTCCCCCATGATTGTGTAGGTTTTATAGCTGATGCCGCGCACTTCGCCGCCGACTTCCGCCGCGTTGACCTCGCCGGTATTAAGGCCGATACGCATGTCCAGGCCGAAGCCATAGGTAGCCTGTAACTCGCCTGAAATTTTACGGAGTTCGGATTGCATTTCGAGCGCGGCCCGCACCGCCCGTTCAGGGTCGTCCTCGTGGGCTACGGGCGCGCCAAAGCGGGCCATGATGTTATCCCCGGCATACTTGTCAATACTGCCGCCCAGGTCAACAATTTTCTCGGTCAGGCGGGTAAAGACCATGTTCATAACCTGGGTAACTTTTTCGACATCGTTGAGAATTTCGCTCATAGCCGTAAAGCCGTGGACATCGGCAAAGAGGACCGTACACATGCGGCGGTCGGTGGGGAAGCGTTCGCGCCGGGCGCCGCAAGCACGGCAAAACTGGGTGGCTTCCCGGTTAGAACCGCTTAAAGGCTGCGGTAGATGCGTGCCGCATTTACCACAATAATGCGACCTATCCGGGTTCTGAGATTGGCAGGCGAGGTTGGTACAGATAATCATTGTTTAATTCGTTGAACGTCTCTTATTGCTCCATGAGGCGTTTGCGCTTGTTAATAAGGTTCTTGCGCCGCTCTTCGCGCATGCGAGGGTTCAGCACCATCAGAGTAATTTTTATCCGGTTGACCAGTTCCTGAGGCAGGAACGGCTTGGTAACATATTCGACCGCGCCTTCTTCGAGGCCGAAAATGTAGTCCTCGTCGGCGGCTTTGGCGGTAAGCATGATTACGGGCAACCCGGCGGTAGCCTCGTCCTGTTCGATGCTGCGCAGCACTTCCCAGCCGTCCATTTCAGGCATCATTACGTCCAGGACAACCAGTTCCGGCTGCTCATTTTTAATTTTCTCCAGGCCCTCTTTGCCATTAGAGGCCGAAATCACTTCAAAGCCGTCGCCTTCCAGGTTCGCTTCGACAATTTCGATGATACCTGGTTCATCATCTATAACCAGCACTTTGCGCCCGGTTACCTCACCAGTGGCTGCCATGATGCAATCTCCTCGTTACCCTATAGGGAAATGTTAAACACTACAATAATAGGACATTCGCTTGAAACACTTATAGTGCGCTTGATTTTCGCATACCCTGAAGGTTTTTCAGGTTCGAAGCGAAAGTCGTGAATAAGCACTATTGTACCCTACACCGTCAATTAACGGGGTGGGGAGTGGAATTTTCTAACAACAATTTAACAAAATTAAACCCGGTTTTCGCCTGAGACAAAGCCCGGCCCAGCTTCAAGTTAGATGGCCGACTCCGCGTCAACTTTCCAGACCGGAAGCTGAATGACGAAAGTGGTGCCTTCGTTTGGCCCGCTTTCGGCCCAGATTTCGCCGCCGTAACTATTGACGATACTCTTGCAAATATAGAGACCGAGGCCGGTCCCCTGGGTCTTGCGGGTCAGGCCAGTCTCGACCCGGTAAAATTTTTCAAAAATCCGGGTCAGGTGTTCCTGCGGGATGCCGGTCCCCTGGTCACTCACCCGCAACTCGACCTTCTCAGGCGCGCCTTCTACCGGGTCGGGGGCGGCAGTATCAGCCGGTTTGCCCGGCACATGGGCTGCCGTGACCGTAATCGTGCCGCCCGAAGGCGAATATTTAATCGCGTTTGAAATAAGGTTGGTCAGCACCTGCTCGAACTGGTCGCGGTTGCAACGAGCCCGCATATCGTCGTTCGGCAAGTTCAAAACCAGTTCGTGGTCGCCGAGTTGGCCCTGGAAGCCGCCGACCGCGTTTTTGATGCCCTCGCGGACGTTGACCGGTTGAGGATTAATCTTGAAGCGGCCCGACTCGATGCGGGACACGCTCAACAAATTATTTATCAGATTAACCAGCCGGTTAGCGGCGTCGTCTATCCCGGTAATAAACTTCTGCTGCTTTTCGGCGGAGAGTTTCAGGTCGAAACGCAAAAGGGTGCTGCTGTAGCCTTTAATCAGGGCCAGCGGCGTGCGGATTTCGTGGCTGGCTATCGAGACAAACTCGTCCTTCATCTTGTCGAGTTCCTGCAATTCCTCGTAAGACTGCTGGCTCTCGGTGAAAAGCTGGGCGTTCTCGACAGCTAAAGCGGCCTGGTTGGCAAAGGTTAGAATCAGGTTTATCTCGTGCGGCGAAAAATCGCGGGCGATGTAGTCAATGCCGTAAAGGACACCGATAACCTTGTCGGCGGTCCGCAACGGTACACACAGGAGCGATTTCACGCCAAAGTCCACGGCAGGGCTGAAGCGGGTGTCTTCCTCGGTGTTGGAAACAATCAGGGGGCGAGTGCTGGTGACAATCCCCTCGCTGAGTTCCTGGAAGAACGGCGAGTTGAGCCATTGGATAATGGCCGGGCTGCACCCGATATGCCCGTACTCCGCGTGGACGAGCGGGGAAGAGCCTTTTTCATTTTTGATAGCCACCGCCCCGGCGGAAAGCTCGGCCATTTCGCAAAGGGCTTCCGCCGCCGCGTTCATAACTTCGGTAATCAGCAGGCTTTCGCCCATGCGGGCGGCCAGGTCGTTGAGCTTGACAAGCTGATAGTTGTGGAAGCGCAGCATTTCCTCACGGTGGCGGATAATGGCGTCCCGCGCGTTCATATAAGCTTCGGCGACCGAGGCAATTTGAATATCAATGGCCTCGTTGACGCGCTTTTCCATATGCAGGACGTTGATCGGGACAGCCTGCCAGCGTTTATCGGTGAGCATGCGCCCAACCGAATCAATGACCGCGCCCCGGAAGACCGAGAGCGACAGCAAAATATCTTTGAGCAAAAAGCCCTGGCGGAGGCGTTCTCCGGCCATCTCGCGGGCCATGCGCGTGACCTGCTCGCGCAGTCCGGCCTGTTCGGCAGGGCTGTCGGCTTGCAACGCTTTGATAATCAGTTCCAGGCTTTGCTCGTGGTAGCGGACCGGGTTACGCATTTTTTCGAGTTCAGCGAAAGAAGGCGATTGTTTTTTGATATCGTCCCACCACTCGTTAAGAATCCGGCTGGCATCCTGGGTGAGATAATCGGCGACGCTGCGGAAAGCGGTGGAAGTAACCGGGTCCGAGCCATCACGTTCAGGGGCGGCGAAGTACATAAATAAAACTTCTCCTTCTGCTAATTATTGTAAAATTATAGCATAGGGTTTCGGTTGACAACAAGGTGCGACAGCTTGTAACATAACTCTTAGTACAACTGCTCATAAATTCGCAGTGGGTAGAAATGGACTTTTGACTAAGCCGTAAATAATTCTAAGCCCAAACTGGCCGCAATAACCTGCTACGAACTTGTGAGCGGTTGTACTTAGTTGGTGTAAAGAATTAACTTGTAAAATCGTGAGGTGACGATGGCTTACTCTTTGCCTCAGATCTAAACAAATTAATTCTTTACAAGCACTTAGTTGGGGTTTTGCTGCAGATTAAAATTCTTAATTGAGAGCCTTTGTGAGTGTCGCCTTTGATCATGAATCACACAGAGATAGAGCGCATCTCCTTTAAACAGAGCATCCCGGAACTTGTGAGCGCCGTGTTGCCCCGCCCGCGTATCGTCAAAGAAGGCTGGCCCAGGGTAATCAGCTTGCTGGGTCTGGCCGGGCTTTTCGGCTGGCTTTCAAGCCGCCCGCTCCCGGCCAGGGTGGCCGGACTGCTGGGCAGCCTGGCGAAACTGGGGCTGGGAGCGGCCGCCCTGACGGCTTACTCCTACCGCGACCCGCACCGCGAACCAATGGGTAACGCCTCGGATTATATCTACGCCCCGGCTGACGGCACCATTTTACGGACCGAACGGGTCGAGGACGAGCCGCTTTTTATTAAAGGACCGGCCTACCGCCTCTTGATTACCAGCCAACCGCTGGACGTGCCGGTGCTGCGGACCCCCCTGCCGGGCCAGATAGACTACATTCACCAGAAATCGGATGAAGCGACCACGGTCGGCGTCAAGACCCGGGACCGCCGCTGTTTGCTGCTTAGTTTCCGCTCGAACCCATACAAAAGATTAAGCCTGCCGCAGCCGCTGGCCTCGAAAGAACCGGTCGAGCTTTTCGCCGAAGCGGGTCAAAGTTTCCCGGTGGTAGAGCGGTTGGGCGTGCGCGGTTTCGGGACGGCTCTCCTGACCACGCTGTATTTGCCGCAAGATAACATCGAAATTTTATGCCGCGCCGGACAGCACACCCAGGCTGGAATGACCGTGTTAGGCCGGATTAAGCCGGGTGCGGCTGGAACCTCTTTACCTTAAATAAATTGGCTGATTTAAAAAAGTTTGGGAGTAGAGAGATGCCTAAACTAGGAATGGAACCAATTCGCCGGGCGGCGGTCATCAAGGCGGCCCAGGAGTGCCTGGCGGAGTACGGTTACGAAACCACAACCATGCAAGCCATCGCCCAGCGGGCCAATTGCAGCACCGGGACGGTCAACCACTATTTCAAGAACAAAGAGGACGTTTTAATTTCGGCAATGCGCTCGGCCTCGCGCTCGGTCGGCGAACGCATGCGCCAGGTGCTGGAGGAAACGGCCAATCCCTGGCGGAGGCTGGACCGGGTTATCGCCCTGTCGCTGCCCGACTCTCCGGACGACCGCCGCGAGTGGTACATCTCGCTGACCTTCTGGGTAAAAGCCATCAATAACCCCAATCTGCGCCACCTCAACGAGGTCCGCTTTGGAAGCTGGTTCAACCTCATCCGCTCAATTATCGAGGACGGCATCCGGTCGGGCACCTTCCGTTCGCTCGACCCCGATATGGCGACCCTCTCGCTAATCGGCATCATAGACGGACTGGGCGTCCACGCCTCGCTTGGCAACGAGAACGTCACCATCGAGAAGATGCGCCAGGCCGGGAGCTACAGCATTCGGGCCTTACTGGCGAGATAAAAGTTAAACCACACTTGCCAGATAAAGCGTAAAAAGATATAATCTAGCCTGAAAAGAGCGCCCGTAGCTCAGTGGATAGAGCATCCGCCTTCTAAGCGGATGGTCGCAAGTTCGATCCTTGCCGGGCGTATTTTTATTTATTTGTGGCTTCCCTATGTGACAAATGGCACTCCTCGAAAAAGTGGGGTGCATTTTTATGTCAGGAAAAACAACCGTTATTAATAATTCCGAGGCAACTGAGGACAACCGTCTGTTTCACAGTTGGCTCGCCTACTGCAAATCTGAGAGGTTAGAAAGCAAAACTATCAAGGTGCATAGCCATCGGATTCGGAAATTTTAGGGTTGCAGAGCTTAAATTAATTATAGAGCATTCAGTACGCTTAAAACTTTTGAGTCAAGTTGAGAACCTAATGGCAAACGGTGACCAGCAGAAAAGGCTATAGAAAAATCGGCAGATAACATCCTTATTGTTCGTTTTTGAACTAATGATCGAATGGAACCAAATGGAACTAGCGGTCCTAATTCATAGGTCATTATTGTTAGTACGCCTGGTCCAGGAAGGTTTACAGGATTAACTTTCCCAACTAAGTTCTCAAACTGATTGTACACTCTTTCTGGGAGAACAAAATAACTGCCACTTTTGCATAATTCTGAATTAGCAGCAACTGTACCTTTCAAGATTAATTGTGGGATTAATCTTTTCCAGACATTTGCCCAATTCAATCCATGATTTGAATTTGGAATACTGGAAGCTTCAGTCATATAAGCTTTCCAGTTTGCATGATAATTACCCGTAATATCAATACTTTGAACTTCACAAGGTATTATTTGAGTTAAAATACCATCTACTAATTGTGCAAAAACCCAATCAAGATTTAGTTTTATAAGCTTATTCGTAATAGGATCCCTTTTTGAAAGTGAAATTTCAGCACTTGAATTTTTACCAAGTAGTACCACAAAATTACTTGGAAGGGCGTCTAAACGTTTCGACTGCTTATATTCGTCTGCCATGAAGAATGGAATTCCTTCACCAACAGCATCTAGAATAACCCTTTGCAATACCTCGTATCTGTTAGCATAAAGACGTTGAGGACAAATAACCACTTCTTCTAATGTTCCTTTTTTTGGTTTATTTGCAACACTGCAAGAACCAAAAATATCTATTTTACCACCTGGAAGTGGGTGACTGTGTTTTATACAAATGCCTCCAATAAATGGGCAAATTTGGCTATCGCGTTGTTTTCTAGCAATAGCAGAATCATCATCTGGGGCATACCCAAAAAGTTCACAAAGGTCTTTTCCTTGTGCGCGTGGCATAATTTTCCGCTTTCCTTTAGGAAATTTTTGATACCAAATTTTGGTTTTCTATTAGCTTCTTAATATGTTTGCCAATTGCCTGGGCTAACAGAGGTGGTACAGCATTACCAACTTGCCGATACTGGTCGCTACGAGTCCCAATGAAACGAAACCAATCAGGGAAAGATTGAATTCTGGCTGCCTCACGAACACTTATTATCCGATCCTGGTTAAAATGAAAGACTGTACCCCAGTGAGGGTCGCATTTTGTTAGGATCGTACCAGAAACACCTTCAGGGTCCAGTCTACCGTAACGTTTTGTGTGGTCACTTCGGCGGGCTCTTTGCATGCCAAGGGGGAGTAAATCATGAGGTATATCACGCCAGGAACCTCCAGGCAAAACATGACTCATACGTTCAATATTGATGTCACTCACACCTGAACAAATATGATTGTATAACCTTTTGGAATGATTTCGCAATAGAGCCTGATATTCACTTTGTGGGGGTAGGTAATAATCCATTTCTAATGAACCACCACCTGATTCAATGTGTGGCAAGTCCCCGATAGCTTCACCTACTGTGATTGGTTTCTGTAACTTATCTTCCAAAAACAAACTGGGCTGTAATGGTTTCCCAATAGCATATTGAAAAGTATGGCTTCGGCCTCCCGTAAAATTGGGCCTTTGTAAACTGTAATGTGTTGGTAAAGGAAAAGATAGTTCAACATCTGAAAGCCGTGTACCTATAAAGACCAAGCGCCAACGTTCTTCTGGCACTCCATAATGAGCTGCATTTAAAATACGAAATACTACTTTGTAACCAGCCCTTTCAAAAGCGGTAACAACATCTTGCAAAGTTTTGCCATTATTGAATGAGACTAATCCAGGTACATTCTCAAGAACTACAAACTTTGGTCGAATACCTTCTAAAACTAATCGGACATAATGATGAAAAAGAATATTTCGTGGATCCTCAGTGCTTCGAACTGGAGCATTAATGCTAAATCCTTGACAAGGTGGCCCTCCTACCATTACATCAAGCTCCTCATCTCCTAAAGAACTCTCCTTGCGGATTTGTTCAGCAGTTAGGTCTTGAATTGGGAATGTGAATGAGGTGGCATCAGGAAAATTAAAGCTAAAAGTTTTGGCAGCAACTTTATCTATTTCATTGAAAAAAACCGAATTAAAACCTTCAAGATGAAAACCAACTGATAAACCACCTGCACCGGCAAACAAATCACCACAATTAAGTGTTTCGGTTGGTTTGGTTTTTAAATCGGCTCCCTGAACAGGTGTTTCAAGCAATTTAGTAATCATCATTAGTACCCTGCGGTTTCTGTATCTCGAGCGTAAAATAGTTAGGTTGCTGCTATCAATATCACCAAATCAGCAAACTTTCGCCTAATACAAAGTTCAATATACCCTTAAACAAAAGGTACGAAACTGACTAGTATTTTCAGTGACTACCCAGTTGGCGAACTAAAACAACTTGCAAAATTGAATACAAGCAAGACCGTAATTTCCTTCACGCGGTTTAGCTTAATATACAAGATTAGCACGAATACGGCAAATAAATCAAGCATTCATGGCTTTTTTAACTTGGGAATGTATACAAGCCGTGAAAGGGTTAGATATGTATTATTTCTGGAAAAATAGCTGATAATTCTAATTCTGAGTTGGCTAAAGATAAACGTCAGATCTCTAGTTGGTTTACCCACAATACAATTCTTAAATAGTTAAGAACAAAGAAAGCACCCAACACCACTTAAAAAGAGCTGAAATTGCTTAAACGGGAACTTTTACCCCATAATTGGAGTATAATATCTTGATATAGCTATTATTAAAAGGCCCATCTTACTGCCTGTTTGTATTTAGAAAGGCTGGATTTAAAACCGATGATGAGAGACCGTATTGCCGACGCTTTGAGGAAAAGCAAGGCCGATTATACCGAAATTCGCATCGAAACCAAAGATAATACCAGTATTGCCTATCGCGGCAAAATCCTGGAAACCGTGAATACCGGGCGCGATGTCGGCGGGTTCGTCCGGGTGCTTAACAACGGAAACTGGGGCGTCAGCACTTTTAATAGCCTGACCGAACTCGACCGCCACGTGGCGCTGGCCCTGGAATGCGCCAAAGCTCTCGGCGAGGGTGATACCAAGTTGGCCGAACTGGATGCCCACGTGGCCGAGTTGTCCATCAACCTTGAAAACGACTTCCGCAAGGTGGACCTCGCTACTAAAAAGGAAATTACCGAACACTATAACGGCGTCATGCTGTCCGTCCCCGGCCTGCAGGATTCCAGCGTCAGCTATGGCGATACGATGGTAACGACCTACTACGCCAACAGCGACGGCGCTTATGTCAAGCAAGAAAAGCCTTACGGCAGCCTGCGTTTTAGCGCGGTAGCCCGTGACGGCGCGAACGTCCAGCAGTCTTTCGACCGGGTCTTTACCGCCTGGGACTTCAATAATATCTACAACCAGGAAGAGAAAGTCGCCAACCTCGGCAAGCGCACCGTGGAAATGCTCAAAGCCAAGCCGGTCCAGGCCGGGAACTACACCGTTATCCTCGACCAGATTCTGGCCGGGGTCTTTATGCACGAAGCCTTCGGCCACCTCTCTGAGGCCGACCACATTGACCAGAACCCGCGCGCCCAGGAAATGATGCGGTTGGGCCGCCGCTTTGGGCCGTCCATCCTGAACGTGTCCGATGGCGGGGTCCACCCGAACCTGGTTGGCACCATGCAATACGACGACGAAGGCACCCCGACCCACGAAACCGACCTGATTAAAGAGGGCGAACTGGTCGGGCGGCTCCACTCCCGCGAAACTGCCGCCAAACTCGGCGAGACACCTACCGGGAATGCCCGCGCTATGGACTACCGCCACAGCCCGATTGTCCGCATGACCAACACCTGCATCAAGAACGGCGAGACGCCTTTCGAGGACATGATTAAAGACATCGAACTGGGCGTGTACGCCTGCGACTTTATCGGCGGGCAGACCGCGATGGAAAACTTCTCTTTCAGCAGCCAGTATGCCTATATGATCCGGGACGGCCAGCTTGCCGAAATGGTCAAAGATGTGGTGATGGCCGGGAATATCTTTACGACGCTTGGCGATGTCGAAGCGGTCGGCAACGACCTGGAATGGTCCGCCGGAAGTTGCGGCAAGGGCGGGCAATCGCCGCTGCCGGTCGGGATGGGTTCGCCGCACGTGCGGATTAAGAACGTCCAAATCGGCGGCAATTCCAACAAGCAGCCCAGTGCTATGACGGTATAGGAGCAAGGACCAATGGATCGAGCTAACGAAATTTTAGATTTAATCAAGCCGCACGTTGATAGCGTCGAGACCTTCGCCGTTACGGCGGAGTCGGTTAACGTCAGTTACCGGGCCGGGAAACTGCGCTCCAGTGAGGTCCAGGAGACCAGCGGTATCAGCATCCGGGCTATCAAGGACGGCAAGCTGGGTTTTTATTCTACTACCGACCTGACCGATAAGGACAAGCTGCTGGAGTCAACCCTGACTTCGGCCCAGTTCGGCGGTGAGGCCACTTTTGAGTTTGCGAAGCCCGCCCAGGGCGAGGTCTTTGACGGCTACAGCACCGAAACGGCCCGGCTGGACATCCAGGAGCTTTCCGAGTACAGCCGCGAACTGGCCGCCAAAATCGAGAACGTGACCAGCCGGGACGAGGTAATGGTCGAGGTGGATTTCTCGCGGACGAGCTACGACCAGCACCTGGCCAACTCGAAGGGGGTAAACCAGAAAGACCGCCGGACTTCGCTGAGCGGCAGCGTCAGTATCCAGCAGGTGCGGGGCGACGATGTTTTTATGACCTACGATGCCCACAGCGCTGTAACCCCGGAAGAGGCTTTTAACCGGCTTACCGAAAAGGTCATGGAGCAACTCGGCCTGGCCCAGAAGATTGTCAAACTGAGCATTTCGGACGGTGAACTGCCGGTTGTCTTTACCCCGGCCGGTTCGATTCTGCTGTTCTATCCATTTATGCTGGGTTTAAGCGGTAAAAACGCGCACCTGGGCGTCAGCCCGCTTTCGGGCAAAATCGGCGAACAAATCATTGACCCGCGTATTACTTTCGTGGATGAGCCGATTGTCGCCAACCGGCCCGGCAGCGCGGGCGTGGATGACGAAGGCACCCCAACCAAACCAATTACTTTCTTCGACAAGGGCGTCCTCACCGGCTACTTCCACAACCTGAAGACGGCGGGCGAGGCAAAAACCGAAAGCACCGGGCACGGCAAGCGCGGCCTGCTGGGGCAACCGGGGGCCAGTTTCCACAACCCGATGATTAAGGGCGGCGATGTTCCTTTCAAGGAAATGATAAAGGACATCAAGGAAGGGCTGGTGGTCGAGAGTTTGCTGGGCATGGGCCAGACCAACCTCCTGGCCGGGGCGTTCAGCAACCCGGTCAATGTCGCTTTCAAAATCGAAAACGGCGAGGTGGTGGGCCGGGTGAAAGATGTATCTATCGCCGGAAACACCTACGAACTGCTCAAGAACAGCCTGGGCGGTCTGAGCAAGGAAGTTGCACTGGTCTACGGGTCGCTAAGGCTGCCCTATATCCGGCTCGATGGCGTGAGCGCAGTTGCCAACTAAACTTTTCACTTAAAATGATTTGAAATAAAAAGAGAGGCGTTTGACTACGCCTCTCTTTTTATTTCAAAAACCTTTAAGCCCGGGACCACGCCTCGACAACTTGCAGCATTGTCCGGCCCTGACCGGTCGCGCCTATCCGCAACATCAGCAGACCGGTTGACATGGTCTGGATAAACCCCCACTCCCAGACCGCTTGCGGGTCGGCCCCGGTCAGGCGGGACAGCAGGTCGCGCCGTTCGAGGCCGAGTTTTAGCGGGTCGGGCAGCAGTTCGTCCAACCAATCCCGCATCAGGACGCCCAGGTCACAGGCCGGTCCGGCGGCCAGTCCATCCGGGTCAATCAGCTTGAACGAGCGCGTCCCGCTACCCTCGGTGAGGGTTTGAAGAGTGTTGCCGCTGTGGGCGTCACCATGTACGAGGACGGCTGTAGCCGGGTCGTAAGCCCTGGCGCGATTCTCGGTAAAAAGCAGGGCGGTTTCGAAGGCTCGCCGGGAGCAGGGTTCTCCAAGTTGCTGCCACAAACTGCCGATAAATTTTGTGTGCCATTGGGCTGCTTTTTCCTCATTGAAAAGCCCGGTGTCGAGCGGTACGCGTACCCACGATTCGCGCAGGGTGGCGCAGATAATCTCGATTTGCGCCCGGCTGGAAAGACCCATATCTTGCAAACTGGGGCCGAGGGCTTCCAGCAAAAGCGCCCGGCGGTCCAGGTCCGAGCGAAGCAACCGGACATAGCCGCGCCCGTTGGCAAGTTTTAAACCGGTTATTTCGCTGGCAAATACGGTATTCCCTTCGGCGGGCGGCATGGCGACCTTAATGACAGCCTGGAAGCCGTCAATGGTCGTGGCGCGGGCTACAAAAGCCTCTGAGCCGCCGAGAAGGCTTTCGCCCACTTCTAGCTGCCAGTCCTGCGCTATTTCTTCCACAAGGGCAGGCAGGGCCATCAGCCATTGCTCGCCCGTTTCGCCCAGGGTCGCTACCTTCTGGCGCATCATTTCTGAAACAACTATTTCTTGCCGGTCCATCTCGCCTTTCTAAGGAATTATTTACCTGGCCCATTTTAGATTAGCACCTTTACCACCATTAAATGCCAGAGCGCAATTCAAAATGTTTATTTCTGCCGGGTTTTGGAGTTGGGCTGACTTTAGGTTAAAATAGGTCTTATGACGACCGTCCAGCCAAAATCAACCCCTACTAAAGGCAGCCTGAAAATTTGCCTGGTAGCTCCTTTTGGCCTAAAAACCAAGGGGACCACCGCCGCCCGGGTGCTGCCTATCGCCGAGGCGTTGGTCCGGCGCGGCCACCGGGTGCGAGTTATCGTGCCGCCCTGGGACGACCCGGTGGGGTCATCAGACCGCCTTCTGACCAAAAACCGCCTGGAAACTGTCAACGGCGTGGAACTGCTTTTCGTGCCGGTCCGGCGTGGTCCGCAACCGTTACGCCTGCCAGTCCGGCTCGTTTCGGCGGCGGTGTCTTTCAAACCGGATATTATCCACGTTTTCAAGCCAAAAGCTTTTAGCGGTCTGGCCGCCCTGCTGCTTTCCCTCGCCCGCCGCCCTTTTGTGCTGGATACGGACGATTGGGAAGGGCCGGGCGGTTACAACGACCTGCTGCTCTATTCTTTCTTGCAAAAAAGGCTGTTTGCCTGGCAGGAGCGCGACTTACCGCGCCGGGCTGCCGCCGTTACGGTGGCAAGCCGTACCCTCCAGACGCAGGCCTGGGGCTTCGGGGTAGACCCAGCCAGGGTGCTTTATTTGCCAAACGGCGTTTCGCCCAAAAAATACGCCGGGTGGCGCGACCTGGAAGTTGGCGGGGCGGCCCGAGAACAAAGAAAAAAACTGGGTTTCTTGGATGAAAACCTGGTGCTGCTAGCCTACACCCGCTTCGTGGAATTTAAGATGGAGCGTTTATTAGAGATTTTCCGGCTGGTGCTGGAAAAGTTGCCGCCGGAAAAGGCCGCGCAAACCCACCTGCTGGTGGTGGGTAGCGGCTTTCACGGTGAAGATGCTCGCTTTATGGAACTGGCTCGGGCGCATGGGCTAACCCCCAAAATTAGCCAGACCGGCACGGTTACACTACAAGAATTGCCCGCGGTCCTGGGTTGCGGCGATATTGCCCTCTACCCTTTCGACGACAACCTGATAAACCGTTCGCGCTGCTCGGCCAAATTTCTCGATTTGCTGATGGCGGGTCCGCCGGTCGTTACCGAGACCGTCGGCGAACTGCCGAATTACCTGCAAAACGGAAAAGGCGGTAGGCTGGTCGCGCCCGGCGATAACGAAGCCTTTGCCGAGGCAGTAGTTCAAATGGCCGGTCTGTCCAAAGAAGAAAGAAAAGATTTTGGCAGGTTAAGCGCGGGCTGGCTTGAGACGGAATACACCTGGGACACACTGGTAAAGCCCCTAGAGGATTTATACCAGGGCATATTTTAGCGCTTTAATTGGGCAAGAAGCTGGTCAAGTTCAAGAGTATTTAAAATCTCGGACGCTCTTGCGCCACCCCGCCGGGCCGTAATCACGCCGTATTCCAGCATCGCCAGGCCGCTGACCGAGTGCGAATCGCTGCTGATAACCAGCTTTACGCCTTCTTCAAGAGCTTCCTGGACGTGCTCGGCTTTAAGGTCGAGGCGGTCCGGACCGCTGTTGATTTCCAGGGCCGTGCCGGTTTCATGCGCTGCTTTGAAAACCTGCCCCATATCCAGGTCAGCCGGTTCGCGGTTGTTAATGATACGCCCGGTCGGGTGCGCGATTATATCAACGTTCGGGTTACTCATCGCTTGAATCAAGCGTTCGGTTATCTTTTCCCGCTCCTGGCGCAAACTGCTATGCAACGAGCAGACTACAATATCCATTTTCGCCAGCACTTCGTCACTGAAATCAAGCGTGCCGTCGGCCTTAATTTCAACTTCAGCCCCGCTTAACAGCTTGAAGTTGAAGCCTTCGCCGCTCAACACTTCGTTTACGCGGGCGATTTCGGCCTGCTGCTGCCACAGCTTTTCCTCGGTCAGGCCGCGCACGATGCCCAGGCTCTTGGTGTGGTCGGTCAGGAGAAGATAGCGATAGCCCCGCACCGCCGCCGCCCGCGCCATCGCCTCAATCGTGGCCGTGCCGTCACTCCAGGTCGAATGGCTGTGCAAGTCACCTTTAATATCGTCCAGAGTTACAAGGTCGAGGGCCATTTCACCCTGCTGAACGGCCTGGATTTCGCCGTTACCCTTGCGCAGTTCGGGTGGAATGTAAGGCAAATCGAGGTGGCGAAAGACTTCTTCCTCGTCGTGAGCGGTCCAGATTTCGTCACCCTTGATAAACCCGCCCATACTTAGCTCGTAACCCTTCAGGCGGGCTATGTCGCGCAACTGGCGGCGGTGTTCATCGGTGCCGGTAGTCATAACGAGGGTCGTTGCCAGTTGCTCCGGGAAGCAGGCGATAAACTCAACTTTCAGGCCGTTTTTAAGCCGGGCCTCCACCTTGTAGTCGCGCTCCCGCAAAATCTCATCAACAACCGGCAGCTTCTTGAAATGCTGCAAAGTCTCGTAGGTATCATCGGTGGAAGCCACCACGCTGACCGTCTCCATTGTTTCCTCGCCGCGCCGGACCGCCCCGACAGGCAATACCTGTTTGATGTTCGGGTCAACCTTTATCATGTCCATCATAAGCTGGCGGGCGCAGGGCAGCGCAATCCCCAGCAAAGTCTTATTCTCGCCGCGCCGGTGAAGCGCCTCGATACTCTTCAGGAGAGCGTCCTGTTTCTTCTCACCCATACCGGGGACCGTGGCAACTCGGCCTTCCCTGGCGGCCTGTTCGAGTTCGCCCAGACCCTTGATGCCCAGGTGCTTGTAAAGGAGCATGGCCGTTTTCGAGCCGATGCCCGGCACCTGTAGCAGCGTCACCAGGTCGGGCGGCACTTCTTCTTCCAACCGTTCGAGAAATTTCAAATGTCCGGTGCGCATCAGTTCGTCAATTTTCCCGGCGATAGCCTCGCCCACGCCGGGCAGTTCCATCACCCGGTTTTCTTTCCAGAGCGTAGCGACATCTTCAGGGGCATTGAGCATTGTGTCGGCGGCTTTGCGATATGCTGAAATCTTAAATACGTTCTCGCCTTTAAGTTCCATCAAATCGCCAATAAGCATGAAAACCCTGGCAAAATCCTCGTTAGTCATCTTCTTCCAGCCTTCCCCGCGACCCAACACATTCAGCTAACCAATTAACTTTTGAGCGCCTTACTATTATACCTTCATAAATTCTCAGGACAATACCTATTTGACACAGAAATTCTACCAAATGTAACATGCCAAAATAGCCGTTGAACGTAAAACATTGGATATTGAACGGGAAATAAATAAAAAGAGAGAGGCAAATGCCGGAGAACCAGAACGAGGACCGGGCCGGGCTGGCCGAAGCCGAGGCCGAGGTCGCGAAAGACCCCCAATCGCCCCACAGTTGGAACCGGGCTGCGATACTTCTTTTGCAGGCGGGAAATTACCCGAAAGCGGTCGAATATATCAGCCAGGCCGTGCGGCTAGACCCTGAAGAAGCGGATAACTACTGGAACCGGGGCAGAATTCTCTTTGAACTGGGGCGCTACGAGGAAGCCCTGGCCGACTATTCCGCCGCCATCCAGATTGCCCCGACGGCCACCCTGTATTCCAGCCGCAGCGTGGTAAACCTGGCCCTGGGTAAAGATGCTGCCGCCCTGGGCGACCTTAATGACGCGCTCGAACTGGACCGCACCGCCCAGAATTTACTCAACCGGGCCTCTTTTTTTACCAACAAAGGCATGGCGGTGGACGCCCTGCGGGATATGACCTCGGTAATAGAGATGGAACCCGACCGGCCTAACCACTATCTTGCCAGGGCTAACCTGGCTTTCGCCCTGGCCCGCCACTACCCGGAGCTTTACGAAGTGGGCCTGGGAGATGTGGAGTCGGCGCTCGAACTGGATAAAGATGGCGCGCTCGGCCCATCCATGCGCCAACTGGCCGACCAGTTCGAGGCTTACCTGCCCGCCAGCCCTAACCCGGCTGTATCCAAACGCTTAATCGAGCTTATCCGTTCCAAAACCCACGAGTAAAACCCATACCGCTGAAATTCCGTAGATTGAATGTAAGGCAATTTTTCAATATCCGGCAATTACCGCTTATTTTTAGATTGGGTTCACTGAGGCCAGTTCGCGGGCCAGCAGAGCGTTGTAGGGCGTCGGTATGCCAAGTTCGCGGCCTTTGCGGGCCACATAACCGTTAAGTGCCTCAAACTCCAGGCGGCGGCCCATCTCCCGGTCGGTTAGCATCGAACTACCCGCCGCGCCCAACCGCAACGACCGCGCCATGGTCTGCTCGACAATACCAGGGTCAAGATTGACGCCTAAAGCTATAGCTACCTCGAAAGTTTCGCGGAGCGTTTCCTCATAACCCTGGCGGTCTTCCGGCTCGGCCAGCACCCGGTCCAGCGTCGTATTACGGTAAGCGGTCCAGCCGTTCAGGGCGCTGTTAAAGACCAGCTTACTCCATTTGAGCTTTGCAATATCGCCTGTCTTTTCGAGTGGAATATTGGCGGCCTGGCACAAACCGGCGAATTCGTCCAGGTGCGCGACCGGGCCACCGGCCATGCTGTAAGCTGCCACGGCCAACCGCCCGGTGTTGTCCGCCGTTATTTCGCCTGGCGCGGATAACCTGGCGAGGACGTAGGCCACACCCCCGGCAGTGCGGCGCGGTTCGACCAACGCCGCCAGCACTTCTTCGTTCTCGACCCCATTCTGCAACGAAAGGACCGGCACCGTTTCGCCCAACCCCGCCAGAAGAGACAGAGCGACCGCGTGCGTGTCGTAAGACTTTACAGCGAACAGCACCATACCCGCACCCCGGACGGCCTGGGCGGCGTTATCCGTGACCCGGTACTGGCCGGGCGTCAGGTGTAACTCCCCGTCCGGTTTTTTCAAAACGAGGCCGGTCTGCTGCAAAACCTGCAAATGCGCGCCCCTGGCTACAAAAGTTATTTCCGCGCCAGACGCAGCCAGCAAACCGCCAAAATAACCGCCTATCGCCCCGGCGGTAACTACAGCAAGTTTCATTTTCTATCTCAACTAGCCTTAGATTGTTATATATTAAACAATCTAAAAATATTCAACCAGTTCCAGGCCGTTACCCCAGGGGTCGCGAGCGAAAATCCGGCTCATTCCCGCGAACTGCTGGTCTTGCACCTGCACTTCTACCCCGGCGGCTTCGAGGGCGGCCTTCAGCCCGGCCAGGTTGCTTACCTGGAAAGCGGTGTGGCGCTTGCTCGGCCCGTTATAAGTTTCGGGGTGCGGTTCGGAACTGATATGAATTTGCTGACCGTTGCCGCAGTCCAGCCAGAAACCGGGCGTAAAGTTGTCGGTTTCAGGTGGCCGGTCCAGCACACCCAGGCCCAGCAAGTCCACGTAAAACCGGTGGGCTTGCTCGATAGCCTCGTCACCGGGCGCAATCGTTAAATTCGCGTGCAGTATTCCTTTTAGATAACCCATAATTCTCCTTTTCCAGCGCATCATAGCCTTACCACAGGCTAAAAGGGTAGCACTATTGGGGGATTTGTTCAATAGAGAAAGAGGTTTTATACATGGAAATTTTATCCGAAATTTATTGGGAGGGATGAGCGGGGAGAATTATTTCGATTTTCTTTGGTGCATATTTCAATTCTAATAAAGTACAGGTCAAGGCAATTAGCAAAATCAAAGTAAGGAAGACCGGTCCTTGCCAAACTAACCAGTTATGTAACTGTAAGATGAGAAAACCATCAAACGCAAGGGCAGCAGAAATAAATAAAAAGTTAAAGTTCAGAGCCGCTGGAAAGAGTTTCAAAAAAATTTGACTGCCACTATATTGGATAAAAAGCCCTAAAAAGCAATTTATTCCCCAAAAAATCAGCATGAAATATAGAAAAGCTGAGTTGAAAGAAGGGTAGTAAATATATTCATAAAATTTTGGAGTATAAATCAGGACAGAATGAATTGCTCCATCAGAAGATGTATACCATGACAAGGTCAAACAAACCCAGCTAAGCAAACTGCAAAGGGCCGTAACCGGGAAAAGATACTTAAAGAAGGACGGCTTTTTGCTTTCCAACCGCAGCCCGGCAATTTGCCAGGCATCCTCAATGGTCCCGGCGTCGTAACCGAGCCGCAGCAAATAAAGGTCAATTGTGTAACGGGTTTCGCTGTCCCGCTGCGATTTTATGTAATTCACTACCCAGAAGATTGAGCCATGTTTCATTACTTTGTGGCCGTATTTTTAACGTACCAGTTAAAAGTAGCCAGGATTACCGCAAACCCAACGAACTCTAGCAGTCCCGGTAGCTTATCAAATACGGGAGAAGTTGCAAGGAACAACCCGGCAAAAAGGAGTATAAAAAGACCATCATACAGCAGCCGAAAACTTAAATTTAACCTTTGAAAGCGTTTGAGGACTAATGGAACGGAGCCAAAAACAACAATAAATCCGGTTATATCTGCTATCTCTAATACCATTTTAGTTGGATTCATCCGTTTCTCCTCATTACTTATTCCTTTCAAATAAATTAAGGAAGATAATTTTTACCCTGTGAGAAAATTATTCTATATTATTACAGGTCATCCCCTAATTCAGGCTACTTTAAGAGGTTGGTAATAAAGTACTAGAAGTTTCGCACCCGGGATTGCTAACCGGGCGTAGGTTCGACCTTGATTGTCGCTAAATTCTACTTCATAAAATCCTTCATCAAGTTCTTCGACAATGGTTCCAACCTGACCCCGGTTAAGTCCCTTTTCACTTATATCTTCCGGCAAGGCTACAACATCAAATAAATTCAATTGACCAGGCATTCTTTTTCTCCTTACAAAACATAGCAGGTAACAAGTCTGGGAAAATCTTCTTCAGCCCTTATAATCCAGCTACTTCTAATTATGCCCTTTCCACCTGGCCCCAACGCTTCAAAATCCACTACTAAAGTAAAAGAGGCAAGCAATTTGCCTCTTTCTATTTCTTTTGAATTGAATTTAGCGACCGGTAGCGGTCCTGACCCCCTGGATTAGCGGGTCTGCGCCGTCACGGGCGAGGTCGAGGGCCGGACCGGGAACGATGCCAAGCAGCAACAGGGCAATACTGGCAATCACCACGCCAGCCGCGATAAAACCGGCTTTGGTCGGCTGGAGCCTGGCCTTATCTTCATCCGCAATCGGATTAAAGTACATCGAGTAAATAACTCGCAGGTAGAAGAAGGCCGAAACGGCGCTGTTTATAACGCCCACGATTGCCAGCCAGGTATAGCCGTTATCAATGGCCGCCCGGAAGACGTAGAACTTGCCCAGGAAGCCGCCCGTCGGCGGGATACCGGTCAGCGACAGCATAAACCAGGCCATCGCGAGGGCAATCCCGGGCGCCCATTGGGCCAGGCCATCAAAGCTATTTACCTCGGCCCCGCCCTGGCGGTTCTGGACGTAAATCAGCACGCCAAACGCGCCCATGTTCATAAAGACATAGATTAGCGAGTAAATCAGGACCGAAGAAATAGCGTCATTTTGCTTGTCGGGCGAACTGGTGTTCAGGTAAGCGGCAAGGCCGACCATTATATAGCCGGTGTGGGCTATTGAGGAGTAAGCCAGCATACGCTTGACGCTGTTCTGGGCTATCGCGACCACGTTACCGAGGGTCATAGTCAGGACGGCCAGGACCGCAATTATGACGGACCACTGCACCGCCAGGGTCGGTAAGCCCTGGATTAGAACCCGTAACAGGGCCGCGAACCCGGCCGCCTTTGGCCCAACCGACATGAAAGCCGCGACCGGCGTTGGAGCGCCTTCATAAGCGTCAGGAGTCCATAAATGGAAGGGCACCGCCGCTATTTTGAAGCCGAAACCGACCACCATCAAGAGCATACCGAGGGTCAGACCGGCGTCACCGCTCAAGTTATTCCGGGTAATGCTCTGGCTGATTGCGACCAGGTTGGTCGAGCCGGTAATGCCAAAGGTCCAGGCCATCCCGTAAACCAGTATTGCCGTCGCGAAGATGCCGAGTAAGAAATATTTCAGAGAGCCTTCCGCCGAGCCTGGGTCGGAGCGGGCAAAACCGGTCAGGAGATAACTGCAAATCGAGGTCAGTTCGATGCCGACGAAAATCACCATCAGGTCGCCTGAAGCGGCCACAATCATCATACCCAGGACCGAGAAAGCCTGAATGGCATAAGTCTCGCCGAGCGGAATACCCCGTTTGAGAGAGTAACTGGGCGTAACCAGCACCACCAGGATACCGCTGACCAGAAAGACAATTTCAAAGAACGAACTGAAATTGTCCCGGACAAACATCCCGCCAAAAGAAGTTTTAGTCGGGTTGTCGTAGTAGAAGAGGAACCCGGCGGCGACGAGCGCACCGGCGTATCCCAGGATTGCCAGGTAGCCCAGGGCGGGCCGGGAACGAAATGGCAGGAATAAATCAAGTATTACCACCAGCACCGCCATCACCAGCACGATTAATTCCGGCAAAACCCGGTACAAATCGTCTCCGGTGAAGGAAGGCTTAACGGTAGATATTTGTAGCAAAGTGTGTGTTAATAAAGACACTTTTTTCGCTCCCTGTTCGGGTTAAAGTTTAAATACTTACTTACTTACTTACTTACCAACCAACTGCACAATTGCCGCCACTTTATCGGAATGTTCCACCATCGTAACGGCCAGGTTGCTTCCGCTGGTTGTCAGGAAGTCCAATACCAGGGCCGGAACCACCCCCACTAGCACGGACAGGATACCCATCGGAATCAGGGCCAGCCCTTCCGGCAGGTTCAGGTCAGGGAACTTTGCCCCGTTCGCCAGGATGTCCGGGTCGGTATGGTGGCCGCGAGTAGTATTGTGGCCCGTATCGTGTCCTGCGGCAGGTGTGGCGTGAGTGGAGCCTTTTTCCGGTAAGGTATCGGTGCCGACGCGGTTGGTATCCGGCCCGGCGCCGCTACCGTATTTCTCGCTGGCCGGCATCGGCAGACCGTGTTCGCCGTGAGCCGAGTTATCCGCGCCAACGGCCATACCCGATTGGTTAGTGGCGGCAGTATCCGGGGTATGTTCGCTGTGTCCCGCGCCGTGGCTCAACGCAACCGCCGGGTCGTAGTCGCCAATCTTGCCAAAGAAGACCCGCTGGTACATCCAGAGCAGGTAAACTGCGGCAAAGATAATCACAAAGGAGGTTGCGAAGGACAGCCAACCGTTGACCCTGAACGCGCCCTGCATGACGAGGAATTCTCCCACGAACCCGGCTATACCCGGCAAGCCAATCGAACCCATCGCATACAGCAAGAAAATAGTGGCGTAGACCGGCATGCGGCTGGCAACACGGGTGGTGTTTTGAATTGTCTTAATATCCCTGGTATGCGTCCGTTCGTAAATCACGCCAACGCCTAAAAAGAGGCCGCCGGTCAACAGACCGTGGGCGAACATCACGAAGACCGCGCCTTCAAAAGCCTGGGAGTTATGCAAAAGCAGCGCGTTGGTGGTCGTGCCGGAACTGCCGCCCAGGCCGTAAGCGAAAGCGAACAGGCCCAGGATAACAAAACCCATGTGGCTCACCGAGGAATAGGCCACCAGCTTTTTCATGTCCGGCTGAACCAGGGCTACCATCGCGCCGTAAATAATCGCGATAATCGCCAGGGCAATCATCAGGGGCGCCAGGTCTTTGCTGGCATCCGGGAAAAGCGGCAGGTTGAAGCGGATAAAGCCGTAGCAGCCCATTTTTAACATCGTCCCGGCCAGGATGACGCTCCCTGCGGTCGGGGCTTCGGTATGGGCATCGGGCAGCCAGGTATGGAACGGCCACAACGGCACCTTGATGGCGAAAGCCGAGCCAAAGGCCAGGAAAGCCAGAATCTGGAAGGTATAGTTAAGTGGATGGCCGGCGGTTGCGTTGGTGATTTCGACTATATCCAGGGTGAAATAGCCGACCAGCGGTTGGGCCTGGAAGTAAAGGGCGATAATCGCCACCAGCATGAGCAAGCTGCCAACCAGGGTATAGATGAAGAACTTGTAAGCCGCGTAAATGCGGTTCGCGCCACCCCAGACCCCGATTAGAATCGCCATTGGAATCAGGACCAGTTCCCAGAAAATGTAGAACAGGAAGAAGTCGAGGGCGCAAAAGACCCCGACCAGCCCTATGTTCAAAATCAGCAAGGCCACGAAATATTCGCGGACGCGCTTCTGGATGGAGAACCAGCTTGCCAGGACCGCTGTCACGAAAAGCAAGGCGTTGAGTTGGACCATCAGGACCGACACCCCGTCCACGCCCATGTGGTAACCCGCCCCGATAGAGCCGATCCAGTTGGCTTTTTCCTCGAACTGGTAGCCCGGTTGGCCCCGGTTAAAGCCCAGGGTCGTGTAGAGTGACAGCCCAAAGTTAATGAGAGTCGTGAGCAAAGCAATCCAGCGAAAAGCGTTTGGATTTTTCGTTGGCAGGACCGCTATTATCACCGCTCCAATCAGCGGTATGTAAGTCATTACAGAAAGCATGATTTCTTTCTCTTTTTTAGGACTTTCGCCTCTTAGAACTTAATACCGTTTGTGACGTAGAACAGGGCTACAATCAGCACGAGTCCAATCGCCATATAGAAAGCGTAGTTACCCACAAAGCCGGTCTGGACTTTGCGTAACTGGCGGGCGCTCTGCTTTGTCAGCCAGGCCACCCCGTTGACCGCCCCGTCAATCACATACTTGTCGAACATGCTAAGACCGCGCATGGTCAGCAACCCGGCCTGGACAACCAGCAGGTTGTAGACCTCGTCCCAGTACCATTTATTGCGAGAGAAGGCGTAGAGCGGCCCGGCCAGTTTTCCCGCTCGTACGGGAAGCGTGGCCCGGTTACGGTGATACATCAGATAGGCGATGAATACCCCGGCGAGAGCAACAAGGCCGGAGAAGACCAGCAGAATGGTGGTTGTGCTGGCGCTTTCCACCGGGAGCGGCTTGACCGCCAGGGCAGGGCCGAACGAACCATTCAGGAATTTTTCAAGAGGGCTTTCGCCAAAAATGGCACCGGGCAAACCGATATAACCGGTCGCGATACTCATAAAAGCCAGGAAAGCCAGCGGCAAGCTCATATTTAAGGGACTCTCGACCACGGCCAGCGGAACATTTGGCCCGTGGCTGTGGGCGGTTTCAGCTTCGCCGTGAGTGTGGGCAGCAGCGGCGGCATTAGCCGGGTCGTAACCGTCTACGAAATTCACGATTTCAGCCGGGTTGAAGTTAGCGATACCGAGTTCGGTTGCTTTGCGCCGCATTCCCTCATAGGCCAGGGTATTCATTGCGGCGGGCAGCCTGAACTCTTTACCAAAGAAGACCGAGAAAATCATCCTGAAGCTGTAGAACGCCGTCAGCAGGGCCGCGAAAATACCGAGGGCGTAAATCACATAATCAAAGCTGTTTTCGGCCCCGCGAGAGAAGGTTATACCCAGAATATCGTCTTTGCTCCAGAACCCTGCCGTAAACGGGATACCGGCCAGGGCTGCCGCCCCAAAGGTCATACTGATGGCGGTTATCTTCATGCCTTTGCCCAGGTTTCCCATGTAGTCCATGTTCTGGGGGTCGAGGCCCATCCGCAACAGTTCGTTTTTGCTGTTTTTGTCCACCCCATACTCGATAGCGTGTTCCGCCGCCTCGAAAAGCTCGAAACCGACTTCATCGGCCCTTTGCGGGTCGTCGGGGAAGCGGCGGCGCGCCCAATCCTGGGCGTTGTGCTGGATGGTGTGGAAGCCCTCGTGAATGGTTTCCTCGTTGGCGTGAATAACCGAGCCGCAACCGAGAAAGAGCAGCCCTTTGAAGAAGGCGTGGGTCATCAGGTGGAAGAAAGCCGCCACCCAGCCGAAGACACCCAGGGCGAAGAACATGTACCCTAACTGGCTAACCGTCGAGTAAGCCATAACCGCTTTGATGTCTTTCTGAGTGCAGCCGACGGTGCTTCCGAAGAAAGCGGTCACGATGCCGATAATTGAAATTACCAGCATGGCCTCATTGGTGTGGGAGAAGAGCGGGCTAACCCGGCCCACCATATACACACCCGCCGTGACCATTGTCGCGGCATGGATGAGGGCCGAAACCGGGGTCGGGCCGGCCATCGCGTCCGGCAACCAGACGTGAAGCGGGACCTGGGCCGATTTACCCATCGCACCCATAAAGAGCAGGATACAGATAAAAGTCAGGGCTGTACCGCTCAGGGCGTTGTTGGCGATAGCCTCGTTAAAAGCCCCGAAAACGTTCGCGTAGTTCAGGCGGTCCCAGATGCCGGTGATATTATGCTTCGCGGCGTAATCGCTGCCGACCGTACCCAGCATCGTAACGAAAATCCACATAATGCCGAGGCTAAAGCCAAAGTCACCGATGCGGTTAACCACGAAAGCCTTGACGCCTGAGGCGGGCGGCAGGAGGCGGCCCCAGTCGTATTTCTTGCTGAACCAGAAGCCGATTAAGAGGTAACTGCTCAAGCCCACGGCTTCCCAGAAGACGTAGAGCAAGAGGAAGTTGTTCGACATTACCAGCATAATCATGCTAAAGGTAAAGAAGGGCAGGTAGGTAAAGAAGCGGTGGTAGCCGTTATCCTCTTTCATATAGCCGGTGCTGAAAATATGCACCAGGAGGCTAATCGTATTGACGACCACCAGCATCATCGCGGTCAGTGGGTCAATCAGGAAGCCAAGATTTACCTGTAAATCGCCACTCGGTATCCAGGTGTAAACCTTCTGGACCTCAATCCGGCGAGGATTGGCTTGCTCGGTCGAGCCGGTAGCTTGCAAAGCCGGGGCCGCTAACTTGGCACTGCTGCCGTCGTTAGCCTGGGCCACTTGCTGGGTAGCGGTGTGTTCGACCGGTTCCGCCGGGGCGGGTTGGCTTAGCAGAAAGCTAAGACCGATTATGGAGATAACCAGGGCTGAAAGTATCGCCGCGATACCGATAGCCGAGGTCGCGCCCCGGACCGCCCTCTGGCCGCCGCTCAACGATTGCTTGGGTTTGCTTCTCAGGAAGAGGATACTCAGCAGGCCGTTAAGGAGGGCTGCCGCCAGGGGTATCGCCGGGATTAGCCAGAGAATGCTTTCTATATCTTTAGCCGTCATTCCTACCTCTAGGGAATTTTGGTATTGGCCCTGGGATGAGCTTCCCCAGGCCGACTTTTAATTCGCCTCATAACTGCGCGGGCGAGCGAGAAGAACCTTTTCAGTTTCCTGGTTCTTCCCCGGGAAATTTTATTCTTTGAGCAAATCTATCTGGTCGGCGTCCACCGAGTCACTCTGGCGGGACAGGCTGACGATGATGGCAAGACCCACCGCCGCTTCGGACGCTGCCACAGTAACTACGAAGATTACAAAAGCGTCTCCGGTGAAGTTGAGGCCGTTTTTGAAGGAGCGCGCGAAGGCCAGCAGGCTGATATTTACGGCGTTCATCATGAGTTCGACGCACATAAAGATAACCAGCACGTTGCGCCGTATTAGCACACCGGCTAAGCCAATCGAGAACAGCACACCACTCAGGATTAAATACCAGGCTACGGGTATCATTTTTAACCTCGCCTTATTTCTTTAAAATGACCCGGCGTTCCTCGTCTTTAGTGTTCCGGGTGCTCTTAATGAGTTCTTCCATCTCAACGGCCTGGGGGCTACCCGGCATTGGACCGGCCAGGCTGATGCCGCGGGCGACCTCGGTCGGCGTATCCTCGTCACCCGTATCGTGTTCAAGAGTGCGCCGGGCAATTACAATCGCCCCGATAGCCGCAACCAACAGCAGTAAGGACGCGATTTCAAAAGGATACAGGAAAGTACTGTACAGTTCTTTGCCTAGCAGGGCGCTGTGGCCGCTCGTGACGTTTTCGTGCAGGCCAATGCCGCTACCCCCTACGGTATTCCCGGCGGCATCGGCGGTCGGGACCACCCCTTCGGTGGAGTAGCGGACCGAAGCAGCCATCTGAGCGGCCTGGGTGTTTGCGCCATCGGTAATCTTGCCGCCATTGAGGGCGAAACTTGCCGAGAAAGTCACCAGCAGCACTTCAACCAGGAAGACCAGGGCTATAACCGGCCCGATACGGCTCTGGAAAAAGCGTAGCTTGTAAAAGCTGGGGCCGGGCCGGACCTGTAAAAGCATCATCACGAACAGGAACAGCACTATAATCGCCCCGGCGTAAACCAGCACCTGGACCGCCGCGATAAATTCCGCGCCCATCAGCAGGTAAATTGCGGCCAGGTTGAAGAATGTAAAGACCAGCAGCAGGGCCGAGTGGACCGGGTCTTTCATGGAAATCATCCCAATGGCCGACAAAGTTGCCAGTACCGCCAGCCCAATGAAGATTATTTGCTCAAGCACCATTTTTTAATTCCTAATCTCTAGTTAAATTAAGCTCTGAGCAGTTCGTTTCGTACATTCGGACCTGAAGATTAAAAACCTTCCCAACCTATTTCAGGTTTTGGTTAGGCTTAGGGTTCATTTTTTCCGAGTCCTTTGAGCCGCGCTTGCCGGTGTCAAAAATCCGCCCCGGATTGTCCTCTCTGATGTCGTGCTCGCGTACCGGGTCAGCGGCGCCTGTCAGGAGATGTGTCCGGATGGTCTTCTTTTCCGCGGCCTGGGTCAGGGCAGGCTTGGGCAGCGGCATCTGTCGGTCTTCCGGCAGATACTGGTTTTGAATCTCACGCAGGACCGGGGGCAGGTTGCCCTGGGCCAGAGGCTTGCCGGTCTCGACCTTCTTCAGGTAATCGCTATACGGCATCGGGTAGCCGTGCGGGGCCGTACCGAACAAAGGCTGGTGGCTCTGGAAGTTGCCGCGCTGGATGCGGGGGTCGAGTTCGTCGTGGCGGGCGAAACCGCTCGGGGCATCGGTAATAGCCGGGAAGCCTGGTTCTTCGATAGCCTGCCCGGTCCGTTCCAGTTCGCGGTCGGCCAGTTTCAACATGGCCTCAGTATCCAGCACTAACTCGCTGCGGTCGGTGACGGCCAGTTCGAACTCATGAGTCATTACCAGGGCCAGTTCGGGGCAAACCTCCACGCACATCCCGCAAAAGACGCACCGGCTCATATCATACAGGTAAATTTTAGCGTTGCGGATACCGACTTCATCAACGCCAGGGACCACGGTCAGGCAGTTGGCCGGACACACCGCCGAGCAAAGCCCGCAGCCGACGCAGCGTTCCTTGCCGGTATCCTGGTCGCGCACAAAGCCTACCGCGCCCCGGAAGCGGGGATGGAAGTTGCGCATATGTTTGGGGTACTGGACGGTGAGCGGTTTCTTGAAGAAGTTCTTCAAGGTCACGCCCATGCCCCGGCCTATTTCATTTAATCCACTGAGCATTCTCTACTCCTTCACAGGCTTGCGCATGAAATGGTTCTATTGGTGTCCTGTCTCTTATCACTGGCGGGTCTGCTACTATCCGGCGGGCCTTTTAACGCTTGTTACCGCAATTCTGAGGCCCACGATTCACAAAAACGCACCGGCAAAACGGCGCTATACCCACCAGCCCATCGAAATACCTACCAGCTTTACAACGGCAGTTATGACGAGGTTGGCGAGGGCTATCGGGAAAAGTATTTTCCAGACCAGGCCCATTAACTGGTCGTAGCGGAAACGCGGCAAAGTTGACCTGATCCAGTAGTATAAAAACAGGAAGAAAGAAAACTTTATAAAGAGCCAGATAGGGCCGGGTATCCAGTTGAACGGGGCGATGTCGAACGGTGGCGCCCACCCGCCAAAGAACATTATCGCGGCCAGGGCTGCGATGGCGTTCATGCTGATGTATTCAGCCAGGTAAAAGAGGCCAAAACTCATCCCGCTATATTCCAGGTGAAACCCGGCGACCAGTTCGGACTCGGCTTCCGGTAAGTCAAAGGGGTTGCGGTTGGTTTCCGCGATACCGCTTATGAGAAAGACCACAAACCCGAAGAACTGCGGAAAGATATACCAGATGCTAGCCTGTTGCTGGCGCACGATATCGTTCAGGTTAAGCGTACCGGCCTGGATAAGGACACCCATTAGCGAGAGGCCCAGCGTCAGTTCGTAGGAAACGACCTGCCCGCTCGAACGCAGGCTCCCGAGCATCGAATATTTGTTACCGCTCGAATAGCCGGCCATAATAATCCCGTAAACGCCGACCGAACTAAGCGCCAGCATGTAGAGGATACCGACGTTCAGGTTGGCGATAGCCGGGCGAATCCAGCCGCCCAGCAAGCCTTCGCTACGAGCGTCGCCCCAGGGTATCACGGCGAAAGCCGCTACCGCGGGGATAAAGCTCATGATTGGGGCCATAAGGAAGACCGGTCTATCAGCGTCGCGAGGAATAATATATTCTTTACCGAGCATTTTTACAGCATCGGCAATCGGCTGCAAGAGACCGGCCGGGCCGGTCTGGTTCGGGCCGTAGCGCAACTGCATGCGGGCCATAACCTTGCGTTCCGCCCAGGTCTGGTAAGCCATAATAATCAGTACCACGTTCATAATAATAAAGAGCGTGATAAAGGTCTGCAAAAACCAGATAAAAGGGTCGGTCTGAGGGTTTACCGCCTGGTCGGGTGCAACGGTCGGTGCGGCCCCGATCTCAAAAAAGTGAGCAGGTGAGAGCATATCTTTGATTCTTCTCTTCCTGTTTAAGTAATTAGAAGCCCCGGCCGGGCTGGCCCAGAGAAGTCACAGTCAAAATGACCGGGCCGGGGCTACGGTTCCTTTGGGCTAACGGTCTACTTCGCCGAGCACGATGTCAATCGTACCAATGCAGGTAATAACGTCCGAAACCATCCGGCCTTCGGTCATCAAGGGTAAAGACTGCAAGTTCACGAAGCTGGGAGCGCGAATTTTCATGCGGTAGGGGTGGCTGGAACCGTCGCTGATAATATAAAAGCCCAGTTCACCTTTAGAGCCTTCAATTTTGCCATAAGTCTCGCCCACCGGCACATTAAAGCCGTGAATGACCTGGTAGAAGTGCCGCTGCATCGCTTCGGCCTGGCTCATCGAGAGTTCTTTAGGAGGCAGGGCAATTTTCGGGTCATCCACCTTCACCGGTCCCGGTTTAAGGAACTTCAAAGCCTGTTCGACAATCCGGTTGCTTTGGAGCATCTCTTCCATGCGGCACAGGTAGCGGTCATAGCAATCGCCTTTGGTGCCGAGGGGGATAGCGAAATCAAGCAGGTCGTAGCCGTAATACGGCTCGTTCTTGCGAATATCCCAGTCCACGCCGCTACCGCGCAGGGACGGCCCGGTCAGGCCCATATCTATAGCGTCTTCCGGTGTGACAACCCCGACGCCCATGGTGCGGTCCATGAAAATAGGGTTCTTGGAAACGAGGTCGGTATATTCTTTCCAGGCTTTCGGGAAAGCCTTGACGAATTCCGCAACCTTTTCCTCAAAGCCGGGCGGCACATCCGACAGCAAACCGCCGACCCGGCAGTAGGAGTAGGTCAGGCGAGCGCCGCAGGCCATTTCAAAAATGTCGAGGATTAGTTCGCGTTCGCGCATAGCGTAAAGGAAAGCCGTCACCGCGCCGAGGTCCATAAGCGACGTACCATACCAGATAAGATGGCTGGCGATACGCTGTAACTCCATGAGGATTACCCGGATCCACATGGCGCGTTCGGGTATTTCGATGCCGAGCAGCTTTTCGACCGGCATCACAAAGGCCACATTATTATTGAAAGCGGAAACGTAGTCGAGGCGGTCGGTGAGCGGAATAATCTGGTTATAGTAGCGTTCCTCGGCCAGCTTTTCGGTGCCGCGATGCAAATAGCCGGGGACCGGGTCGCACCGCATCACTACCTCGCCTTCCAGGTCAAGGACTATTTGCAAGACCCCGTGAGTGGAAGGGTGTTGCGGCCCCATGTTGAGGCGCATCCGGCGTTCGCTACTTTGCCGGTGAGTCTCGGTATGCTCATTAGTAGGTGTTTGTGACATTGCTGTTTCCCTGCCGCACAAATCAGTTAAGTGTTTAATTTTGGCCGCCCGGTCAACTTTTACCACCGGCCCGGTCTTCCGATACCTTTACTTTTGTTCGTTGTTTAAAACCTAGATGTCGTAACCTTCAATCGGATAATCCTTGCGAAGCGGGAAGCCTTCCCAGTCTTCGGTAAGTAGAATCCGGCGCAAGTCGGGATGCCCGTCGTAGATAACCCCGAAGAGGTCGTAGGCTTCGCGTTCCAGCCAGTTCGCAGTCTTCCAGACCGGGTAGAGAGATGGGATATGTTCCGCAGTCTGGGTCTTCACCCGCAAACGGTGGGCCTTGCCCAGCGACAGCAGGTGCGTAATGACATCAAAACGCTCCTGGCGCAAGGGATAGTCGGCGGCAGTCTCGTCAATGAGCATGTTGAAAGCGCAGTCCTCGTCTTCTTTAAGAAAGCGGTGCGCCTCTAACCAGACCTGCGGCTTAAACCGGACCGTTACCTCATCGCGGAATTCCTGGACGCTCAGGATGGAGTCGCCAAACTTATCCTGGAGCTTTTTTACTACAACCTGGAGGCTTTCCTGTATCGGCATCTGAATTTCCTCTAAACTGTATTATTCCCGGCGACGGCCCGACCCCGACTCTAACAACCCGTCCTGCTCCTGATTGGAAATATCATCGTCCAGGTGCGCGGCATAGTCCTGGGCGGTAGGCAATTTGATATGGCCGGGGCGAAGAATTTCGTGCACATTCGTTCTAGGCTGCGCCCCTGGTTCGGGAGTGACGGCCTGCTTGCGAATAACCCGGCGGGCCGCAATTATCTTTTGCAATTCGATAATGCCATAACCAAAAGCTTCCGGAATGGGCGGGCAGCCCGGGATATAAACATCTACCGGGACTATCCGGTCTACCCCTTGCAGAGTGCTATAGCTTTTGTAAATATTGCCGCTAATTGCGCAGGAACCGACCGCGATAACATACTTCGGGTCGCTCATCTGGTCGTAGACGGCTTTGATAACCGGGGCCATTTTCTTGGTAACGGTCCCCGCGACCATCATCACGTCGGACTGGCGCGGTGAGAAACGGAAGAGCATGCCGTAGCGTTCGAGGAAGTCAAAGCGGCTGTACCCAACCGCCATCATTTCAATACCACAACAGGCCGTACCCAATAGCAGCGGGTACATGGCTTTTTCCTGGCCCCAGTTTAACAGCGAATCAACCGTTGTTGTGATGAGGCTATCCTTAAATTTATTTTCTAAAAGACCCAATCTAAGGCTCCTTTTTTCCAGGCATATACGTAGCCTAACAGGATCATGAAGATAAATAACAACATTTCAACCAGGATAAAGACGCCGTCTCCCCGGCGGACAAACCCATCGTAGTTGATGGCCCAGGGGTATAGAAACAGGGCTTCAATGTCGAACAGGACGAAGAGCATCGCGATAATATAGAACCGAATGCTGTAACGTTCCCTGGCGCGGCCTACCGGCGGGACACCGCTTTCGTAGGGGATAGACTTCATGGGGCTGGGGCGCTTGGGCCGGATAAGAATACCCAGCGAAATAAGCGTGGAACCGGCTACCGCGACAACTATCATGAAAATAATCACCGAGATATAGCCCAAATTGAAATCTTGTAAAGAATTTGGAATCATACGGTTCACCTTGTAGTGTTTGTTCGCTTCGGTTCCGTCACAACAAATTGTCCCGGTGTGAAAAGTTCGTTACTTATGGAACAATCTCGCGTTGGAATTATAGCATAGGCCAGTTACACACGCAATGGAAAGCAGTTGAAGAACGTTTTCTTAAAGGGTTATTAGAGTTATACCTGCCATTTTTGGTTTATAACCCCTTTGCCAGACCGGCTTACGACCGTTTTTGTTTCTCCTGTTACACGTTTTGATTTTAACAGAACTTGAATGATTTTAACAGGGTCTATTCGCACCGAATAAGGTTTTAAGAGGCGTTCTGAGTGCCGTTGCAGGCGGCGAAAGCCATAGAGTATAATAGGTAAGAATTGTCATTTTCCTGAGAATTAAGGTGCCTGTCTATGCTCCAAAACTTCCGCGCCCGTTCGTCCCTGAAACGTTTAGCTCTGCTGCTCCCGGTGAGCCTGCTGGGGGTTATGCTGGCCGGTTGTACTACCTATAACGGTTATCCAACCCTGCCGCCGGACCCTACCAGCACCGTGGCTGCTTCGTCTACGCCCACACAAGCCCCCCGGCCAACCCTCGCCGAGCCACCTACGGCAACTCCCAGGCCAAGCCTTCCGGCGGTCCCCGGCGGTTTGCAGGTTACTAAAGGCGATGTGTTGAAAACAGCCTTCCAGGACTTGCTTGATAACTATTTCCAGCCAATATCAAGCGCCGATATATATGAAGTAGGTTTGCGGTCAATCGAGGTCGGGCTGCAAAAATCCGGCATAGATCCCCAGGCTAAAGTCCAGTTGCCCCAGTTCACCGATAAGGACGACGCGAACTGGAGCCTTTTTCTCCAGGCTTACTCGCTGGTGCTGGCTAAGTACCAGGGTAAAGTAACCGAGGACCAGCTTGAAACCTTTGCCCTGTCCGGGGCGACCAGTTCGCTTCAGGACTGCGAGACCACCTATTACCCGGCTACAATTGCCCAGAGCTATTTCGCCCAGCGCACCGGCCAGGCTTCGATAGTGGGTATCGGTATAAACTTGCAAAGTGGGACCGCCACCAACGGTAATGTTCACCTGGTAGTGCGGGCCATTACAGGCAGCCCTGCCGAAAAAGCGGGCCTGAAAATGGGCGACCAGATTCTGGCGATTGACGGCCAGGATCTTTCTAGCAAAACCGGCGACCAGGTCATTCAGCTTTTACAGGGCACCCGGCAAGCCGGGTCTAAAGTTAGCCTGACCATTCACCGGGCTAACAGCGCCTCGACCCAGAGTATAGACATCACCCGCGATACCTTCCAGGTGCCGCCGATGGAGCGGGCTACCATTAATAGCAATATCGCCTATATCCGGTTCAACCAGTTTCCGCTGGCAACCCAGAACCAGTCGGGAACGCTCACCAATACCATAATGACCTGGATAAATGACTTTGAAAAGGCCGGGGTGACGGGCTATGTGCTGGACCTGCGGGGCAATAGCCAGGGCAGCATAACCCTGGTCCAGAATGTCTTGAGCTATTTTATGAGCGGTGACGAACTGGTTTATCTGAACGGCAGCCGCCAGGACCAGAATAACCAGCACATCTACGGGCCGTTCCCCATGCCCAGTGTTTCAAATATCAAAGCTATCAACAAGCCGGTGTCGGTGCTGGTTGATAGCGGCACTTCAGGGGAGGCTGAAATCATGGCTTACGCCATCCAGCACGCCAAACGTGGGGCTCTTGTGGGTGATGCCACCGCCGGGTGTCTCAATGCTTCTTCGCCAATTGGCCTGGACGACAATTCCTTGCTCAATATAACCCTCTACCGGGCGATTTCAGACCCGCAAAAGCCGGAAAGCATTATCCCCGGAGTTGAGCCGGACCAGCCGGACGGATTGGATTTGCAGCAGCTCAGTCAGGGCAATGATAGCCAACTGGACGCGGCGATTAAAGCTTTAACCAAGTAAATAGCACGACCCAAAGCACGAAAAACGAAATAACTGCTTACTTATAAAAGGAGATGCGGAATGTCTGCGACGGTAACAAATTCTAACATTTACCAGGAGCGCTACCAGCGGGCCAAAGAGGTGATGGCCGAAAAGGGCATAGATTATCTTTTCATAGGGCCGGGCGCGGACCTGCAATACCTCATTGGCACGCCGGGCATGGATAACGAACGCATGATGCTGATGGTCATTGCCCAGAAGGGCGAACCGGCCATGATTGTCCCGGCCCTCGAAAAACTGGCGACCAGCAAATACGCGGGCTTCTTCGAACTGTTGGACTGGACCGACGCGGAAGGCCCACAGGGCCGCCTGCACCAACTGGTCGGCTCGGCCTCCGGCCCGGTCAAAGCGGCGGTCGGCAATCAACTCTGGAGTATGTTCCTGCTGGAGTTGCAAAAAGTGCTGCCGGATGCAGAGTGGTCCAGAGCCAGCGAGGTTTTGAAGGCGCTGCGTATCATCAAGTCCGCCGAAGAAGGGCAACTGCTCAAGGATGCCGCCGCTATCGCCGATAAAGCCTTCACGGACATTGTGAAATTGCAATTCAGCGGCCGGACCGAGCGTGAGCTTATGGGCGATATTAACGGCCTGCTTTTGAAGTACGGCCAGGAAAAAATGCTCTTCTGCATTGTAGGGAGCGGCCCTAACGGCGCGCAGCCTCATCACCATACCGGCGACCGGGTTATCGAGCCGGGTGATGTGGTTGTCCTGGATTTCGGCGGCGCCTATAAGGGCTATTGCAGCGATATGACCAGGACCGTCCTGGTCGAAGGCGGCACACCCGACCCCGATTTCGAGAAAGTCTATAACCTGGTCAACCAGGCGCGAGCCGCCGGACATAAACAGGCCCGGCCCGGTGTTTCCTGTGAATCAGTGGATGCTGCCGCCCGCCAGGTCATTACCGAAGGCAGGTACGGTCAATATTTCGTCCACCGCACCGGTCACGGCATTGGAATGGAAGTCCATGAAGAACCGTATATCGTAGGCGGCAACAGCCTGACGTTGGAACCGGGCATGGCCTTCAGTATCGAACCGGGCATTTACCTGCCAGGGCGATTCGGCGTGCGGATTGAGGATATCGCCATCGTTACCGAGGATGGGGAAGAAAATATCAACCTCAGCACTCACGATTACGTCCGGGTCAAATAAGAATGAAGTTACTGGTGGCGACCAATAACCCGGGCAAGCTAGCCGAGATGCGTACTTTGCTCAACTTGCCCGATCTTGAATTGGTGACACCGCTGGAAGCCGGTCTGCCTGCTGACTTTGGTGTCGAGGAGACCGGCAGTACTTTTGAGGAAAACGCTGTTCTTAAAGCGGTCCAGTACGCCCAGGCGGCCCATCTTCTCGCCCTGGCGGATGATTCCGGCCTTGAAGTGGACGCCCTGGACGGCCAACCCGGCGTATTTTCCAAACGCTTCGCCGGGGAAGGCAAGACCGACCAGGATCGGATAAATTTCCTTCTTTCTAAACTACCCCCGGACTTGCCTGACGAGCAGCTAACCGCCCGGTTTGTGGCGGCGGTCGCTTTTGCTAATCCAGCGGGCGAGATTTTGAAAGTCGAGAACGGCTTTTGCGAGGGGTTTATTACCCGGCAGCAGCGCGGCACCAACGGTTTCGGCTATGACCCGATTTTTGTGGTGAAAACGGCCAACCGCACCCTTGCCGAGTTAAGCGGCACCGAGAAGGATTTGTACAGCCACCGGGGCAACGCTGTTACCCGCATCCGGCCTTTCATCAAAAAATACGTGCGCCCATAGCCCATACGGGCAATAAATACTAATAAGCGTGAGGGACATCTTTAAGGTGGCCTTTTTTTATTTCCCACCTTATTTAAAGAGTTAAAAGAGCTTTTTAGTTATGTCAAGTAAGTTGAGCTGTAGTAGAAAATATATGGTATAATATATTGAACTAAAGTTCTAAATAGTATGGGAGAGGATAGGAATGGCAAAAGGGCGACCACGCGTAGTCTATACATGCAGCAAGTGTAGTTACGAGAGTTATAAATGGATGGGGCGCTGCCCGGAATGTAACGAGTTTAACAGCTTTAACGAAACTATCAAAGCTCCTGAGAAGGCAATTAACTTCAGAACCGGAAGCGGGCTGGATGGAGAAGGGAAAAACGGCGCAGCCAAATCAGGTAACCGGCCCCGCAGTATCGCCACAATGGAGACCGAGAACTTCAAACGTATTACCGTCCCTATCGGTGAGTTTGACCGGGTAATGGGCGGTGGTATCGTACCGGGTTCCCTGACCCTTATCAGTGGCGACCCTGGCATTGGTAAATCTACGCTGCTGTTACAGGTAACGGCGGCCCTGGCTGAATCGACCGGCTCGGTGCTGTACGTTTCCGCTGAAGAGTCAGCCGACCAGATCAAGTTGCGGGCGCACCGTTTGGGTCTGGCTCCCAAGGAACTGTACCTGCTAAGCGAGACCAATCTAAATCTTATCCTTGACCATATCGAACAGATGAAACCATCCCTGGTGGTAATCGACTCTATTCAAACGGTCTATCTTTCTCACAAAGAACGTAACGCCGGTGATGAAGACCAGGGTTTAGGCTTTGGCCTGGGTCTCTGGGACGAAGGAATTGGGGCTGAAATGACTGCTGCCGCCGGTAGCGTGACCCAGGTACGAGAGTGCGCCGCGACCCTGATGCGGCTGGCGAAGAAACGGGCTATTCCTATTTTCCTGGTCGGACACGTCACCAAAGAAGGCAATATTGCCGGGCCGCGCGTCCTGGAACACATGGTGGATGCCGTGTTATACCTGGAAGGCGACCGTTTTCACCAGTACCGGCTTTTGCGCGGCGTGAAGAACCGTTTTGGCTCGACTAACGAAGTCGGCGTCTTTGAAATGAGCGGCGATGGAATGGTCGAGGTAAGCAATCCAAGCCAGGCTTTCCTGGCCGAACGCATCAAGGGCGCGCCCGGTTCAGGGGTTGCCGTAACCCTTGAAGGTACCCGGCCAATCCTGGTAGAAGTGCAGGCGTTGTGCAGCCAATGTTACACCGGGATGCCGCGCCGGGCCACCAATGGTATTGATATGAACCGCCTGCTGTTGTTAACCGCGGTTTTGAGTAAACGCCTGGGTGTACCGCTCGGAAACCAGGATGTATATGTGAACGTAGTTGGTGGACTTAAAGTGACGGAACCGGCGGCGGATTTAAGCGTTGCGGCGGTGATTGTCTCGTCCTACCACGAAGCGGAAATAGACCCAAACACGGTTTTAATTGGCGAGGTCGGTCTTAACGGCGAAATACGAATGGTCAACCAACTGGAGCGGCGTTTAGCCGAAGCAGCCAAACTTGGATTTACCAGGGCAGTCTATCCGCGCAGTGCGACAGCTAACGGGCGGCCTTTACCATTACCACCCGGCTTACAGGCCTATGGAGCAGCGACCTTGCAAGACGCCCTTGAATACGCCCTGGTGCCGAAAGAGGCGGACAACAGCGAGAAATCTGACCGGAAAGGGCGCCGGCGGAGTCAGCCAGAAGCACCGGTAGCTGCCCCGGCAGGTAACATTGGGCCGGTGGTGGACGAATTTGGAGAGGAAATCGAAGGGTATAATCTTGACGATTTTTAAGGTCGGAGGCCATCTGGAAATTTCTAATTGCGTGTTAGCGTATCCACATTGTTCGTAACAATGTGGATACTTTTGTGTATAATTGTTGATAATTCTGAGAAGCTTCTTTGATTGAGAAGATATGGTAGGAAATCTGTTATGGAAGATTATATTGAGAAGATAAGACAGCTACCCAGCGACCGCTTGCAATCCTTAGCTGATGGGTATCGCAAGACTATTAGCCAACTAGACGAGCAGTACCGCATGTCCGTAAAGGCTGCGATGATACCAGTTGCCGATTATACACGGGTGGAAATAGATAAGAAGCAGGCGGAATTGGAAGCCATTGAGAAGATTTTAGCCGAACGCCATTAATCTTTAAGAAATAACCTGGCAAACAAGAGGAGCGGTTCGAGAAAACCGCTCCTCTTGTTTGCCAGCGGAAAAACCGATTTATTCTCTGGCCTCACTCGCCATTATTTCCCTGACCTGTTCAAGCCACCGCCCACGTTCGATTCTTTCGGCAGGAATGCCAGTCTTTTCCTCGATCTGGGCCGGGGTAAGTTTAACTAAATCACTAAAACTTTTGATACCCGCGTCACGCAGTTTCTGATTAAAGACCGGGCCAATATCCATAATAACCCTGAAATCATCTCCCTGTGGAGAGCGGGAAGTTGTGGCAGGATTTTTTACTGCGTTAATTTCTGAACTAGCGGCTTTATCCGAGTCTTTGGGTCGGGTAGGAGAAGAGGTATTAGCCGGTTTTACCACTATATTATCTGGTATAGCGTTCTCGGCGCTTTCGGAGCGTGGTGTAACCGCTTCCGGGTCGCTTTCGACAGCCGCAACAGGTTCCTGGTGCCGGTCGACCGGTTCTCCAACCATACTAACAAGCTCTTCAGGATTGTTCTCTGCTTCCTGGGCTTTTTCCAAATCAACTGAAACACGGGTAGTGGCGCCTGGTGTCATAAGGGTATCCGGCGCCTCCTGCGTCTTCAAAGGACTCTTGTGAAGGCCAGAAGAACCCGCACCTCCAGGGCTGGCGGCACCTGGTGAAGCGGTAACTTCGGTGTTGTCCACCATCTTTAGAACTTTTCTTAAACCAAACAGACCACCCGCGCCAACAACGGCTCCTGTTAAAAATCCAAAAATAGTTTTCAAAATTTACTCCCTTTTCCAATTCTGCTTTCAACTTCCCCGAAGAGTTGTCGAACAAAGACCAGGAACTACTAACGTGGCGTAAGCCATGCTTTGGATAAAATAATAACTGTTTCGCCTAATTTAGCCTGCTTATCATAATAGGCAGGGTCTTGTTTCAAAATACCGACGCTAACCGGCTCGAACTGCACCACGAGAGCTTCAATTGAACCAGGAACCTGTGAACTTAAAGCCCTGACATAAAGGCTGGTGAAAGTTATATTATAGGTAGCCGGTTTGCCATAAGTTTGCCAGCGTAACGATTTGGTCTGAAG
This sequence comes from Chloroflexota bacterium, assembly GCA_902812345.1. Classification (GTDB taxonomy): domain Bacteria; phylum Chloroflexota; class Chloroflexia; order Chloroheliales; family Chloroheliaceae; genus 54-19. The sequence goes on along the minus strand of CADDZM010000001.1, from coordinate 30,241 downwards.
CAACCTGGTATTGTAAAAGGCGTTTAATTCATCCTGCGAATTCGGACCAATATAAGAGGCAGCCGACTTGAACTGGTCGGAATAATTAGGCAGCACCTGGTTTAAGTATACATCAATAAACTGGCTGGGAGAATAGAGAGTAGCCCGTTCTATCGGACGGACCCCCGCCGGAACCGGAACATCCCCCAGCACAACAGACTCGGTTTCGATGGGTAAGCTGAGCTTCGGTTGATTTATGGTTGAGAGGACAATAAAACCGATTATGAGTAAAGCCACAACCGGCGCAATTACGGTAAGAGCGATGCGCCTTATAACGGTTCTAAACTTTTCGCTGGTATCGTTAAAGACGGCCACCCGGACTTTACCAGGTTTTTTAGGATAGAGCAGGGCCGGGTCGGGGGCAGCGTCTTCGAGAAGGCGGGTCCGAAAAGCTCTGGCTAATAAGGAGGATTCACCTTCATCTATGCGCGGCTGGACCAGTCGCGAACCAAGTTTTGTGATTTTCAAATCCGGCATCAGGCTTCCTGCAACTAAAAAGTTTTATCATATTGTCTGCGGTTTATTATAGCATCTGAGGCAATAAGGCGTTCTGATTACCCGCCCATGTTCCACGTGAAACATGGGCGGGTATACACTTACGACCCAATCCCCCCGCTTTGTTTTACGTACAACTTTCTTCTTACCACGCAATTCCTTTTGGTTTATCAAGCATGTTCCACGTGAAACATGTTTTAAGAGATTTAGCCTCCTCAGGATTATGGTATAATGACGACACTTTGTGAGCCGAACTTTTCCATTTTAGTTCCCATTTGGGTTGGTAAAAGAACATTCCCTGCTAAGGGTTTGTTGAAAGGAGTCTTGTGAATTTGTTTTACACACCAAAAAACAAGCGGTTAAAGATGGTAGCCCTTGTTTTTACGATGATGCTTTTGTCCCAGGTCTTGCTTGCTTCCCTTTTTCTGGTAGCCCCGCCCCCAGCCCAGGCGGTTGGACCCCAGGCCCCGGCTGCCGCTATCCCCAATACAGATATTGACCCGTATGGCACCAACACTTTTCTTGACAAGGAAGTTGAATATTGGAAAAAAGACCGGACCCTGCAGATGATTAGCCAGGCCGGTATCAAGTGGATCAAGCAACTTTTCCCCTGGAATGAAATAGAGTTTAAAAAAGGTTATTTCAACGACGACAAAAACAAGAAGTCAGGCTGGCAGAAATTCGATGAGATTGTAGACCTGGCAAACAAGTATGGTATCCAGATTGTAGCCAGGATTGACCAGACCCCGGCCTGGGCGAACCCGGCGGGTGGAGTCCCGGGCGGTCACCCGGCTAATTACCAGGATTACGCCGACTTCTTGAAAGCTTTCGTGCAGCACTATAAAGGTAAGGTTCAATATATTAGTGTGTGGAATGAGCCAAACCTTGAACGCGAGTGGGAACCTACCAAAAAGGTCAACCCCGTGGCTTATGTAGATATGCTCAAGGTGGCATACAAGGCGGTCAAGGCCACTGACCCGAATGTAAAGGTTATGGCCGCTCCCCTGGCAATCACCCTTGAAGAAAATATCAACCTGAGTGAGCTGACCTACCTGGACCAGATGTACAAAGCCGGGGCGAAAGATTACTTCGATATTATGCCAGCCAATGCTTACGGCCTGGAATTTCCGCCGGAGGCCGCGCCTGACCCTAAAGTCTTGAATTATCGCCGGGTGGAACTTCTCCACAACGTGATGGTCAAAAACGGTGACACTAACAAGGCAGTCTGGTTTAACGAATACGGCTGGAATGCTTCACCCCCTTCTATGCCCGCCGATAGATTGACCTGGGGCCGGGTGACCGAACAGCAGCAAGCTGACTGGACGGTCCAGGGTATTGACTACGCCAAAAAGAATTGGCCGTGGTCAGGGGTTATTTTCGTCTGGTTCTTCCGCCAGGTGGGGGATATCCCAGATGACGCTTCGGAGCAATATTTCCAGATGGTAACCAAAGATTTTGTTGAAAAGCCGGTTTATAAGGAGGTTCAGACAAGCGCGACTAACTACCTGAAGGCCCACAATCAGCCAACGCCAGCCCAGGGTACGCCAATTGTACCAATCACATCTACACCCTTACCGGCAGATTCAGCCCCGGTCGTTCCGTCAAGTACCGCCCTTGCGCCGGCTGTAACAACTTCCAGTGGAATTGGGACAAGCGGCACCACGGTTGGTTCGGCCGGTTCCACGGCTACAGTTGCAGCCCGGGTTGTACCAACTGCAACTCCGGGTCAGCCTCAACCCAGGGCTACCAGCACTCCCTTGCCCGCTGGCGCGGTTGCATCTCCGGTTACCCCCGGTGATAGCGGATCGGCCTTACCAATTATTATCGGCGGTATACTGGTGATAGTTGCCGGCGGCGGTCTGGCTGCCTGGTTGTTTACCCAACGCCGCAGACCCTAGTATTTAGCAGGTTTCAAAAAGCTCTGTCCCTTGCGACAGGGCTTTTTATTTTGAACCAAAAGTCCTACTTTGTGGGCTTGCCTTTAAGCCCTATAATTATCTGAGCCGTTTCTCAGACTATTTGGGTCTAAGCCAGTAACGCCTGGCTTCGTTTACCTACAAAAGAAAGTAGTTTTATGGCATCTCTGGATTTATTAGAATTTGTCCCGGCTTCCGATAGTTCCCCGCCCCTGATCGAGGCCGTAAACCTGTTAAAGGAGTTCGGCGAATTCCAGGCTGTAAAAGGGGTTTCACTGAAGGTAGAGGCGGGGCAAATCCTGGCTTTGCTGGGACATAACGGTGCGGGCAAAACCACCACTACCAGGATGCTAGCAGCTATCCTTACCCCTACCAGCGGGCAGGCCCGTATAGGAGGGTTCGATACTGTCAGGCAACCGCTGGAAGTAAGAAAGATTATCGGGCACCTGACCGAACAACCCGGCCTATACAACCGGATGCGCGTGTTGGAATATTTGCAGTTTTTTGGGGAACTACAAAGGGTGCCGCCAAAACTCCTTAAAGAACGTAGCGAAGAGTTGCTAAAGCACTTTGATTTGTGGGATACGCGGCAACTGCGGATGGGTCAATACAGCAAAGGCATGCGCCAGAAAGCCGCGCTTATCCGGGCGCTTATACACGAGCCAAAGGTACTTTTCCTAGATGAGCCGACCAGCGCGATGGACCCCTTTAGCGCCAGGATAGTCCGCGATGCCATCAACGATTTGAAGCAGTCACAACGGGCTATCATTCTTTGCACGCATAACCTGGCCGAAGCGGAACAACTGGCCGACAGGATTGCCATTATTCGTAAAGGCGAGATTATTATTGAAGGCACCGCTGAACAGCTAAAGCAAAGTCTTTTGGGCGCGCCGCATTATCGCGTGGAGCTTAACCAACCCCTGGACGAGATTCCCCAGGCAGTAATAACGCTACCCCACCTGAAAGTGCTGGAAACCTTTGCTAACGGTTTCGTCTATGAGACCGCCGAACCCGCCGCGACTAACCCGGTTGTCCTGAAGCGTTTGCTCGAAAGCGGCCTGAGCGTCGTAACTCTAAGCCAGGTCTCCCGCAGCCTTGAATCGGTTTATCTTAAGATAGCCGGTGAAGGGTTCGCAGCCGAACACAACCGGGACGAAGTCGAGCAATCTATGCTAAAAGAAATTACTAAAACCAGTAGAAACAGTAGAAAGGTAGGGAAAATGTGAGCCAGGTTGAACTTTTTCCTGGAACGCGTTCATCCATTTCAAGAGCCCTCATTGTCACTCGGCGCGAGTTACGCGACACCTTACGCGACTGGCGAGTGTTATCTCCGATTATTACCCTTGTTATCATTCTTCCTATTATATTGGCGGCTATCCTGAACATACTTAGCCCTGATCTAATAAGAAATCTGGGCCGCGCAACTTTCTACGACCGCCTGTTGCCTTTTACGACACTGGCTATCGGGTTCCTGCCGATGTCGTTTTGCCTGGTGATTGCCCTGGAAACTTTTGTGGGTGAGAAAGAGCGCAACAGCCTGGAAGCTCTGATGAGCGCCCCCCTGACTGACTTTGAATTATTCCTGGGTAAGTACCTGGCCGCGACTTTACCGACGGTTCTCGCCAGTATCTTTGCTTCGCTCAGTTTTGGCCTGGTCTTTACCCTGATGGGCCAGCCTTTTCCGGTCGAGCCTGGTTTGCTACTAACCTTCCTGGCTTTGAATATCGTGCAGGCTCTGGTAATGGTGGCCGGGTCAGTCCTGGTCAGCACCCACACCACCAGCGTCCGGGCCGCTAATATTATGGCAAGTTTTATCATTTTGCCAATGAGCCTGTGCGTCCAGTTTGAAGCGGTCCTTCTACTTAACAATTTGCAGATTGGCCTTTACTTCATGCTGCTGGTGCTTTTAGTTATTCTGCTGCTGCTGATACGGGCGGGCGTGAAGATTTTCAACCGCGAGGAAATTATTGCCAGGGAAGGGGACAATGTTAGCTTCAAAGGAATCCTGCGCGGCTTCGGCTATTTCTTCAAGCGCACTCCCCGGGAAGCCCTGGCCCACCAAAAGACCGGCCTTCGCTGGACACCCTGGCGTTTCTACCGGCACGATATTCCTCAACTGGTCGGCCTCTACCGAGCGCCTGCCCTGGTAGTACTTGCTGCTATAGTGGGCGGGATAGTCGTCTCTATCTGGGTCTCTTACTGGCCGGTGGTGCAGGAGTTCCGCGACAGCCTGAACCTGGGTGATAGCCTCGGCGGAACCCAGAACCCGATTTGCCAGCCCAACGGGATAAACAGTATCAGTATCAACGGTTTTCAGGGCATCACCTGGCAGGGTCTTTTTATCAACAATACGGTTTCGGTGCTGATTGGGAGCGGCCTTTCAATTATCAGCCTTGGTGTTGCCGGTATCCTTCTCCTGATAGTTTCTACCGGGCCGGTCGGCTTTGTTCTCGGCTTCTTCTTCCAGTTAAGCCTTAACCCATGGCCGCTTCTGGCCGGGTTTATTCTCCCTCACGGTCTGTTCGAATTACCCGCCGCTATCCTGGGTATCGCTGCCGCGCTGAAGATTAGCACTTCGCTGATTGCCCCGCCTGCTGGAATGAGCATCGGCCAGAGTTTCCAGTTTGCCATCGTAAATTATATAAAGCTGTTGGGTCTGATTGTGCCATTATTGCTGATTGCGGCTATAATAGAGGCCAATATCACCCCGACCATCGGCTGCTGGCTGACCGGAGGAACGGTATAATGAATAAATTAATACAACAATATGAATATATTATATGAGGTTGGAATGACAGACTTATCAAGGGTAAAAATCGCGCCGTCCATTCTCTCAGCCGATTTTGCCAGGTTGGGCGAACAAGTCAAGGCGGCTGAAGAGGCCGGGGCCGATTATATCCATTTTGATGTAATGGATGGTATATTCGTGCCAAATATTACAATGGGGCCGATGGTGCTGGAAGCCCTATCGCGGGTCACGAAGGTACCGATGGATGTCCATTTAATGATTGAAGACCCCGACCGCTACCTGGAAGATTTTGCAAAAGCCGGGGCAACCGTCATAATGGTCCACTTTGAGGCCGTGAAACACCTGCACCGGACCGTCCAGCGCATCACGGCCCTGGGCTGCCGGGCCGGGGTCGTCCTAAACCCGGCCACACCTATTATAATGCTGGAAGAAATTCTGCCGGACCTGGGCCGGGTGCTGCTGATGAGCGTCAATCCGGGTTTTGGCGGGCAGAGTTATATTGAAAGCACCACCAACAAAATACAGCGCATGCGCAAAATGGCAAATCTGTACAACCCGCAACTGGAAATCGAGGTTGACGGCGGCGCGAAGGGCAATAATATCCGGGAAATTGCCGAGGCTGGGGCGGACGTGATTGTAGCCGGGACGGCAGTCTTTAACGACAAAGAAACCGTAGGCGAGGCGATGGCAAAACTTAGAGAGGCTTTGAGATAATGATTGATTTGCGGAGCGATACTGTAACAAAACCGACCGAGGCGATGCGCCAGGCTATGGCCCAGGCTGAAGTTGGCGACGATGTGTACCAGGAAGACCCTACAATTAACCGTTTGCAGGAGTTGGCGGCTGAAACGATGGGCAAGGAAGCGGCCCTGTTTGTCCCGACCGGGACAATGGGCAACCTCGTTTCGGTGCTGGCTCACTGCGAGCGCGGCCAGGAGATTTTGTTGGGCGACAACTCACACGTTTTCTATTATGAAGCGGGCGGCGCGTCCGTGGCAGGCGGGCTGGTCTATCACACCCTGCCCAACGACCGCATGGGCATGATTGACCCGAATCTGGTCGCGGCGGCTATTCGCACGCCCGATATTCACTTTGCTCCGACGGGTTTACTGTGCCTGGAAAATACCCATAACCGCGCAGGCGGCACCGTCTTGAGTAAAGCCCAGATTGACGAATTGTGCCGGGTCGCCCACAGCCGGGGTATCCCGGTCCACCTGGACGGCGCACGAGTTTTTAATGCCGCGACTTATTTAGAAATCCCGGTCAAGCAACTGGTCGAGAATCTGGATTCGGTCCAATTCTGCCTTTCAAAAGGGCTGGCTGCACCGGTCGGCTCGGTCGTGGTTGGCAGGAAAGAATTTATAGGTAAAGCTCGCCGGATGCGCAAAATGCTGGGCGGCGGAATGCGCCAGGCCGGGGTACTGGCGGCGGCCGGGATTATCGCGCTCACCGAGATGTCCCAGCGCCTGGAAGAAGACCACTACCACGCCCACCGCTTCGCCGAGAGCCTGGCCCTGGTGGACGGGTTCGAGGTGGATTTAGAGACGGTCCAGACCAATATAGTTGCGGCTAACCTGACCGAAAAAGCCGGGACTGCCGCCGATTGGGTCGCCAGATTGAAAGCGAACGGTGTTCTGGTGGGAGCGGCCGGACCGCGCCGCCTGCGCTTCGTCTTTCACAATGACGTGGACCGGGCCGACCTCGAAAAGACCCTTAGCGTTATCGCGAGCCTGGCCGGGTAGCCGGGCAAAACGAGGCAAAAGCAAGATGCGATTCGATATTCTGACCCTTTTCCCCGGGATGTTTGAACCTGTTCTGGGCGAAAGTATCCTGGGGCGGGCCGTCAACCAGGGGCTCATAGAGTTTCATACTCACAACATCCGGGACTGGGGTCTGGGCCGCCATAAACAGGTGGACGATTATCCCTACGGCGGCGGCGCGGGGATGGTCTTCCGGCCCGAAGCAATCTTTGGGGCAATTGAGGAAGGTTTAGGGGTTCAACTCGGCACGGCGGAAGAACCCGCCCCGCCGCCCGATTTTCCGATTCTGTTAATGAGCCCGCAGGGGCAGGTTTTTGACCAGGCTATGGCCCAGGAACTGGCGGCTTACCCGCGCCTGGCCCTGGTCTGCGGCCACTACGAAGGTCTGGACGAACGGATAGTCCGCTACGCCGTTACCAGGGAAGTCAGCGTCGGGGATTTCGTCCTGACGGGCGGCGAACTGGCCGCGATGGTTATCGTGGACGCTGTGGCTCGGTTGGTCCCCGAAGTGCTGGCCGAAGAGTCACCCGGCGAGGAGTCGCACTCCCGGCCTTTGCTCGAATATCCGCATTACACTCGCCCGGCTAACTTCCGGGGTTGGACGGTGCCGGACATCCTGGTTTCGGGCCATCACGCAAAAGTGGCCGAGTGGCGTTTCAAAGAGTCACTGCGCCGAACCCTCCAACGCCGCTCCGATTTGCTGGCAAAACTGGAACCTCAGCTTGACATAAAAGAAAGAAAGCTGCTGGAGCAGGTACGCGAGGAAGAAGAAAGCCAGGGTCACAGTTAGTGAAACCCTGGCTCTCGTAGCAAAAACAGGCGCTTGGCGGCTTTAGTTTTTGTTTTCCTGGACCTGTTTTAACAGGTCAAACGCCTTTAGCCGGGCGACCACGGCTTCAATGCTTTCGTCCGGGGTGCTGGCTCCGGCAGTGACGCCGACAGTCTGCACTCCCTCGAACCAGGCCGGGTCAAGTTCGTCCGGCCCCTCAATCTTGTAAGTCCGCGCGCCTTCAGCCTCGCAAATATCGCGCAGGTGAGCGGTGTTGGCGCTCTTTTTCCCGCCAATAACAACCATTACCTCACACTCCTGGGCCAATTCCTGGGCCGAGCTTTGCAGATGAGTGGTCGGGGCGCAAATGGTGTTGTGGACCTTGATTTCTTTGGTCTTGCCGAGAAACTGGTCGTTGACCTGGGCCACAAAATGCTTGAAATGCTCCAGAATCTGGGTACTCTGGCTGACAATCCCCAGCCGTTTGGGCGGGCGCATGTCCTTGATTTCTTCAAACTCCATCGTGGCGATGGTATCTTTCCCGGCCCAACCCACGATGCTTTTCACTTCGGGGTGGTTCTTGTCGCCGTAAACGATAACTTTAAAACCCTGGTCAACCATCTCGCGGGCGGACTGCTGGATAAGGGTTACGAGCGGACAGGTCGCGTCGAGGATTTCCAGGCCGCGTTCCCTGGCTTCTTCAATCACCTGGGGCGCGACGCCGTGGGCGGTGAAGGCAATCATGCCGTCCTGCACCTGTGCCATCTCGCGGGTATCCACATTACTAACTCCTAATTTAGCCATGTGGTTGACTACGACCGGATTATGCACCAACTGCCCAAAGGTAGTGATATTCGGGTTTAGGCCGCGCCCCTGGGCTTCCTTTTCGACCAGTTGAATGGCCTTGCGGACCCCAAAACAAAAGCCCATTTCCCTTGCCAGCTTGATTTCCATGCTCGAAAAACTTACCCCTTAAAGCCTTTCTCCCGGCTTAATTTATTGCAACAAGATGCCGGAATTGCTAACTATCTTACAGCTCCATTATACCATTTTTCACAAACTTTAGCCGCCCTCACCCGTGAAGTTAGGGGTATTTTTCATTAATTTATTCTATAACAGGCGCGGTCTTGCCAATCCGGCGACCGGACGGTTATACTCACTTTATTGTCACAAGCTGAAAAATAACCCTGGGAAGGATAAGACCTGCATTGTATGTAATTGGTACGGCCGGGCACGTGGACCACGGCAAAAGCACCCTGATAAAAGCCCTGACCGGCATTGACCCCGACCGCCTGGAAGAAGAAAAGCGGCGCGAAATGACGATTGACCTCGGTTTCGCCTGGCTGAAACTGCCCGGCGGCCGGGAAATCTCTATTATTGACGTGCCAGGACACGAACGCTTTATCAAAAATATGCTGGCCGGAGTTGGCGGGATTGACGCGGCTTTGCTGGTGATTGCCGCCGACGAAGGGATTATGCCTCAGACCCAGGAGCATCTGGATATTCTAAAACTGCTCCAGATCGAGCGCGGCCTGGTGGCGCTGACCAAGTGCGACATGGTGGACCAGGAATGGCTGGAGCTTATGACCGAGGAAGTGCGCGAAGGTCTTAAAAATGGCCCGCCCGGCCTGGTGAACGCTCCGATACTGCCGGTTTCCGCCCGGACCGGCCAGGGTTTGCCCGAACTCCTGGCGGCCCTGGACAAAGTGCTCGATGATGTACCCGTCCGGTCCGACCTGGGGCGGCCTCGCCTGCCAATTGACCGCGTTTTCAGCGTGAGCGGCTTCGGAACGGTCGTGACCGGGACGCTTATTGACGGCAAGCTCAGTGTCGGGCAGGAGATAGAAATTCAGCCCGGCAACCTCCGCAGCCGCATACGCGGTATCCAGATGCACAAAACCAAAGCTGAAACAGCCCTGCCCGGTAACCGGGTCGCGGTCAACCTCTCAGGATTGGAAGTCGGTGAACTACGCCGGGGCATGGTCCTGACCGTACCCGGTTGGCTGGACGCGACCGACCGGCTCGATTTACGAGTGGATATGCTCCAAAATTCACCGGTTGAATTAGGGCAAAATACTCGCTGGGATTTATTTATGGGTTCCGCCGAAGCCGTCGCGGGAATAACAACCCTGGATAAACCAAAGTTGACGCCCGGCGAGAGCGGCCTGGTCCAGGCCCGTTTGAGCGAACCGCTGGCCGTCGCTAAAGGCGACCGCTTTATCCTGCGCCTGCCCTCGCCCAGCCAGACTATCGCCGGGGGCGTGGTGATTGACCCGCACCCGCGCCGCCATAAGCGTTTCCAGGAAGAGATATTGCAAAACCTTAAAACGCTGGAAAAAGGCGCTCCCGCCGAAATTATTTTGCAAAAGCTCAACACGGCCCCGCGCCTGCCCCGCGATGTCCGGGCCGTCGCTGAAGAGACCAAAATGGAGTTGAAAGCGGCCCAGGAAGCCCTGGCTGGCCTTGTAAAACAGCGCAGCGTCCTCCTGCTGTCCGATGACGCCACTACAAAAGAGCAAGCCCTTAAAGCGGGTGAGGCGGTTGTCCTTGCTCCCAGCCAGGCGGTGATAAGCGAGACAGCCTGGCAGGAGTTGAAAGAACGGGCTATTGGTCTTGTAAAGCAGTTTCACGGCCAGTTCCCCCTTAAACGCGGCATGAACCGGGATGAACTCAAAAGCCGCCTGGGTATCGCCAGCGCCAAGACCTACAACTTCATGGTGACCCGCCTCTTAAGCGAAAATGGACTGGTTGAAACCACTTCGGCGGGTAACGCGGCGCTCGCTCTGCCCGGTTTCGAGGTGAAGTTTAACCCGGCCCAGCAAAAACAGGCTGACAACTTACTGGCCGCCTTTCGCCAGAGTCCTTTCACGCCGCCGAATGTGACTGACCTCGGCACCGACCCGAACATCGTCGCCGCCCTGACGGATAGCGGCGACCTCAAGCGGGTCGGAGATGGAGCGTACTTCCTGGGTGAAACTTACGACTTTATGTTGAAAGCTGTCCTGGAAAAGCTGGACCAACAGGGCCAAATCGCCCTGGCCGAGGTGCGCGATATGTTCAACGCCAGCCGAAAGCCGGTCCAGAGCTTTTTGGAATATCTCGACGAGCAGAAAATCACTCGCCGGGTCGGCGATGCCAGGGTGAAGTTTCGTTGAAAGTAAGCGGTTAGAATTTCGGGCGTCACCGGGCAACAGGAGAAACGTTTATAGTTTAGACAGCAGTAGTTTTAGGCACAACCTTAAAAGTGTTTTCCACGTGCCCTTTATGGGCAAACGTTCAAAGTCTTGCGTTTAACGAAAGGGTATTTCTTATGGCGTTAAAGCGGTTTGGTTTAACGGCAAGCCTCTGGCTTTGCTTGATAATAATTTTGTCGTGCAGCCCGGCCTTTCTACAAACCCGGACCGCTCTTGCCGCTGACCCGGTCACCACCCAACCGCCGCCAACCGCCCCGGACCCGAATAGAACTTATTACCCTGAAACCGGCCACTATGTCAGCGCCATCTTTCACAACTACTGGGCGAAATACGGCGGACTGGCTCAGTTTGGCCTACCTCTGACCGAGGAATTTCAGGAACAAAACCCCGCCGACGGCAAGACCTATACTGTCCAGTATTTCGAGCGCAACCGCTTCGAGTATCACCCTGAATTCAAGGGCACTTTCTACGAGGTCGAACTTGGCTTGCTCGGCCGTCAGGTCACGGGCAACCGGGTTTTCCCAGACGTACCCGCGTCCGCCGGGCAGCCGGGAGAACTTTATTTCAACGAAACGCATCATTTTCTAGCCAATACTTTCCGCTCGTACTGGGAAAGTAAGGGCGGCCTGGCAATTTACGGTTACCCGATAAGCGAGGATTTCCAGGAAGGCGGCTTTCTGGTCCAGTACTTCGAGCGGGCCAGGCTGGAATATCACCCTGAAAATAAAGGCACGCCTTACGAGGTCGAATCTGGCTTGCTGGGGACCAATAGCCTGACCGCGACCGGGCGAACCCTGCCCCAGGCTTTTCGGGTCCAACCGGAAGCCGAAAGCCTGACCCAGGGTCGTGCTTTGCAAATAACCATAACCGCGACCGGCGGTACCTTCCTGGGCAGCAGTCTGGCCGGCGTAAAAATCAACTTTGTGAAGGAGGGCGATACCCTGGTTGGCGTGACCGGGGTCGCCACCGATACTCCCCTGACCCCGCGCAAGTTGGTGACGGAAATCCGGGACGCCAGCGGGGTCGTGCGCCGCTTTGAGCAGACTATCGCCATCAAGCCGGGGAACTTCGAACAGCAGACCGTGACCCTTGACCCGACCGTTGAGGCCGGGCTTGGCACCGAACAGGAGCAGGCCGCCGAACGCGCCCGCGACTTCGGGTTCTACAACACGGTCACACCCGACAAGCTCTGGACCGGCAAGTTTAGCTGGCCGCTTCCGGTCAAAGGCATCATCACAACCACCTTTGGCAGCCGCCGCAACTATGTCGGGGGCGGCTACGAGGTCCACGAAGCCCTGGACATTGCCGTGCCAGCCGGGACGACTATCCTCGCGCCTCAGAAAGGCCGGGTGGTGCTGGCCGAGTTCCAGAAGGTGCGGGGCGGCATCGTCATTCTCGACCACGGTCTGGGCTTGCACACGGCTTATTTCCACCAGTCGCGTATCGTCGCGAAAGTGGGTGATGTCCTCAACCAGGGTGACCTGATTGGCTATGTCGGCACCACCGGACTTTCCACCGGGCCGCATCTCCACTGGGAAATGCGTATCGGTTCGACCGGCATTGACCCGCAGGAATGGGTAGCCCGGAGTTTTATTGCTTCCGCCGAGAATAATGTTTTGAATATCGCGCCCTGGACCGCAGGGTTTTAACATACATAGGACTTTCGCTTGAAACAATCTTTTGAGTTTAATTATGTCCTATCCTGGAGTTTTCTCAGGGTCAAAGCGAAAGTCGTGATAAAGATATGACCTGGCATTTTATTATTGACGGCTACAACCTGATGAAGACCGACCCGGAACTGGCCATGTTTATGCGCCACGGGTTGGAGTACGCCCGCGAAGGGGTTATCAAACGGGTGGACAACGCCGCCGGTCTTAAAAATGCCCGCTCGATTACGATTGTCTTTGATGGACACCAGGGCGGCCAGCCTGTGGAAACCCGCCAGCGCCGGGGCCGCCTGGTCATAGTCTATAGCAAACTGGGCGAAACCGCCGATGATGTTATCAAGCGGTTGGTCCTCACCTACTCCAACGAGCAAGAAGTCAAGGTAATTTCACGAGACTGGGAACTGAAAGACGCCGCCCGCGAGGCCGGGCAAAGTTCCGGCAACCTCAAGAGACGTCAGAGCCACAACAAAGCCAGGCAGCAGACCCCCGCTCAGGACGAAGATGGCTCCGGCTGGAACAATTCCACCAAAAAACGCGGCCCGGCCAAACGTCTCCCCAAAAACAGCCGAAAAAAAGGCCCCGGTGACGATGTCTACTGGTAAATAGGAAAACCGTTCGTTCTGGACAAGGTTCCTCGACTGTGCTACCCTTTAGCTCAATAGCACGGCAAGTTCGCAGCTTTATCTGCTCTCAAAACAGCGAAGGAGAAACCCGGTATGAGCCTTTACGTTTTCATGCGGCAATTTCGGACGAACAGCAGCGAAGGTTACACCATAATGGACCAGGACACTCGCATCGGGCGGGTAGACCTGCATTTCGCGACCGAGAAAGTCTACGCCACGATTGTCCTCGAACGAGAATTGAGCGAGACCGAGGTAGCAGGCGTTATTGATGAAATAGATACCACCCTGGTTGCCAGCGCGACGGTAAAACGCGAAGACCTCAACGTCTGGGTCTATACCGGGACCGAAATGGGCTTCTTTACCGATGAAGACCCCTACCTGGACGAAGATACCGAGGGAGACCTCGATGACGAGGATGACCTGGAAGATTTAGATGAAGACGACCTTGACGACGAAGATTTAGATGAGGACGAAGATTTAACCTGAGTTTTTTCTTGTTAACCGGTCAAAATCGGCTTTTTCCTATCTTTATTAGCGGCAACCGGCCTTAGCCCTTTTAAAGGCTAAGAGCTACTTTTAGTTTACATAATTTTGCCTTGCCATGCTGACCTCAAAGGAGTATAATACCCTTCTGAGATAGAATAATCTGGGCGTTTTGAGCCTCTGTCAAGCTTGCTTCGCTGGCTTACCACACGGAAATGCCGGGCAAGCTTGATTGTGTGTTATGGCTGGACCTATTCCCCCATTCATTCAAAACGCAGCTAAAGGACCGGGCAAATCCCAAACACGCCCGCCAGCCAGTTTAAGTTCGTCTCAAATTTGATAAGAGGTAATTTTTAAGGCATGAATAGTATCGAAGAAATTGTTACCAATCCCCACGAAGCCGGCGCTTCCACCGATTCGGAACAGGTTACCCTGCCAGAAGTCAGCGGGCAGGCTTTGCCCACTGTTACAGTTGAACTGGACGAAACCGGCCCGGTTTCCTTGATGGAACAGTTGCTTAACGACCCGGCCAGCCGCCCGCGTACCTTTGAATATGGACAGGTTCTGGAAGGAACCGTAATGTTCAAGGACCACGAGGAAATGCTGGTAGATATCGGCTCTAAAAGCGAAGGTATCGTGCCCAACCGCGAGTTCCAGACGCTCAGCGCCGAGGAAGTCGAAGGCTTGCACATCGGCGACTCGCTGCTGGTATTTGTAGTACAGTCCCAGAACCAGGAAGGTTATACCGTCCTATCGGTTGATAAAGCTCGCCTTGAAAAAGTCTGGCGCAATTTGCAGGTTCTTTCCGAAGCGAACGAAATCGTCCAGGGAGAGGTCGTCGGCTTCAACAAAGGCGGTCTGCTGGTTGAATTGGATGGGGTGCGCGGTTTTGTACCGAGTTCCCAGGTTAGCGGCATCGGTAACGGCCCGGACGCTGTCAAGCAAGCCGAACTGGCCCGCCTGGTGGGCACCAAAATCCCGCTCAAGATTATCGAAATTGACCGGGGCCGCAACCGCCTGATTCTCTCGGAACGCCAGGCCACCCAGGAGAAGCGTGACGCTCAGAAAGAACGCCTGCTCACCGAACTGGAAGCCGGACAGGTCCGCGACGGGGTGGTTACAACCATTTGCGACTTTGGCGCTTTCGTGGACATCGGCGGCCTTGACGGTTTGGTCCACCTTAGTGAAATGTCGTGGAGCCGCGTCAACCATCCGGGCGAACTGGTTAAACCGGGCGACCGGATTAAAGTCTACGTGTTGAACGTGGACGAGAACCGCAAGAAAGTCGCCCTGTCAATCAAACGGACTCAGGCCGAGCCCTGGAGCCAGATTGCCGCGACCTACACGCCGGGCCAAATCCTGGAGGCTACCATTACCCAGGTGGCGAACTTCGGCGCTTTCGCCCGCATTGCGGACGGCATCGAAGGCTTAATCCACGTCTCCGAGCTTTCGGAAGAGCGGGTGCAGCACCCCAGCAGCGTGGTTAAGGAAGGCGACGTGGTAAACGTCCGCCTGTTAACCCTCGACCCGCAGCGCCGCCGGATGGGTCTTTCCATCCGCAAGGCCGCTCCTGACTACGACGGCACCGTCGAAGCCGAGGCAGAACGCGAGAAAGAAGCGGTCGGCGCTTCCGCCTAGTCGTTTCTAAGTAAAATAAAAGGCAGGGCCGGTGAAGAACTGGCCCTGCCTTTTATTGAAGTAAAACCTAAAGACGTAGTGGGAATTTTTCTTTACTGGCCGTTAGAGGTGAGGGTAAGAGTTTCGAGCTCGTCAACGGCTTCTTCCTCGAGCGGTTTGGGCTGCTCCTTGAGATGGCGGACCGGCGAAAATAGAACCCACAAAAAGGACAGCGACACGCCTAACGCGCCGATTAAGAGGGTGGCGCGCAGGCCGAAGGTTTGCCCTAAAAAACCACCAATCAAAGAGCCGACCGGGATAGTGCCCCAGACCACAAAGCGCATGCTGGCGTTCATGCGGCCTTGCAGGCGGTCGGGTGTAATCGCCTGCCGCAAACTGACCTGGTTGATGTTGTAAACAGTAGAACCTAAAGTAGCTAAAAATAAAGCCACAATTAAAAACGGAATGGTCAGCGGGCTGCCAGGGCCGGTTAGCGGAATTAGTAAATCTATAAAACTTATGGCTGACGAACCGATGATAGCCCAACCAAGGCCAAAGCGTAGGGCGGCCCGGTTGGCTCCAAAAGCTCCCACTAACGAACCGATGCTGCTAATTGCAAAAATAAGTCCAATAACGGCCGGTTCGAGCCGCAATTCGTTAACCATATACAGGGTAAAGACGACCATAAGAATATTACTGAAAAAATTATTGGTTCCGGTACACGCCGCGATTGAGCGTAAAATAGGATTGCCAAAGACTACACCCAGTCCCTCACCAATCTCGCGCCAGATACTTTTCTTGTGGGTGAAAGGACGCACCTCCTTGACTTCCGGCTTTTTAATCAGGCCGATAAATAAAGCCGAGACGAAATAAGAAATAGCGTCTAGCAGTATCGCCACCGGACCAGATACAAGCTGGACCAGCGCCCCCGCAAGGCCCGGTCCACTTATCTGAGCTGTCGAACGGCTGATTTCCAGCTTGCCGTTACCCTCGACAAGCTGGCCCCGCTCGATCAGGGCCGGGAGATACGACATATAGGCTAAGTCGAAAAAGACCGTCATTACCCCGGTTAAAAGGCCGACCACATAGAGCAGTTCGATACTTAGAACGTTCAGGAAGAAAGCGGCCTGTATCGTTCCGAGCAATATACCCCGCCCGATATCGGCAATAATGAGGATAGGGCGGCGGGTCAGGCGATCCACCCAAACCCCGGCGAACAGGCTCAAAAATAAAAACGGCAAAAATTCCACCGTAGCCAGGAAACCCATCTCCGCCGGGCTTACCTTCAGGACCAGGGCGGCGGTGAGCGGCAGGGCCAGGGCTGTTATCTGCGTCCCGAAAAGAGAAATAGTTTCACCCGACCAGAGTTTTAGAAAGTCGGGGTGCCGCCAGAGACCGGTAAATTTTGCATGCATAAATAAACCCCCATTTTACAAACAGGACCGGGGAATTCCGGTTAAATTGCTACTGCGTTACTTATTCAGGACTTTCAGTTGAAACACTTATTATGGGTTTTCTTATATCCTGAAGGTTTTCCGGTTCGAAAGTGAAAGTCAAATTATTCTTCTTTTTATTCTTCTTTATCTTTATCTTTGATTAGAGTCTGCCAGGCCGGGGCTTTAAACAAGGCTATAGACAGCCCGTAAACTTCGCCCTCCGGGTCGTCCGGCTCTTGCAAAAATTCGTCGGCCAGGTTTTGCAACCGGGCCGAGAACTCGTCTGCTCTTTCTTTGGAAAGCCGGGCGTGCGGAAAGCCGCTATAAACGGTAGTGTCTTCCTTATAGTCCAGGGTAGCGTCGGCCAGTTCGTCACGGGCATCGGTCAAAAACTCAAGGCTAACCGTACCCGGCTCAAAAAACTCCTGGGGCATTTCGTATATAAAAACCCGGGCTGTCCGGGTGTAGTACCGGGCGATAATGCCTCGTGTTACCCGCAAAGCTACCACCTGGGCCAGTCCTGCCGTTTCAAGCACGTTCAGGTGATGGCCGATGGCCCCAGGCGTTGCCTCCAGGCGGTCGGCCAGTTGCTTTGCGGTCGCCGGTTGATGCTGGATAATGCGTAAAATTCGCATCCGCATCGGGTCACTTATTGCCTTGAATTGCTCAAACGTGTTAATCGTCAGGCGCAAGGGCAATTCAGGCATCGTTACCGGTACATCGTTCGGCAAAATCGGCAATTCTTCGGTGTCTTTTGTCAGGTCGGCCAAATTCTCTTTCCAATTCTTGGTATACTACTTTTACAACACGTAAAGCATTTTTATTACGTGCTGTAATTTTAGCACGTCATTTTGATATGTCAATATCCTGTAATATGTTTCATAATTTTATAAGCGAGGTATACTTGAATCAATAAGGAAAGTGCAAGGAGAGTGAACTAAAGAAAGGGGAACTTATGCCAGACAGACTCAACAAATTTCCAGACAGGTTCGAAAAATATAACGAAAGCGCTCGCAAAGTTCTGACGCGAGCGCAGGAAGAAGCCCAACGCCACAATCAGCGCTTCATAGGCACCGAACATATCTTGCTCGGCCTGACGCGGGACGATACCAGCATGGCCGCGCAAATCTTAACCGATATGGGTGTGCCGCTTCTAAAAATCCGCTCCGCCGTCGAGTTTATTATCGGTCGTGGCGACCGCGCCGTAATGGGCGAAATCGGCTTAACGCCACGTGCCAGAACAGTTATCGAGTTGACCTTTGACCAAGCGCGACTAATGAACTGTGATTATATCGGCCCGGAACACCTTCTTTTGGGCCTGGTGGCTGAGGGTGAAGGCATCGCCGCCGGGGTACTTAAAAGCCTGAATGTCGAACTGGAAGAAACGCGCCAGCGGGTTAAGCAGACTATTGACCAAAATGGCAATTAACCTTTCCACCGTTTGGCCGTTTTAATAAAAGAGCGGCTTGCGCCAGAAGGATGCCCGGCGGTAAGCACAAAAAAAAGGGCCTAAAGTAGCAGACGAAAACACCTATTAGCCTCTGGTAAAGGAACGTTTCTTGCGAGAAAATAAAGGAGCAAGGCCTCCTGGCAAACCGGGTGATTTGCACCATACTCTGTTTCCAAAGATGATTTGTTTCTAACACTTTACTAACAAAGCAGCCCGGAAGTTTGTTTACAGTTGTGGTACAATACCTGAAATAAGCCTTAAGAACACTTTAACCGATGTTGATTGAAGCAAAGGGCTTGTTCCAGGAGTGGAAAAGGGCCAACACCATTTTTCCTTTTAGCCTCTTTCTATAGTAAACACAGCCATTTAGAAATTCTCAAAGTAAAGCCAAGTTCTACAGTAGAAAGCCTTTTTAATCGCAAAAAGCTGGACACTTTTTGAAAAACAAATCTCAATAACTGGATTCATTCGTTTGCTTGTGCTAGGCCTTAGCAAGGCGGAAGGCAGGGCAAAATTGCCTGTTAACTCTAGTGGGAGAGAAATCTATGTCAGATAGGTTCGAAAAATTTACTGAACGGGCTCGCAAGGTCCTGACGCTGGCCCAGGAAGAAGCCCAACGCTTCAACCACAATTATATCGGCACCGAACACCTGTTGCTCGGTCTGGTGCGCGAGGGTGATGGAGTTGCGGCCCGCGTCCTCAATAATCTGGGGGTAGAACTTCACAAAGTCCGCTCCGCCGTTGAATTTATTATCGGTCGTGGTGACCGCGCCGTAATGGGCGAAATCGGTCTGACGCCACGCGCTAAAAAAGTTATAGAACTGGCCGTTGACGAAGCGCGACGCCTCAACCACCACTATATCGGAACCGAACATTTACTCCTCGGACTTGTCCGCGAAGGAGAAGGCATCGCCGCGGGCGTGCTTGAAAGCCTGGGCGTCAGCCTTGAAAAGGTCCGCCAGCAGGTTATTCAGGTTCTCAACCAGAGCACCTACAGCAGCCAGCCCAAACAGTCCAGCGCCACGCCTTTTGTGGACGCTATGGGCGTGGACTTGACCGAACAGGCCCGCCAGGACCGGCTGGACCCGGTGATTGGCCGTAAAAAAGAAATCGAGCGGGTCGTTCAGATTCTATCCCGCCGTACCAAGAACAACCCGGCCCTTATCGGGGAACCGGGCGTCGGCAAGACCGCTATCGTGGAAGGTCTGGCCCAGCGTATCGTCAGCGGCGATGTGCCGGAAAACCTTCTCAACAAACGCCTTTTGGCTCTAGATATCGGCGCGCTCGTCGCCGGGACCAAGTATCGCGGTGAGTTTGAAGAACGCCTTAAAAAGGTCGTCGCCGAGGTGAAAAACACCGGGGCTATCCTTTTTATTGACGAATTGCACACCCTGGTAGGGGCGGGCGCGGCGGAAGGCGCGGTTGACGCGGCTAACATCCTCAAACCGGCCCTTTCACGCGGCGAGTTGCAGACTATCGGCGCGACGACCCTCGACGAGTACCGCAAGTATATCGAGCGTGACGCCGCCCTGGAACGCCGTTTCCAGCCGGTCCAGGTGGATGAGCCGAGCGTTGAAGATACCGTCCAGATTCTACGGGGTATCAAGAGCCGCTACGAAGACCACCACCGCCTGATTATCACCGATGAAGCTCTCAAAGCAGCGGCGGAACTGGCGGCCCGTTATGTGACCGACCGCTTCCTGCCTGACAAGGCCATTGACCTGATTGACGAGTCCGCCAGCCGCGTGCGCATGCACCGGAGCAGCAGTCCGCCAACCCTGAAAGAAGCCCTGCGCGGGCTGGACAGCATCCGCAAGGAAAAAGAAGCGGCTATCTCGGCCCAACAGTTCGAGTTAGCGGCTGACCTGCGGGACCGCGAAGACCGCCTCCGCGAACGGATTACCGAAATGGAATCCAAGTGGGAGAACCAGCAGGAAGGCGAAAAGCCTTACGTGACCGAGGAAGACATTGCTGAAATCGTTTCGATGTGGACCGGCATTCCGCTAATGCGCATCGCGGGCGAGGAAAGCGAACGCCTGCTTAAGATGCGCGAGGAACTGCACAAACGCATCATCGGCCAGGAAGAAGCGATTGATAAAATCGCGAAGGCCGTCCAGCGCAGCCGCGCGGGTGTTAAAGACCCCAAACGGCCGATTGGCTCCTTCATGTTCCTGGGTCCGACCGGTGTCGGTAAAACTGAACTGGCGAAAGCCCTGGCCGAGTTCATGTTTGGCAGCGAGCAGTCGCTGATTAAAATAGACATGAGCGAGTTCATGGAACGCCATAACGTCAGCCGTCTGGTAGGTGCGCCTCCCGGCTACATCGGCTACGAAGAAGGCGGCCAGTTAACCGAAGCGGTCCGCCGCAAGAGCTACTCGGTCGTGCTGCTCGACGAAATCGAGAAAGCCCACCCCGAAGCCTTCAACATGTTGCTGCAAATCCTGGAAGACGGCTATTTGAGCGACGCCAAAGGCCGCCGGGTGGACTTCCGCAACACGATTATCATTATGACCTCGAACGTTGGGGCGGAATTCATCAGCCGCAACAGTATGGGGCCGGGCTTCAAGACCAATACCGACGAATCGAAGCAAGCTGCGAACGACTACACGGCCATGCAGAACAAAGTCCGGGACGAACTAAAAAGAATGTTCCGGCCAGAGTTCCTCAACCGTATTGACGATATTATTGTCTTCCACCAGTTGACTTCGACCGAGATTCGCCAGATTGTAAACTTGCTGCTCAAGCGGGTCCAGGTCCAGCTTATCGAGCAGGACATCACGCTGGAAATTACCGAACCGGCCATGGACCTGATTGCCAAGAAGGGGTACGACAAGCAGTATGGGGCGCGTCCGTTACGCCGCGTTATCCAGAACGAGCTTGAAGACCGGCTGGCCGAGGGTATCCTCAGCCAGAGTATTCAGCCGCATAGCAAGGTCATCATAGACGCAGAAGACGACCAGTTCAAGCTTATCCCGGTTTCGCTGGAAAGCGAAATGGCTGCTTTACCGGCGGGTCCGGCAGGCGCTCTGCCCGCTCCCGACGCTGAGGGTGGCGAACCGGTTGAAGCGTAAACTAAAGTTTTAGCGCAAAAATTAGAAAAGGCAGCCTCAGGGTTGCCTTTTTGTTATGTTTAACAATTGTTTATTTAATCCTTTCGCGTTACAATATGCTACTAAGTTCGGAACTCGGAAATTTTACTGTTCAATTATTTTCCATGGGCTCTTTTGCACCTCACCTGGGATAAGTTTAATGATTGAAACTGATTTGATGAGCGATGATATCGCCTTTCTAAGCCATACCGAGGCTATTCAACATATTTTACGAGTGTTAGCCTATACCACAGGACTGCGGATTTCCCTGGTAGCCCGCGTAACCGAAGAATCCTGGACCTGCTGCGCGGTGCTGGATGAAGCTAACTTTGGCCTCAAACCGGGCGACCAGCTTGAAGTGGAAACCACTTTTTGCAACGTGGTTCGCACTACCAGAGCCCCGGTAATGATTAACCAGGCTAAGCTTCATCCTTTATTCGGCACTCATATAGCTGTATCTATGTATAACGTGGAAAATTATATCGCGGTACCTCTGACGCTGCGGGATGGCCGCTACTTTGGGGTTCTTTGCGCCCTGGATGTAGTGCCTTTTGACGCGAACCTGAACGAAAATAATGTTACGATTTTTAATTTGCTTTCACAGTTAGTAGCCTATGAGATGGAAGCCGAGGCCGAAAGACACACCAAACAGGCCGAGATTAACACGCTTAACGACATCATAACCATTGCCGCCCACGATTTGCGCCAGCCTCTGACGGCCCTTCAACTCCGGGCGCACCTGGCTACCCGCCACGCCAGACGGGAAAACGTTAGCCCCGAACTGGCAACAATGCTGGATAACCTGGTGAACGATGTCCGCAAAGCCAGTCATTTAACGGATGTTTTGCTCGATGTAGGCCGCATCGAATCAGGCAATTTTGTACTGGAACCCTCCGAAGTGGACCTGGCCCGGCTTATTTCGACAACCGTGGCGGAACAAAAAGCGGCGGCCCCTGACGCCACTTTTAAGACGGAAATCCCGGCGGAACTAACTATCCGGGGAGATGAAACGAGGCTGGGTCAGGTCGTGCGTAACCTGCTGGATAACGCCGTAAAATATTCACCCGGCACGAAAAAAATTGTTGAAGTAAAGTTGAGCAGCCTGCCCGGTGATATGGTCTTCTTGCAGGTCCGCGACTACGGCATGGGTGTTGAAGAAGCCGACCTAAAGAATTTGTTCCAGCGCCAGTTCAGAACCGCGAAGGCCCAGGCCGCCGGTATTAAAGGTTCGGGGTTCGGTCTTTATATCACCCAGAAAATTGTAGAAGCGCACCGGGGCCAAATCTGGGCCGACTTACCTTCGGGCGGCGGCCTCCGCTTTAATATTATCCTGCCGGTTGACCCTGATGCTTAAAGGATTTCCCCCAAACAATTTTAAAAGCCCGGCTAAAACCGGGCCTTTTCTTTCAGTATAGTCTTTAAACTCATTTAGCGGCTTACCAAAATCACGAGAAAGCTCAATCAAGTTTTTTGCACTAGCGAAGACTCTCCGTTAATTGACATCTTTTACAGCCTTAACCCCGAAAGTGCCGCCCTTAACCCGCACCTGCAAGTCCTCGCCGGCCCGGACCTGCCTGGCGTCGGTAACGACCTGCCCATCCTTTTCGCGGCTGACGATAGCATAACCGCGTTCGAGAATCTGGTTGGGATTTAGCACTTTGAGCCGGCTTGAAACGGCACTCACGCGGGCCTGGCACAGTTCAAGTGAATGGCCGAGTTGCATGGCGTTGCGTTCCTTTACCTCGGTGAGGCGGCGGCGAATGGCCGCAATCCTTGCCACCGGGGACGACAACAATAACCGGCGGTTGACGCTTTCAAGCTCGTTCTTGTCCTCGTCCACTTTAGCCTGAAGCGCGATATAGACCCGGTCGGCCAGGTTACGGACTTCGTCACGCAGTTCGTCCAGGTGCGGCGCGACCAGTTCGGCGGCAGCGCTTGGCGTAGGGGCGCGTAAATCCGACACATAATCCACGATAGTGTAATCTATTTCGTGGCCGACGCCGGTCACGACCGGGATACGGCTGGCAAAAATGGCCCGCGCCACCCGCTCGTCGTTGAAAGCCCACAAATCTTCGAGCGAACCGCCACCCCTGGCGACGATAATCACTTCCACTTCTTCAAGCTCGTTAAGCGCGGCGAGGGCTCGCACGATTTGAGGCGGTGCGGTATCGCCCTGCACCTGGGTCGGCGATAAAATCAGGTGAGCGAGAGGAAAACGCCTTCCCAGCACATTTAAAATATCCTGGAAAGCGGCGGCGGTCGGCGAAGTTACAATCCCGATGGTTTTTGGCCGGGCCGGGAGCGGGCGTTTGCGTTCGGGCGCGAAAAGACCCTCCGCCTCCAACCGTCGTTTGAGAGCCTCAAATTCCAGGTGCAGGCGGCCAACCCCGGCCGGTTGGATCTGGTCCACGTAGAACTGTAATTTACCGTTGGATTCGTAAACATCCATGCGGCCATGCATAATATAGTTCGTACCGTTGCGCGGCAGATGGCTCTGCCGTAAGGCGGTTTGCCTGAACAGGACACACGACATCTGCCCGGTGCCGTCTTTAAGCGTGAAAAAGTAGTGGCCGCCGGAGGTGGGACTGCACCCCGAAACCTCGCCCTGCATCCACAAATCACTGAGATGCTCGTCGCAATCCAGCTTTATCTTTAAATAATACAGTGCTTCTGTTACCGAATAAATTTCCATTTAAGCCAAAATTTCCCCATTTTTTGCTGGAGTTATCCCCATTAATGCCTACTTTTCCACTTTTTTACCCAATTTATCCCCATTTATCCCTGGTTTTCCCAAATTATACCTGGGACTTCGGTTTAAAACTTCGATTGTTTGGGATAACTGTTTGTTTTGAGGGATAAATTCCAGGAAAGTTAAACTAAGAAACTGTTTGCCCGGTTTTATTTCGGCGCTCGCATACGGTGCTTGCGCTGGCGGGCCAGGTAATCCAGGATAAGCAGGCTTGTAATTTCAGGACGCTGGCTTAACACCGGGTGCGACGCGCCCGGCACGATACAAACCTCACTGCCTTTGATGGAACGGTGAATGTCGAGTGTCTGCTGGATACTGCCAAAATGGTCAAACTGCCCGCTCATTACCAGGGCCGGTACTGTTATCCGGCTCAAATCTTCCCGGGAAATGTTGGGATATTTCAGCCACATCTCCCGCAGTTGGCGGGCTAACTCTTTCCAGTAACCTGGCCCCTGGCTGCCGTGTTGTTCTTGCAGGGTGGAGGCCCAATCCGGGTAACTCTGCTCGATATTCTCCGGCGTAAGCGTTTCCACAGCTTTCAGGCAGTCCGCGTCGTTGTAATAATTAGTGCCAACAACGACCATGTTCACGATCATCTCAGGGTGCCGCCGGGCCAGTTCGAGCAGGGTTATTCCGCCGTCGCTAAACCCGGCGAGGATGGCTTTTGAGATATTCAAAGAGCGCAGCAGACCAACCGCGTCCTCGGCCAGTTCGGCGTAGTCCGTAAACTTCCCGACCGGATTATGGGTGCGACCGTGGCCCCGGTGTTCAAACGCCAGCACCCGGTATTCCTGGGCTAAACGTTCTAGCTGGCTGCTCCAATCACTATCTTTCCCCACGACTCCAAAAGCGCCGTTAAATAAAACGAGCAGCTCCGCGCCTTCCGGCCCGTGCAGCTCGTAATAAATTTCCAGGTCATTTACCTTTGCGTAAGGCATCTGTCACCTTCCGGTTGAATGTCGGATTAAAAGAGCGACTTCACTCCTTTATTTTAAGCAAGGACAGCCGTTAGAAGCAAACCTTTGCGGCAGCCAGGCTCTTTTAGGCCGGTTCTAGCAGCATTAAGGTCTGCCCGTACTCGACCGGCTGGCCGTTTTCAACTGAAACGCGCATGCAACGCCCGCCGTGATCGCTCTTGATTTCGTTCATGATTTTCATCGCTTCGATGATGCCGATAACCTGGTCCCGCTCGACCATATCGCCTTCCTGGACAAAGGGCGCTTCCTTGGGGTCGGGAGAGCGGTAAAAGGTGCCGACCATCGGGGCGACGACTTTGTGGAAGGAGTCCTGGGGCGGCGCGCCGGGGTCGGGGATAGCCGCCGCCGGGGCCGGGTTATTCGACATTGAGACAGGCACTTCGGGAAGCTGGGCCGGGGCCAACCCCGCCGCCTGGGCCGGTAGACCGGGCAGCATCACCGGGGCCGGGGCAGGCCGTTCGCGCTTGATAACCAGCCGTTGTGACCCGTTATCGCGCTCAAGCGTCAGCTCGGTAATATCGTTCTCAAGAACCAATTGCACCAGGTCGCGTACTTCCTGGGTAGTGAAAGCGCCGGAACTGCCAGCAGCCGGTTTGGGGGGAACCGGTCCCTCTTCGGCAGGGCCGGGAGTAGTGGGCCGCCGGTCTTGCGAGTAGGCGCGTTTATCGGTCTGGAACCCCTCATCTTTCGGGCGGGGATAACCACGGTTTTCCTGGCTGCCGCCACCACCAGGGCGGTTAGATCGCGAACCTGGTATTGGCATCTTAGGCACGCTCCACGTATTTACCCGTGCGGGTATCAACTTTCACTTTGTCGCCGGTATTAACAAATAGCGGAACCGACACCCGCAGACCGGTTTCGGTCATGGCGTGTTTGGTAGCGCCGGTGGCGGTGTCACCCTTGATGCCCGGCTCGGTATTGGTCACTTCGAGAACCACGGAAGGCGGGATTTCAAGGTCAATAGGCTCGCCGTTGTAGGTTAGAATATCAACCGTATCGCCTTCACGGATGTAATATTTAACGTCACCGATCTGGTCGTCTCGCAGCACAACCTGGTCGAAGGTTTCAGTATTCATGAAATGAAATTCTTCGCCATCCTGGTACTGGAACTGGTCTATTTCCCGCTCCAAACGGACGTCATTGAATTTAGCGCCAGCCTGGAAGGTATTGACCGTGTTCGCGCCGGTCCGCAAATTTTTGAAAGAAATTTTAACCTGAGCGCTGCCCCGACCAATCTTCTGGTGATCAAATTCCAAAATTTTAAGCAATTGACCATCCAGGTCAATAGTCATTCCGCGCCGAATTTCGCTGGTCGAAACCATAAAAAACTTTTCCCTCCTGAGTATTCTATAAAAAATCCTTACAAGTCACAGATTATACCATAAATAAGCCCTGACTTTAACAAGCGATTTTAAAGCTGAGCACGCCCATGTTATAATACAAACCTGTACCGCCAGCCACCCCGCCAATCACGGATGACAGGAGATACTACTATAAGGAGAGGAATGCAATCAAGGCAAACTTCAAGTTATCGTCACAACGGGACTATCCCGGTAAAATCTAACGAATACAACCACTCTGTTGCTAATCGCCGCGAAACGCTCTCCCGGGTTAAACCTGTCCCCAGCCGGGTTACCTTTAGCCCTGGCCGCGGAAACCCCCGCCTTATAAGACGGTTGTTAGGGGTCTTACTTTTAGTTCTGATCGTGGTCCTGAGCCCGTTCGTTATTGTCGAGCTGATAAAATTTACCAACAAATCTAAAATTTATTCTGATGTCCCGGCTATCCCGGCCCGCCCGGTAGCGATTGTCTTCGGGGCCGGTCTTAACCGCGACGGCTCGCCGAGTTGGATGCTATCGGACCGGTTGGACGGCGCGATAGCCCTCTATAAGGCCAGGAAAGTTGAAAGGCTCCTCCTGACAGGTGATGAAGTAACCAGCCTGGAAATCAGCGCGATGCGTACTTACGCCATTAATAACGGCGTACCTGAAACAAAAATCCTCACCGACAGCGCCGGGTTGCGTACCTACGATAGTTGCTACCGTGCCAGCCATAACTTCGCTATCAATAGCGCTATTCTTGTAACCCAGGGTTATCACCTGCCTCGCGCCCTCTTTCTTTGTAACGGACTGGGGATTGACGCGGTCGGCCTCAAAGCCGGGCAGGACAATTACCCCAACCAGACCTACTATAACCAGCGCGAGTTCCTGGCAACCTTTCTCTCCTGGGTTGACATAACTATAACTCAGCCCAAACCCGAAGTCCAGGATTAATACCTCTGATTAGGAGTTGCTTAAACTTTTGGCCCAGGGCCATAAAAGCTTGCAAGGGCAACTTAAAGATTGTATATTTGCATTAATGAGTAGTATTTTCATTAAGGCTGTAAGTTAGGGGGCAAGCCCATGGCGAAAGGCCGAGCCACCCAGGCGTCAAAGGCGAGCCAAAAACCGGCTCTCCGTACGCGCAGGCCCAGCGCCTTAACCCTTTCAATCTCTCTATCGCTTTTGCTTATCGCTCCCCTGTGCTGGAATTTTTTTAGCTCCGGTGGGAACGGTTTATTTACTTCTGCGAATCAGCAGGGCAAAGTTTATCATCTTCCCCAGACCGACTACAACTCCAACCCGGCCCCAATCCCCGGCGAACTCTTAATCCGTATCGAGGAACCGTTTGGCGAGATTTTTCAAAATGAACTGGCAAAATCACTCCAGCCGGTCGCTTTCGGCCAGGACGAGGTACCTTTGTCCGCTCTTATCGGGCAGCGGCTTTCGGCAGAACAGTTCGAAAAAGCCTGGCCTGCCGCCCAACCGCTCGTCCAGAAGTTCGGCGTGTGGGCTGCCGACGCGATTGACCCCGAACTCGGCACCTGGCGGCTGAAACTTAACCCCCAAAGTAATCTCAACGAGGCTGTTGCTGCTTTCCAGGAGTTAGACCTTGTCCGCTATGTCGAGCCGGATTACCCGATTTTCGGCCTCTCACTCGAACCCAACGACCCTTATTTCGCCCAGAACCAACAACCGGCCCTGCGAACCATCCACGCGCCTGAAGCCTGGGATATTTCTACCGGCACCAGTAATATCGCCATCGCTTTTCTCGATACCGGCCTGGCCTACGGGCACAGCGACTTAAAAGACAAGATTATGACCGACCGGGGCCGCAACTTTGTCGCGGAACCGGCCAACGACTTCGCCTGGGACGATAACGGTCACGGCACTTATGTCGCGGGGATAGCTGCCGCCCAGACCAATAATGGCCTGGGTATCGCCGGGGTTAGCTGGGGTTCGCGGCTGCTTTCGGTCAAAGTCCTTGATTACGATAGCTGGGGCAGTATCGCGACTCTTTCAATGGGCCTGGCCTACACCACCACCCAGCCTGTCCAGGTTGTCAATATGAGTACCGGCGGCCCGGTCCGGTCGCGGATAATGGAAGACGAAATAGAGAAAGCCTTTAACCTAGGGCTGGTGCTGGTGGCGGCTTCGGGCAACAAAGGCAAGCAAGAATTTACCTACCCCGCCGCGTTCGATAACGTCATTGCCGTGGGGGCTTTGGACAGCCAGGACAAACCAGCCTCTTTCTCGACCTACGGCCAGTATCTTTCAGTCGTAGCGCCGGGCGAGAATATTTTAAGCCTGAACTGGGCCAGCGACCGGGATTATGCCCTCGGTTCGGGGACCAGTTCGGCCTGCCCTTTTGTAAGTGGGGCCGTTGCCCTGATGCTTTCGATTAACCCGAACCTTTCCAACCGTGAGGTCCGCAATATCCTGGAAGGAACCGCCATAGCCGTACCCGGCATCTCAGTTCCGGCCAGTACGCCCGTGCCGGAAATAAATCCTACCGCCGCGCCAACCCTGACCGCCGGACCCCTGGTCAAGCCTACCCCCTTAACGCCGGTAGCCGGGCTTCAGGCCGACAGCGCCGGCCAGGCTGGAAGCGGAGTGACCGACTCTTCCATTTACAATTTCAAAATGGGCTGGGGCAAGGTTGATGTCTTTGGGGCCGTCCTGGCGACCCGCGACGGCAGTTTTTATCCCGGCCACCATACCACCCTCACCGGTATAATCAGTGGCCTGCCGGACGCCCTTGATGTGACCGTATCGCTCGAACCGGGCGACGTGCGCTTCCCCGACAAGACCGGGCGCTACCAGTTCGCCAACCTTCCGCCCGGCGCATACCGGCTGGTCGTCGAATCCAGGAAATATAACCTCAAGACTACCGACGATTTGCAAATCCTGAATAGCGACGCCGGTATAGTGGTCCAGAATTTCGATTTCACGCAGCAACTGGCGAACAGCCTCACCGGTAAAACAAAGGCTGTCGGCGCTTTCCAGCCGGTCGCCAAACCAACCGATACCAATATCCGCTACTTCCAGGATGCCCGGCATACCCTGGCCGGGGCTTTCAAAGATTACTGGGAAGCCAACGGCGGCTTGCCTATCTTCGGGATGCCGATAAGCGAGGAATTCCAGGAGAACGGCCAGACCGTCCAGTATTTCGAGCGTGCAGTCCTGGAATACCATACCGAGTATGCCAGCACCCGCCTGGAAGTCCAACCGCGCCTGATTGGCGCTGCCGCCGCTAAAGATTTAGCGGACCAACCGGCTTTCAAACGGCTGGCCGGCGCCGGTAAAACCGTTTCGGTCCCAGCCAATGCCGAATATTTCGACACTACGGGTCATTCGCTGAGCGGTCCCTTCAAAACCTTCTGGGACGCTAACGGCGGGCTGGCTTTGCTCGGCTACCCTATCAGCGAACCTTTTGAAGTAAACGACGCCACTGGTAACAAAACCATGACCCAGTATTTCGAGCGTTGCCGTATGGATTACTTCCCTCAACAAAAAGACCCGGCCTACATTATCCAGCTTGGCCTGCTTGGCCGCGAAAGCGCCATCAAACAGGGGCTTATAACCGCCCCTTAACCGCCCAAATCCCCTGTCCCGGCCAAAAAAATAGCCCTTACTTACCATAAAATTCTATTGCGTTATAGAAAAAAAGGTTGTAAATTAGAATGGCGCGTTATGTTAAGACGATGCTTATTTAAATTTATATCCCCTCTACACTACCGGACCTAAAACCAAACAGGAGAACTCAGTAATGGCACTGTCATACGCAACCTTTAAGCCAACTTCCAGGGGAATTTCTTCTTTTGATATTATCAGGGTTTCCTTTGCATTTTTACTAATCTTCAGTCTGGTTTTAAGCTCGGACATGGCTGGTTTCGCAACCGCCCAACC